>CAXBSB010000279.1:0-8239 GCA_963977965.1 uncultured Schlesneria sp.
AGTATCACGAAGTGTGGGTTCCGATAGCTACCATCAAGATCTGGATGCGCGGCTGAAGGCACTTGAAGCGAAGAATAAAGTTGCGTCACGCTCGATCACGCCAATTGCTGCACCCTTGGTGACCGAAGTCGCAGTCACAGCCGCAGCGGATATTCTTAATGCGTTGAAAATCAACAAGAATTCATCCGACCAAGATAAAGCTCAGGCGATCCTTCAAGCGCTCATTCCGCATATCCAAAGCGCGCAGAATAGTGCGACGCCAGCAAATCCAACCCCTGCGATCCCGGGGGTTACGCCAACTGAAGTTGAGTTTGTACTGGCCCTGAAGGGTTTTCGTACTGCTGTAGAAAATGCACAGAAAGATGCTGAAAAGCGCAAGGAGTTCCAGGACGCTCAAAAGAAGGCGCTCAACGATCTGATCGATGCCCTCAAGAAAATCAATCCCTGATCGCTGAGGTTGAGGCAAATTGAGAGAAGGACTGCGACCGCAGTCCTTCTTTTATTTGGCACTTTCTGTTCCGTTCGGCAGAAATTGCTGACTCACGGTGGATTGATTCTCAACTTGGACTGTCGACGTTAGCGACTATAACGATCGCTTCGAGTTGCACCAGAAAAAAACGAATCGAAACGCATTTGCATGCGCAAAGCACGATTTTCAAACATTTGCGGTCCGATTTCACATACCACTGTGCCGAACGCAATGTTGCGAACGGATTCCTGAGGAATGTAGATGGAGACGTAAGATGTCATGGAAACGTGCGGGTGCATTACTACTGATCTTGGGAGCTACACAGAGCGCCCCTGTTGAAGGAGGCGTCTTCGGATGCTTTAAGCGAGAGAAGTGTGAACCCTGCCGCAGCTGTGAAGTAGAGTGCGCCAAGCCCAAACATACATGCTGCCTCTGTCCGGAAGAGGTGCCTCGCGGGGACATCGCATTTTCAATCCCTGGTATCACTCGCGCTGGCCAGGCAGTACCAATTTCTAATCCTGCTGTTCGTCGCGCACTCAGCGAAGGCGTGGCGCGCGAAGCACGCCAGAACAGTCGCGCTCTAGGGGAAGAGACTCTCGAAGATCGTCTCGGGAAGCTGGAGGAAAAGGTCGGACGCATTATGACTATCGTTGAAAAACATGATGAAAAAATCAACAAGTAACGCGTCAACTTTCCACTTTCAATCATCGAACCTTTCTCCAAGCCGGTCTTATACCGCAAGGAAGCAGAATTATGAAGAAGTTAGTTTTTGCCGTCGTACTCATGACGGCAGGCCAGCAGGCATGCATGGCTCAAGTAGGAAGAACAGCAGATGGGTGCCAGGCTCCCACTTACTGCCCGCCGAATTGCAGTATTCCTGCCAACAATCGGTCACTTGATGCAGCTCCTCGAGGGACATTCGTGGCACCACCTCAGACCGGTATCATGCGGGGGCCACGCAATGGATACGTACTCGGCGGGTTAGGTTTCCGTATCCCGGAAATCAACATTGAGCTACCCGAACTTCGAATTGGCGGAATGGCCCGGACGCGTGAAAACGCTGAAATGGGAATTACCGCATCAAGAGCTCCGTTTGTTGAAAATCGTGCTCTGGAATTCAATCAAGTTGTTCCAGACGATGCTGACCCTCGTGCTATTGACGCCGTTCCCCGAAACGTGCCTCCAGCACCATGTACGTCTGAAATGGAAAGGCAATTGCGTGATCAGCTTTCCGCCAAAGAGAACGAGATTCGCCGTTTGAATGATCGATTCGCCCGATTGGAAAGCATGATTGATCGCATTGCTGACTCCCAATCGCGAGAAGTTGCCGTCCGTCAACCGCAGCCAAAGCGGATTGTTGGCGCTTCATACGTTCAGGAAGAGGCCGAAACTGTTGAGCAGTCACCACAGCCCGTGCTGTCAACGCGATTCAACAGATCAGCAGCACCAAAAGCATCGGCTCCCGTTAAGAGGCCGACGGTCGATTCGGCAGAATCCGCACCGCGAAATGTCGGCTTTTCTTATCTTGCTTCCGAAGAACCTGTCGCTGATGGTCTTGGGGTCTGGAAGGGTGAAGGAAAGCAACCTTCATCAAGTAAGGATGGGTCTGGCAAACGAACCAGCCGCTGAATTACTAACGACTCGCTTTTACAAGTGATAATTGGCAAGGCCGACATTTCGTCGGCCTTGTTCGTTTGGTGCGCCAAATAGGGAGGCGATCGAGAGCGGTGCACGGATCAATCGGCGTTTCGTCGATTCTTTGGAGCTTTGACTCATCGACGTCATTAGTGAAAGCTTGTGCTTAGCAATTTGTTTCCATAGGATGAATGAGTACTGAATTGAGACTACACTTATCGATTCAATAACTTCATAAGATGCCATGGAGCACAGCGTGACAAAAAAGCAGCCCGCCTCAAAATCTGCTGAGAAGAGTGCCGAGCCTTGTGGTTGCCATGACATGCTGATGCAGATCCACGATCCGGAAGCCACGAAGTGTGAGCTGGCTCTGCGGCTGATTGCAGCCAAAAAAAGTTGGACGTCGTCCTCGGACTGACACCGGGTCCTGACGGTACGCGAACTCGATTCGGAGTGGCTCCGTACGGCGGAAGCAACATTATCGGGACTCAGATCCACCAACGACATAAGGACGGGGCGTCTACCGGTGAATTCTGTATCGTCGTGATGGTGAAAATGAAAGCCCCTAAGGGAAAGCGAGTTCTGAACAAGCTGCCGGAGTCGGTCGAAGGGATTCCCATCGATGTCGTCGAATTGGGCCAAGGTGTGCAGCACGCCGGAGAAGCGGTGGTTGGTGGTGGATCTGCATCCGGGTTCGAGGAAGGGACCGTCGGGGCCGTCGTGAATTTTGGGGATGCTGACCAGTACATCCTGAGTAACCAGCACGTTCTGAACCCTCATTTCGCCTTCAGAATCGATCAACCCATTCTCAATTCTGCGTTTGCACAAATTGGAACGCTGACAGCCTGGTCAGAGTCCGGAGATCAAGAACTGGATGCTGCAATCGCACTTATGACGGTTTCCGGAGCATACACGCCGCTCTATAGCGGCCTGGCACTTGACCCGAATCCGATGACCGAAGCTGAGGTGACGGCAGCGGCACAAGCGTCAGGTGGCTTCCTGGTGAAAAAATTTGGACAGAAAACCGGCATGACGACTGGCGTCATTTCTTCGAGCGCTCCGTTTCGTGACGTCAGTACGAACGGAATCATGCTCAAGCAGCAATGGATGATTCACTCGACGTCGGGCAACCCGTTTAGTTCGAGTGGTGACTCGGGGTCTCTCATCATGGGGGAGTCGAACAATCGTCCCATCGGATTGCTCTGGGGGGGCGACGGCTCTAACTCATTGATCTCGTACGCAAATCGGATCAGTATTGTGCAGGCAGTGTTTGGACCAATGAAGTTTCTGTGAACCTTCCAGCCAATATTGCCGAAATCGGTTATAACGAACCGGCATCAATTGCCGAAACTCCCTGGGAAATGTCAACGTAATTGCGCCGGAGTATTCGATGTCCAAAAGCCGCCCGTTTCTAAATATGGTATTCCCATTCTCTTGCGTTGCGGTTGTCATTCTCGCGGCAAATCTGAACGCTCAACCACGGCGAGGCGTTGTCAGTTCCAGTAATATCCCCGCAGCTCCAACCGGGAATTCTTCTGTCCCATCAGCGTCAGGGGCACCTGGAGCAATTCCTGCTGACGTACTGCAGCATCAGGATCTTCGCGAGGATCGCCTGTCAGCCATGGAACGGATCTTGAAGTCTCGATCACTGGCATTCCAGACGGCCGATGAAATTGTCAATTCCAAAGCGGGGGCAACTCCCACAACCAAGATCGACATGTCGAAACTCAGCAACGAGTTGAAGCTGCTTGCTGAAAAGGCGAAAAACGTGACCGAAGCGCGTCGGGCTTTGTCACAGTTCCCGACGCTTCCACTCGATTTGAATGCGATCGTCTCAGATTTCGACAAGGCCGTCGACGCAGTTGCGAAGCTGGATAAAAATCTGCTCGCAGCAGACTTGCTGATGGTCGGACTCGTAACCGCCGAAAAAGCCGCACTGGTCAAAGCCCAGCCCGCGAATCTCTTGCCCGTTCTGCTGAAGTCATTCCTCGGTCAGATCGGTATCGGAGATCTTCTTGGAGCCGGTCAGCAGGCGGAAGTTCCCGCTGGCAAGGCAACCGAATTGCAAAAGCTCGATGCGAAACTTGGTAGCTCGGTTCAAAAACTGAATGCTCTCGTCAAGTGAATTCCGGACGGGGTAGCGGCCACAATTTAAGATTCAATTCGATTCCTCGCTTCCTGATATCCCAGTTATGCGGGATGTTAGAAGAATGCCGAGGTTACTTCGTTTGCACGCAGTGATCATTGTTCGGATCGATTCACTGTCTCCCTGGGCATTCTAGCGTGGGTGATTCATTTTTGATCGTTCGTAGTGGTTCAACGGGTCGAATCAGTTGTCGGGCGTTCCAGATTGGAAGGTCGAGCCCCCTGAACCACACAATGACTCTTAAGGAAAAGACCATGGGGAGGCCCGGTTTCGCACCGTGGATTGGAGCCGTCGTTTGCGGAGCGATGATTCAGTCATCTGTCTATGCTGGTGGCATCTTCGGAATCTTCTCACATAAGAATGCCGGGTGTGATCGCCCCGCTGAACCAGGGTGCCAACAGCCATGCCCAACGTGCCAGAATGCCCCGCCGAAGAAGAAAAAAGTCTGCTGCCTTTGTCCTCCGTTGCCCCCCGAGGCTCCTGTTGGAACCAGCTTTGCAGCAGATCCACAGGCGCAGTTTGCCGACACCAATCCCCAGGATGAACGCCTCAACAAACTCGACAAAGACCTGTCGCGGCTGTCTGTGATAGTTGAGCAGATGTTGCTTCAACAACAGGGCAAGCCGCTGACCAGTGTGACTCCTCAATCGCGTGCGGGCGAACCTGTGCCACCAGGACCCATTCCAGCGGCAGCGCGAACAACACCACGACTTCCTGCTGTTCAGCAGGTTTCTGCCCCCGCTCCCAATACAGCAACTGGTCAATAACGGATTTGAGCCTGAATAACGGATCGAGGCATTCGCGCCGGAGGATGGATTCCATGTCGACCTGGGTTTCTAAACTGAAGTATTCTGCATTCTTGCTCACCGTTCCCGTTGTGGACGCATTAGCTCAAGCCCCCCAGTGTGCAGCGCCGCAATGTGCGGCTCCCTATTACACACCGAACTGCAATCGGCCTGCCAACGCAAATCAGCAGTCTGAACCAGTCACTCCACCAGGAATGTTTGTTGCTCCGCCCACAAGCGGGGACGTTCTCGGTGAATCCAATGGCCTTGGCTTCCATGGACCAGCGCTGCATATTCCGCAGTCGACAATCCGCCTGCCATCGCTTCAATTCGGCGGACTCTTTCGATCGCGACGTGGCCCTGAGATGATCACGGATCAATCGCGAGCGACCTATCAGGCTCAGCCTGCTTTAAAAATGCAATTGACCCGACCTCAGGCGAATCCTTCAGCGAACCAGCAAAGTGAGCCAGTTACTCCTCCGAATTGCACAGTACCTCCCGCCCCGTGCTTCGGACAAACCGCCTCACCTCAAGCCGAAGAAATCGCTCGATTACAGCAACAAGTGACGCAGTTGACCGCACTCGTCGGGCAACTCGCCACGATGCAACAAACACAAACCCAGGCGAGACCATCGCAAGCGGAACTGCAGTCGTCCATTCAACCTGCAGGTTATTTGGCAAATGGTCGTCAGGTTTCAGATTCAGGCCGAAGAGTTGCAGCAGGTCCTTCACGCGACGAACAACAGTACATCGAACAGTACGAACAAAAGTGTCGTGAACTCTCTGAATTGCAGGAACAACTGGCTTCTACCCAGGCAGAGTATCAGGCACTGCTGGAAGCGAAGCAGCAGAAGCTGATCCAAGAACGCGAAGCTCGCATGCGGAAAAAGCTCGGTGAATCTATCAATCAGGACCAGCCAATCCAGGCCAGACCCACTACAGGCCCCTCACGAAGCCAGCCCGTTGAATCCACGCGGCGTGAACCGCTTCGGTTGCGGGGTACAGTAGCAAACGAAAGCCGAATTGCGTCGACTCTCGCGCCTGAGGCATCCGACGAAACGCCCGAACAAAACACCGATGAGCGATTGGAGTCAGTGCCAGAACCTGCACCGAGTGGTAGCCGACTTGGACGCTGGTTCAAAGCGTCGAAGTAGTGGATTATTCTTGAAAACTGACCTGGAAGGCCCCGCTGTCGACGTGATGGCGGGGCTCTTTTTAAATAAAATATAGATTGTTTCAGCAACATCGAATCTGGCTGACACATAGAGTGCATCCCATTTAAGTGTGGCGTATCGCGGGTATTATACTGCAGCTTCTAACCAGGGCGCGCAGTGAACCTCGATGGCACGTTCGACTACTCGATTGTCGAAGTCTTCCTTCGCGCTCTTCATATTACTAACATTTGGTTTCTTTGCTTGGCGCGAAGATTTTAGACGGCCAATTTGCTGAGTGTTTCGGTATTTGCAGTCATTGCGGCCTTGATTGCGGTAATGGTTTGAAGCCCTTGTTCAGTAAAGGTGTAACGATGAGTTTTGGTTACTTTCTGGATCAATCCGTGTCCACGGAGCATGCGGAGGAGTCTGGTGATTTTGGCGGCCTGGCGTTTTGCTTCTGTCGGCGGTACCTCGGCATCGCCAAATAGCAGAGGACGCAGGTCGCGATTGCGAAATCCATTGACGGCGAATTCGCCGCGGACCACGGAGTTGAGTAGAAGGCCGTCCTCGGGGCTGAGTGGTTGCAGTGCCCGCACGCGGCGCCCTTTGAACTCGGTCGGTTTGCAGATGGCGCTGACGGCAGTTCCCAACGGCACGTTGTGGTTGACGGATGCCAGTGCTTGCAGGTAACGCTCATTCGATTTCTGACTGATCTCAGCCCGGCGTTTCAGGTCGGCGACACCTTTGCGTAACCGTAGCCAGTTTTTCTTTCCGGTGGGGTCCCCTTCCTTCGCGCGAAAGACTTTCAGATCACGCGGGTCGTTAATCGTCGTCTCAACGCGCAACACCGTTTGTTGTTTGTCATACATTTTGATCGAGTTGCGGTTGATCGAATGCTTGATCCGCGTTCCCTCCGGGCGAGTTTTGAAGGAAGAGACGACCTCGCGAGTCGTACGATTGACAATGGGAGGCTGCCCAAGAAACCGCAGGACATCGGGACTGCCAAACGTCGTCATTCCGTGACGCAGGAGATTGGGATAGACACTGGACAGCGCGTCTGGCGATTGGAACATCACGTCGGTCGCCCACTCGGTTTCCTCCGCAGACCAGTAATAGTCGAGCGGTCGACTTGCAAACATCGTCGAGTGCGCGGGGTGGCATTTTCTGAGGAAGCTGTCCAGCAGCGCTGACCAATCGGTCCGCAACTGTTGAGATGCGAGTTCTTGAGCTCGCGGCAAATCGTCGATGTCGACGAAGCAGTTGTCGCGTTGTTCAAAGCCGATACCAGCTTTTGTCAGTTGTCGCGACAGCCATTCTCGTCCGTTGATGCATACGTGAATCGAAAAGGGCGCCCATGACTGCAAACGCAAATGCGTCAAACCCAGTTGCGGATCAAGCCAGTAGAAGTAGAAGTGGGAACATTTGGACGGTAGATACCGCAATTCGAGCATCTTCGTCTGGGCATTCGGCCCGACCTTGAATGACCAGCACGGCTCGACGCACTTGAAGACGGCAATCAAACCTTGCGTGATGTTGTCGGCACAAGCGATCTCCATCGCCAGAGTCTCTTTCCGCACGTTACTGCCTGGGAGATAGATCACCGGCCGCTTCGCTTCCTTGCCCAGCGCTCTGGTCGCCGCTTCAATCTCCGCCGTTCTCGCCTTGCCCCATTCCTCAAAGTTCTTCAGCAGAATCTTCATCGTTCCCAGGTACGACCCCATCCCGCGCAAGCTCGACAACCAGCGGATTGTCCCGCGGAACCGCACGCGGTCCAATCCCGATAGTGCTCCCTTGATTTTTGACGACATTTGTTGGAGAAACGATTTCATGGCGTGAGTCCTTTGGAGTGCAGGAGCCTTGTTTAGTAGCCCCCAATCTACAAAAGGACTCACGTCTTTTTCACGCAAAATTACCTAATCGAGTTCCTCTACGACAAACTCTCCATAACGGGTTGCGGGCGAAGCCAGCGCCAGGCTCTTCGTGTGCTTCGTGGTAGATCACTCGTCCTTCGCAAGAATCTGTTGACCACGAAGCACACGGAGAGCACGAA
>CAXBSB010000280.1:0-8217 GCA_963977965.1 uncultured Schlesneria sp.
AATACCCGCCGCTATAATGCCCGTGTCAGGGGTGTTCCCATCATATCTTTTTCCCCTGCGTCGTTTTTCATTTCTTTTTTCGGAGGCAGACCATGTTCAAGACTCGGTCGTCGGTCGTCCATTGGCTATGGACAAACAACCCGTTCTACTTCATCAGTGCGTTTCTCATGCTTTATGCCGTACGAGCCACGTACGGCCAGCTTGAGATTGGAGCCATCAACTGCTGGGTGATGATGGGGGTTCTCGCGGCCTACACAACATTGCTGGCACTTGTGGGAATCTCGATCGTCCGCTGGGGCGGCGTCTGGGACGACGCACGGTCGATCCTGCTGTTACTGCTTCTGATGTTTCTTGCCGTCTCTGTCAGTGCCGATGATCTTTTCGTGCAAATGGAGTCAACCACTGGGGCTGCTGCGCTGCTCGGGATCGGATTGGCATTTTCCACAATCGTGCTCGTCTGTGTCCTGAGGGGCGCTGGAATCCGCCTGGGAAGGGCTTTCCTGATTCCATTCTTTCTGTTTCTGGCACTGTTCTACATCACTCCTTGGTGGTGCTCACCGGAATTACATCCACGGTCATCCAGTACACTCGACTGGACGATCTTCCTGTTTCCTCAAGTGGCAGCCCTGCTCTGTTTGACCTTGTTGCCAGCCGTTCGCCGCGGAAAAGAATACTTTGCAAACAACGGAACCCCATGGTCCTGGCCGGTCTTTCCATGGGTCGCCTTTGGAGTGATTGCAATTGCCGTCATCCTGAGGTCCTATGCGCTGACGCTGACTTTCAGCCAGACGGGGCCGATCTGGTCATCCCCGGAAGTTCGGGAGGGGATCGTGCTGGATACGATCTGGCGTCCTTACTTCATCGCACCTTTTCTGCTTGCCGTTCTGTTGCTGGTTCTGGAAGGGGCACTTGCCCACGGTAATCAACGGCTGGCCCGCAACGTCATGCAAATCGCCCCGCTGCTGCTTCCGCTGGCCTGGCCATTTGCGAACACGCTGGCTTCAGCCGAATTTGCATCACGAGTCAGCAACACGATCGGCTCGCAGGTATGGTTAATGTTGCTGATGCTGATTGCATTCTATGGCTGGGGAACAGTTCGCCGGGCACCACTGTCAGGATATGGATTACTCGGCTGCACGATGCTACTGACGTGGATCGGTCCTTCGACGACGACCCTGGACACGTTTGTCATGCAGCCTCTACCGATGATTGCTGCTGGTGTGATGCTTGCTGCCATTGGACTCTATCGAGCCTGGACGCCGATGGTACTTGCAGCCACATGCATCGTGACCACAGGAGTCTGGTTTGCGATTCCACAATACGGCTTTCGCACAACTTTGTGCTATCACGCAATTCTGGCGACCTCGATCGTCGTCGGTCTGAATTATCGCGACTGGTGGGCGTTAGCATTGCGTCAAGTCACGGCAGTGTGGTTGCCTATCAGTGCCGTGATCATTCTGGTGACACCTGTCGCGGCTGAAGTGCCGCTGCCGTGGAGATTCCTCTATGTCAGCATCATGGCCGCAACGTGTGCCATCTGTGCAATGGTCTGCCAGAGTCGGATTTACTGGGGCGGATTTGCTGGAACAACAACTGTCCTGGGATACGGGTTCGCCTCGCTGGGATTCCGAACGGCAACTTCAGTCGTCGGGTGGCAGGCAATCACAGCGTTTTCGTGGAGCGTCGGATCGTTGATCATCGCAGCAATGATCAGCGCTTACAAAGCACGCTGGCTAACTCCTTTAGCGATTGCATCATGGAGCACCGGACCTGGGCCGGTACCAGGCCACGAGGTTCCTCGAGAGCTGCCGGGCAGCACAGAACCGGATCAGCCCAGCGCCTGATCGAGAACGTCTGAGGAAACGTAAATCGGCAAGTGTGGTGAGTAATGGACAGCCAGCGCAACGGCATCACTGGGCCGTGCATCAATCTGAACCAACTCACCATCCTTGCTGACACGTAACGACGCGAAATAGGTGTGGTCTTCCAGTGTATGGATGACCACATCCTGCAATTCACCGCCAAGCGCTTCAATACTTGCTTTGACGAGGTCATGTGTCAGTGGGCGTTGGGGGACTTCTCCGCGCACACGGCGGTCGATACTCGTTGCTTCGAACAAGCCGATCAGAATCGGAAACGAGCGATCTCCTTCAACTTCACGCAGAAAGATGACCTGCTGATCGTTGATCTCGCTGATGATGATTCGAGCCAATTCCATCTGGACAAGCACGGCAAACCCCTCGCAGTTTTCGAACGGTGATGGCTTGAGTATACCATTCGCCGGAAAAAGATTCAGTCTATCGGAGTTGACGTGCGATTTACCACATAGGCCACGGAGAGGCACAGAGGAAGAATTTATCTGCCCTGATACGTAACGGCGGCGTAGGGCCGTGTGATATCAAAAGTAATTCTGTGTCGCGATGTTGATGGCAGGCAAATTGTCAGTCCGCCAACGGCCGACTGCGACCTGTGGATTTCGAGCGTTCAAGAAGTTCGTTTAACTCAGCCGCAATCTCGGGACGCTGAATTACCAGATTCGTTTTTTCGCCTGGATCCGTTTCCAGATTGTAGAGTTGTCCTGCGGCGTCAGGCGCGGTGTCGGGCAGTGAGAACGGCTTCAGCCCGGGATTGTTTTCGTAGCGGTTTCCCCCTGATCCTGTATGAGCGAGGTACTTCCAGGGGCCGCGTCGAATTGAGAGTGTCTTTTGTCCGCTGAATGCCTGCTGCAGAAGGTACGGACGGATCGGGGCGGGATCTTGATTCAGCCACGCGGGAAGCATGTTGAAGCTGTCCTCCGCAGAGTTGTCCGGCAGCTTCTTGCCAAGAATTGCTGCGACGGTAGCCATGACGTCGGTCAGGCTGGTGAGCTGCGAACTGGTTGTTCCCGGTTTGACTTTGCGAGGCCAGCGGACCAGAAAGGGGACTCGATGCCCACCCTCCCAACTGTCTCGCTTGACCCCGCGCCAGGGCCTGGCCCCATCGTGATTGAAATCGGCTCGCATGTGAATGATGCTGGTTGTCTCCGGCCCATTGTCACTGGTGAAGATGACGATCGTGTTGTCAGCCACGCCGAGTTGTTCCAGCGTCGTCATTAATTCTCCGACGACATAGTCGAGCTGGTAGATAAAGTCTCCGTGCGGTCCTGCCTTGGTCTTTCCCTGGAACTGCGGAGCGGCGAACGAGGGGAGGTGAACCCCCTGCGCGGAATGAAACAGGAAGAATGGTTTCCTGGGTGACTGGCGAACGTGCTGTTCCAGGAACTTGCGACTCTTGTCGAGGAACACCAGATCCACTTCTTCCATCGGAAAGTCGAGTGCAATCAGACCGGCACGGCAATCGTTTGCATAGGGATGCTTCGGTAAACGCGACTTGTCGATCAGTCGATCAGGCGGCACGGGAACACGATCATTTTCGATAAACGCGTACAGCCAGTCTGTTGTGGGGCAGCAGGCCGTTCCAAAGAAATGATCGAAACCGTGATCGATCGGCCCACCCGCGATGCGCTTGGAGAAATCGACCCGACGAACAGCGTCAACTCCATCGCCACGGACTGGCTGACCATCGCTATCATAAAATGTCAGACCAATGTGCCATTTGCCGACACAGGCTGTGGAATAGCCTTTTTCGCGCAGCATACCCGGCAACGTCAGCCGTCCCGGTGCAATCAACGACGGTCCGCCCACTCCCGTGAAAACAGTTCCACCATTCGGAACTCGAAACGCCATCTGACCCGTCATGAGGCTGTAGCGAGTTGGAGTGCAGACAGTGCATGGGCTGTGAGCATCCGTGAATCGCAGACCTTCGCGAGCCAATCGGTCCAGGTGCGGGGTCGGAACTTTCGACTGATCGTTGTAGCAACTGACATCTCCATACCCGAGATCGTCTGCAAGAATCAGCACGATATTGGGTGTCGTGGCTTCGGCCGCGAAGAGAGGAACGGCAACGAGCGAGGATGTGCCAATTAGCAAAACAATTCGGATCAAGGTCATCTCTGGTTCACTTGCTTCAGGTTGTTCGGCTGGAAATCAATGACGGACGCGTTCTTCAACAGTGAGTATTCGACGGGGGTGTGACGATGTTCAAACATTACGGTGACAGAATCGGGAAAACAGTAACACAGACATTCCGAAATGCTCTACTGCTGAGTCGGCTGTCATGGTATGCTTTTTCCACGCATGACGCCTGCCAATTTTGCCCACCTGAAATTCCCTGCCCGTTTGACTGCTGTCCACCAGCACAGTTGATCGTATCCCGACGTTGTCTGAGAACGAAAAGTATTCTGATGAACACTCTGAAGATTACCATTCTGCTGGTCATCGGCAGTGCCGCTGTGATTCAGGCCGCCGAACCAACGACTCCCGTTTCGCTCGAAGCCGCCAGAGAATCCGGACGAACGAAGTCTCGATTCCTGAAGGGAGCGGATCAGACAACAGTAGCAGCCGACGCGATCCCCAAGGCCAACGTCGCGTTCTTTCGTGAGTCGGTTGGACCGCTGTTGAAAAAGAGTTGCCTGGCCTGCCATGGTCCCGAAAAGTCAGAAGGCCGACTGCGCATTGACCAACTGAATCCTGATTTGCTGACGGGGAATGATGTCGAGCGATGGCGCGAAGTTTTTAATGCTCTCAGCAAGTCTGAGATGCCGCCGCAGGACGCACCAGACTATGCACTTGCCGAAGCAGATCGAGGCACCATTGTTGACTGGCTCAACACGGAACTGACCGCCGCCTCGCTGGTGCGTCGCAACAGCAAGCAGCATTCTTCATTTCGTCGGCTGACGAATTACGAATACAACTATGCCCTGCAGGACCTGCTGGGTCTCGCCCATTCCATTCCGAGCAAACTTCCGCCCGAAACCGCTTCTGAGGATGGTTTCAAGAACAGCTCAGAACTGCTGCAGATGTCGGCCACGCAGTTTGAAACGTATCGTGAAATCGGTCTGAAGGCACTGAAGCGGGCCACCGTCAGTGGTGAGCGTCCGCAACCGGTGACCTATATCATCTCGATGCCCGAAGAGATGCAGAAGGCTGAAGCGAAAAAGGATGACAAAGCTGCGGACAACGGAAAGAAGAATCCCCGAAAGCCGAAGAATCAGCAGCAGCTTTACAATCGCGAAACGGACGAGAGTCTGCCGTTTCCTGCCGGAAAGACGCTGCCTCGAACAGATGTCGTTGCAGGAACGACACCCGCCGTTTCACCAATTGTACTGGTGCTGCCTCGATCAAACGAATTGAAGCTGGACCTGGATCGCTTTCTTCCCGACGAAGGAATCATGCGAGTTCGCATTCGAGCCGGGCGTTCGACGATGAACCCCAATGAATACGTCAACCTGCGTCTGATCTTCAGTGCTCACACCAGCAACAACGCCAACTTCTCACAGGTCATCAGCGATCGGGACGCCTCGGTAACCGCTTCGGCCGACACTCCGCAGTTCATTCACTTCGACATTCCTCTGAGCGATATTCAGCGGAATCCGTTCCGTAAGCTCACCACCACGTTTCCTCGACGTGACGAATTCCTGCACATCCATAATGTTTCCAATGCTCCAGGTGGCGAAGATCCGCTGCAGGTCATGATCGATTACATTGAAATCACGGCTCCCTTCTACGAGCAGTGGCCACCCAAAACGCATACCGACATTTTCTTCGACAGCCCCAACAAAGCTGACGAGCAGGTCTATGGTCGCGAAGTACTGAATCGATTTTTGAAGCGAGTCTGGCGTCGTCCCATCACCATGCAGGAAGTTGACCAGTTCATGGATCTGTTCGCGAAATACCGGCCGGGATTTTCGACGTTTGAAGATGCGATGGTCGAAGTCCTGGCCACCGCCCTGGCCACTCCTGAGTTCCTCTATCTGACTCAACGAGTGCCCCCCGAACAAACGGAATCGTCCGCCAGAATTAGCGATCTGGAATTCGCAAGCCGCCTGGCCGTGTTCCTGTGGTCCAGTATTCCAGATGAGGAACTGGTCAAACTCGCAGAACAGGGGAAACTTCGGGAGCCTGAGGTTTTGACCGTTCAAGTCAAGCGGATGCTGGCAGACCCCCGTTCCCGTCGGTATTCACAGAACTTTGTCGAACAGTGGCTCGGCCTGGATCGACTCAGCAGCGTGACGCATATCACCGACAATTCGTTACGTGAGGCGATGCAGGAAGAACCGGTCGCCTTCTTTCAAGAAGTTCTGCAGCACAATCTCAGCGTGATGGACTTTATTCACTCTGATTACGCAGTCGTAAACGAACGCATGGCCGCTCATTACCGGATCCCCAAGGTCTACGGGCCTCAGTTCCGCAAGGTGTCAATCACTCCGCAGATGAATCGGGGCGGCCTTCTGACGGGAGCAGCGATTCTCGCCATGAATTCGGATGGCAAGGATTCTCACCCGCTGAAACGAGGGGTCTGGATGCTGAAACGCATCCTGCAGGATCCTCCACCTCCGCCGCCACCAAATGTCCCGGAAGTCGATCTGACGAATCCGGAAATCCTGAAAATGACGCTGAAAGAGCGGATTGTTGATCACCGGAACAAGGCCGCCTGTTACTCATGTCACAGTCGCATTGACCCCTGGGGAATCGCGTTTGAGAACTATGACGCATTGGGCGTCTACCGGACTCAGATCAACAACAAACCTGTCGACGCATCTTCCGAACTGTTTAATCGGCAGACTCTGGCCGGCATGGATGGGCTCAAGAGATACCTGTTGACGGACCGACAAGATCAATTTGCCAGAGCGATGGTGCATAAACTGACGTCTTACGCAGTCGGCCGACCGCTCTCGTTCGGAGACCGGGCTGATATCGACCGCTTGACGACAGAGTTCAGACGACGCGATGATGGGCTGGGCGACCTGGTTCAACTGATCGTCACCAGTAACATTTTTAATTCTCGGTAGTGATTTGGGAAATCGACGAGCGGAAGTGGCAGATGCTGTTTCCGGGCGATCACTTGATACGGGTTGAGGGACTCCCTCGGAAGGAAGACGCGATGAATCACAAATCCCTTTTGCTCAGCCGTCGAACGTTTCTGCGAGGAACCGGCGTGGCCCTGGCCCTGCCGTGGCTCGAATCGTTCGCGATGGGCGGCCCGACTCAGAACGAAACGCCGCGACGATTCCTCAGTGTCTATCATCCGGACGGAGTCGGCTTGCCGCTCAAGTCGGATCCCGCCTGGAAGGATTGGAGCTGGTTTCCTCGAGGTGGCGAAAAGGATTTCGAACTGACAAAGGTCCTCGATGTCCTTGAACCGTTGCGCAGCGACATCACGATTTATTCGGGACTGTCGCATCCTGCTGCTCGTAATGTTCATGGCCATTCAAACGCCGACCAATACCTGACGGGAGCCCCGATTGGGGGCGACGGCCCGTACAAGAACACGATTTCGCTGGATCAGGTCTATGCGGAGCATGCGGGCGACTTTACCAGGCACTCATCGCTGGTCATGTCCACCAACGGAGGCGTCGGCGGGCCTCGCGGAGCTCAAACACAGTCGTTCAACCGGGAAGGCCGACCGATTCCCGCGATGAACAAGCCGAAAGAAATCTTCGACACCCTGTTTGTGACCAGTGGTAAAGACGCCGTCGCCAGACTGGCTCGCAGCAAGAGTGCGCTGGACCTGCTGATTGACAACACGCGATCGCTGGGACGCCAGCTTTCCAGCCGCGATCAGGAAACGCTGAAGCAGTACCTGGACGCTGTCCGTGATACAGAGCTGAAGCTGGCCAAGGCTCAGAAGTGGATCGATACTCCGATTCCCCAGGTGGAAACTCGCAACCTGCACCTGGATGCCGAACCGAAAGAGGCACGGCTCTATTTCCAGACGATGTACGAACTGATTTATCTGGCGTTCCTGAGCGATTCGACACGCGTCGCGACATTCCAGTTAGGACGAGAGAACGGCGAAGGTCCGCACGACCTGTTGTCTCTGGCTGTCGGGCTGGGTGGTGCCCATGGTTTGACGCACGAAGTTAAGAAGCCCGATGGCTGGAAAAATCTCGGCACATACAATCGTTATCAGGCCGAGGAATTCGGCCGGTTTGCACAGAGACTGAAAGAGACCCCGGAACCAACCGGCAACGGCAACATGCTGGACAACACATTTGCCATGCACGGATCTGCTTCCAGCAGCTTCCACCTGTCACGCAACTATCCGATCATTTCGGCCGGCGGCAAAAACCTTGGATTTGCGAATGGTCGGTATCTGAAGTTTGGCAAGGGCAACGAA
>CAXBSB010000281.1:0-8195 GCA_963977965.1 uncultured Schlesneria sp.
GGTGAGTTATGTTCTCCAGGCGGCGAAAGGGCTCGAGGCTGCTGGCAAAAAGGGGATTATTCATCGCGACATCAAACCAGCAAATCTCCTCTTGGATCTAGAGGGGAACGTCAAGATCCTTGACATGGGCTTGGCCCGCCTTACTGATAAAGAGATTGCCGAACCCCAACTCGATCTGACAAAAACCGGCTCAATCATGGGGACGGTTGACTACATGGCACCAGAGCAGGCATTGGACACCAAAACCGCTGACACGCGAGCTGACATCTACTCCTTGGGATGCACGTTCTATTTCCTGCTGACGGGGAAGGCACTCTACCACGGGGACACGGTGATGAAGCGACTCCTGGCTCATCGAGAGCAG
Source organism: uncultured Schlesneria sp. (assembly GCA_963977965.1). GTDB lineage: Bacteria > Planctomycetota > Planctomycetia > Planctomycetales > Planctomycetaceae > Schlesneria. Next base: position 365 of record CAXBSB010000281.1, read on the forward strand.
CGAATCCCTTCCCTTCGTGAGAGTAACCCATTGGTTCCTGTCAACGTCGATACCATTTTTCAGCAAATGGTGTCAAAGAAGAAGGAAGATCGTCAGCAGTCGATGACGGCGGTGATTGCCGACCTGGAGCAATTGGTCCGTGTTGAGAGGGTTGGCTACAACAGTCAAACATCCTCGGCAGAAGTAGCAAGTTTCAACGAGGCCTCCGACACGGAGTCAATCGTCGACATCTCACCATTCAGTGAGACGTTCATTGAAACGAAACAGCCTGCATCACCGACGACGATCGAGAGAAAGAGCTTACTCGTTCCGGGGGTGGTTACTGCAGTGTTGATCGGAGCATTGCTCCTGGCCGCTTTTGCCCAGTGGAAGATGGCCAGCAATGGCGATACTGAGCGAAGGAATTCGCCCTCAAAGGGGACGCCTTCAACGGCGCCGACGGTCTCCCCCGCAAAAAATAAGCCGCTGGCATTTTCGCTCCCAGGCTTCAGCGATTGGGTGCGTTCCGTCGAGGCATTGCCACCCGACGAGCAGATCGTCGAAGTCAGTAAAAAAATGATGGAACTCAATCCCGGCTTCGACGGGCGACTAGCGGGTTTTGGCGGTCGAGCAAAGCCAATTACAGTGAAAGGAAAGGCGATTGAGCTGGAATTTTCGACGGACAAAGTCGACGACCTTTCGCCTTTGCGGGCGCTGACTGGTTTGAAACATCTGGCGTGCGGTGGATCGTTAGACCGGTCAGGCATTTTGCAGGACCTCTCACCTCTGGATGGGATGTCGCTTATCGAACTCCATTGCACAAGAAATCCACGAATTCAGGATCTGTCGGCGATCTCGCATCTTCCGTTGCTACGACTTAACTTGAGTTTCACTTCCGTTTCGGATTTGTCGCCATTGCGGCAAATGGATTTGGTTTATCTGAGCGTGAATACAACAAACGTGTCTGACCTTTCACCACTCAGAAATATGCCTCTCGAAACACTCGACATTTGGCAGACGAATGTCAAAGATTTGTCTCCGATTGCAGGAGTGCCACTCAGAAACTTAAGTTGCGGGATGTGTCCCATCGCAACCATTTCGCCCCTCAGCACCATGCAATTGTTCAAGCTGTACTGCGGCAACACGCAGATCTCTGATCTTTCTCCTCTGGAAGGTATGCCACTGATCGGATTGTCCTGCGACGGCACGCCAGTTTCCGATTTGACGGCTCTGCAGGGGATGCCACTGCAGTCTTTGGAAATAAGGGATACTCGGGTAGAAGACCTCGCACCATTGCAAGGAATGAATTTGCAGCTATTCCATTGCGACAGAACTCAAGTCGCGGATTTGTCGCCACTACGAGGAATGCCTCTCGCAAGATTGGGCTGTGAGTTCACAAATGTAAGCGACTTGTCGATTCTTCGAGGGGCGTTGCTCAATGAGTTGTATATCTCAGATGCGCAAGTAACGGATTTGACTCCCCTCGAAGGCATGCCTCTCAGAAAACTTTTCTTCACTCCATCGAGCATTACACATGGCTTGGACATCGTTCGGCAAATGAAGTCGCTGGAGGTCATCGGATTGATTTGGAGCGAGCCCCTCGCTGCCAGTGAGTTTTGGAGGAAACTCGACGCTGGCGAACTGAGGAAGCCGATCCGTCTGCTTCAATAACGCCGAAGTTAAAGCGGCTTACCAATCAACATCGACAGATACATGATGATGGCGAAATCAAGACACTGTGGAAACCTTCAGGGCATCATGTGACTGAATCTCGTTCCGCCAATCGCGACTTCAACCAGCAATAAATCGACGCTCCGATCTGCTGATATCCGGCGGTAACTGGCGTGTCACCTCACTCCACAGCGAGCAGGTCGCTTGGTCTGGGATGTTTTTTGAGTTGTCTCCGCTCTTCGGTTCCGGTAGTGGACGGTGCAGTTTGTTGACAGCCAGTGATTCTGCCGGTGGGCGGTCGCCTGTGATGGCCGTGGGCCACCGTGTCGGAGTACGTCGAAACCGATTGCCTGTGTCATCCAGTACGATGATTTGTGGTGGTGCCGAAGGTGCAGGCGGCAGAATGGTCAGGCAAGGATCGCCCCACTTCGGCCCCGAAAAGCCATGTGTTACAGAGACGCGTAACAGTTCGCGGTCCCGCGAGTCGGAAGTCTCAGGATAAAAACTCAGTTCGATCAGCGAATGAACGACCTCGTCCCGTGTCAGTCGCTCGGCGATCGCGAGAAAGTTTTCCGGAGTCAGGGAAGCGACCTTGGAACTTCCACAGGACAAGTCTTGCGGAAGGCAGGGAATCGGCCCGCTCACGAAATGGCCTCCGGCTGCCGATTTGATCCAGTACTCCAATAGGAGCGCACCACCTAAATGACCGCTCTCGATTGTGGAGCGCGCGGTGGATCGTGAAAAAAACAGTGAAAAAGATATGGGGAACCCTTACCTTGGAGGTATCACAACTCCAAACCAAGGAAGGAGTTCCCCATGGAAGGCATTGTTTCAGTCTCGGCGGAGTGCGCCAAGCAAAAGTTGTTGGAGCAGCTAAAGTTTCTGTGTGATGCGCGGTTGCGGACTCGGTATCTGATCGTAATTCACTTGTTGGAGGGAAAATCGCCCACGTGGATTTCCGAGTCACTGAAGGTCAGCCGCAGTACTGTTTACCGAACGAACACTCGATTCAACGAGGAAGGAGAAGCGGGGCTGTTCGACCATCGGGACGGAAATGGACAGCGAAAGTTGACAGAAGAGTATTTGGCGCAGTTACGCCAGGCCGTGTCCGAAGATCCTCCGGACTATGGTTGGATGCGACCAACTTGGACGCGCGAATTGTTGATCAATGCGCTCAAGCGAACGACCCGCGTTGAAATTGGCCTGTCGACGATGAGTCGGGCCTTGCAATTGATCGGGGCGCGGCGAGGGCGTCCGAAGCCAACAGTCACCTGCCCTTGGCCGGAAGCTGAAAAACAACATTGTTTGCAACATATCCAGAAGCTTCAGACTGAGCTGCCGCCAAATGAGGTGGCCGTTTGGGAGGATGAGATCGACATCCACCTGAACCCCAAAATCGGCGATGACTGGATGCTTCGCGGCCAGCAGAAGTCTGTGCTTACGCCGGGTAGAAACGAGAAACGTTACCTGGCAGGCGCTCAGGAGGCTCAGACGAAAGAGCTGATTGTGGTGGAAGGACGCCGCAAGACTACGGCGCTGTTCGTGCTGTTGCTGTGGGAACTGACACAGCGTTTTTCAAAGGCAAAACGGATTCATGTGATCTTGGACAATTACGGAATTCACACGACTCGAATCGTGAAAGAGTGTCTGGCAACCCCCATCGGTCAAAAACTCCAACTGCACTTCCTGCCACCCTACTGTCCCGACAACAATCGGATCGAGCGAACTTGGGAGGATCTACACGCGAATGTGACACGCAACCACCGATGCTCCACGATGTCAAAACTCATGAAACACGTTCGAGCATACATTCAACGACATAACCGAAAATCCAAAGCCGCGTCCACGGCCTAGTCCTTACTTTCCGAGTGTGTCACAATCGTGGTCGGTGATTTAGCGTCCGGTTCTCTTTCGCGGGTAACAGTCCATCGACATTCGAACCGGACGCTAGCGCGTTCCGGCTGATTTCCCGTGTAAATCGTTGCGCTGACGTGTTATGGCGGCCTCGTTTCGTACTGGGACGATTTTCGAATGTGATAGGCCGACGATTCTCGCTTCGATGTGATTTGACGCAGTTTACCTCTTGTTCCCTGGCAGGCGGTTCCTCAGCATCGAAGCCCGTTTTCCTGCGTGAAATTCGCATTTCTGGGAATCTGCTGTGTTTGAATCTCAAAACTGAGACTTCAAAACGGGTTTCTTTGGCTTCGTGCGGTAGGCATTTGACAATGTTCTCGCGTGAATTGAAGTTGCTGGGCGATGCCCTATAATTCCCCACCTGAGACACGGTACCTTCGATTGCGTGGAGTTCGAATAATGGAAACGGGAAGTGCCCGACCGAAAGTCGGGCTGGTTGATCTGGTCGGGCTCCGTTGGTTCTTTCGATTCATTAATTCCTCCATCGGCCAGAAATTTGTGATGGGAATCACAGGGCTGTTGCTCTGTGGATTTCTTGCGGCCCATCTTGCCGGAAACATGCTGCTGTTCGCAGGCGAAAAGTGGTTCAACGACTACGCTCATAAGCTGCACGAACAATGGGAACTGCTGATCATTGCCGAAACAGGGCTGCTGATTCTGTTCCTGCTGCACATTTATCTTGCTTTCGCGACAGGTTTCCGCAACGCGAGGGCTCGCGATGACGAATACGCGATGAAGCAGCCCAAGGTGAAGGGCCGCGTGATCGGGGCAAATACCTGGATGTTTGCTTCCGGAGCTGTGGTCCTCGGATTCGTGCTGCTGCATCTCGTGGATCTGCGGCTCGGGATGGAAGGGATTAACCTGCGAGGTCTCAAGTACGACCTGCATAATCCGTACGCTTCGACGATGATGGTGCTCAGCAATCCGATCAGTCGAGTGATCTATACGATTGGGGCGATTGTGCTTGGCGTCCATTTGTCACACGGGTTCTCCAGTGCATTCCAGTCGCTGGGACTGAACCACCCCAAGTACATGCCAATGATCAAGTTGGTTGGTTGGATTTTTGCCGTAGTCATCGGGGTAGGATTTGCCAGCATCGCGGTGATTGCTCCTGCCCTTGTGCGTCACTGATTCGCAGTTTTGAATTCATTTTTGCATTCGCCATTCGCCTGAGGATTTCTGCAACATGGTGACTGTCGCTGACACAGTGCTCGATGGACGATGCCCGACGGGCGACATTGCGACGCGCTGGGACAATCGTATTCGTGACCTGAAGCTCGTCGCGCCGCATAACAAGCGCAAGAACACGATCATCGTGGTCGGGACAGGTCTGGCTGGCGGCTCTGCTGCCGCTTCCCTCGCCGAACTCGGTTATAACGTGTTGTCGTTCTGCATTCAGGATACCCCGCGTCGTGCACACAGCATTGCCGCTCAAGGGGGGATCAATGCTGCCAAGAACTATCCCAACGACGGCGATTCCGTCTGGCGGTTGTTCTACGACACCGTCAAAGGGGGCGAATGGCGCGCACGTGAATCGAACGTCTACCGACTGGCTCAGTGCAGTACCTCAATCATCGATCAGTGCGTCGCCCAGGGGGTGCCGTTTGCACGCGAGTACGGCGGATCACTCGCCAATCGATCATTCGGTGGAGCCCAGGTTTCTCGTACATTTTACTGTGCCGGTCAGACCGGACAGCAACTGCTGCTGGGGGCCTATCAGGCGATGATGCGACAGGTAAACGCCGGTCGGATCAAGATGTTCACCCGCCGTGAAATGCTCGATGTTGTAGTTGTGGATGGCGTGGCACGAGGGATCGTGACTCGCGATCTTGTGACCGGCAAGTTCGAAACGTTTGCGGGCGAAGCTGTGGTCCTGTGTACCGGGGGCTACGGAAACGCATATTACCTGTCGACCAACGCCAAGACCTGTAACGTCACTGCGGCTTGGCGTTGTCACAAGCGAGGGGCCTATTTCGCCAATCCTTGTTATACGCAGATTCATCCTACCTGCATCCCTGTCAGTGGTGGACACCAGTCAAAGCTGACGCTGATGAGCGAAAGCCTGCGAAACGACGGGCGAGTCTGGGTTCCCAAGAGTAAAGACGACAACCGTTCTCCCGATCAGATCCCGGAAGCCGAACGCGATTACTACTTGGAGCGTCGCTATCCATCTTATGGAAACCTGGCTCCTCGCGATGTCTCTTCCCGAGCGGCCAAGGAACGTTGCGACGAAGGGTTTGGCGTCGGGCCGAGCAAGATGTCGGTCTATCTCGACTTCTCAGCCGCGATCAACCGCGATGGCGAAGACGTGATTCGCGGCAAGTATGGCAACCTGTTCCACATGTACGAACGGATCACGGCCGAGAATCCCTATAAAGTTCCGATGCGAATCTATCCTGCCATCCACTACACGATGGGGGGGCTGTGGGTCGATTACAACCTGCAGAGCAACCTGCCCGGACTGTATGTCCTGGGCGAAGCGAATTTCTCGGACCATGGAGCCAACCGGCTGGGTGCCAGTGCCCTGATGCAGGGACTGGCCGACGGTTACTTCGTGATCCCGTACACAGTTGGCGATCACATTGCGACGAAGAAGCTGAAGAGCGTTTCGACGGATGCGCCGGAATTTGGCGAAGCTCTGAATTCAGCCAAATCGCGCATCGAAAAGATCCTGAAGGTCAATGGCAAGCACAGTGCCGAACACTTCCACCGGGCCTTGGGCAAGATCATGTGGGATTACGTCGGAATGGCTCGCAACGAAAAGGGATTGCTCCGTGCGATCGATTCGATTCGCCAGTTGCGTTCTGAATTCTGGAGCGATGTGAAGGTGCTGGGAAGCGGCGAAGCCTTCAATCAGAATCTGGAACATGCGGGTCGAGTGGCCGACTTCCTGGAATTTTCTGAGCTGCTGGCCAGCGACGCGTTGCATCGCGACGAATCCTGCGGTGGTCACTTCCGTGAAGAGCATCAGACCGACGAAGGCGAATGCGATCGTAACGACAAAGACTTCTGCTATGCCGCCGCCTGGGAATACCAGGGTGTCGACAAGGAGTCGATCCTGCACAAAGAGCCGCTCGAATTTAAGGACTGCCCGCTGGGGACACGAAGCTACAAGTAACCTTGCCGACGCACGGATACGAACCGAACCAGACAGCGATTCCGTCACATACTTCAGTCTGCGATTCCCATGAACCATACATCCCCCAAAGAATTGAATCTGACTCTCAAGATCTGGCGGCAGGCGGGACCTGACAAACCGGGTGCGCTGAAGACCTACACGCTGCCCGGGATTTCGCCGGACATGTCGTTCCTGGAAATGCTCGACGTCTTAAACGAGCAGTTGATCGCCAAGGGTGAAGAGCCTGTCGCGTTCGATCACGACTGCCGTGAAGGGATCTGTGGAACATGCGGCGTGATGATCAACGGCCAGGCCCACGGCCCTGACAGCGCCACGACTACTTGCCAGTTGCACATGCGACGCTTCAACAACGGCGATACGATCCTGATAGAGCCATGGCGAGCCAAGGCATTCCCGATCGTTCGCGATCTGGTTGTCGACCGTTCCGCATTCGACCGTATCATTCAGTCGGGTGGATATGTCTCGGTCAATACCGGTGGGGCTCCTGACGCCAACGCAATTCCCGTCCCCGGTCACATGCAGAAGGACGCCATGGCCGCCGCCGCATGCATCGGTTGCGGAGCGTGTGTCGCCTCGTGCAAGAATGCCTCGGCGATGTTGTTCACTTCAGCCAAGGTGACTCATCTGGCCAATCTCCCTCAGGGGCAGACCGAACGCGCCAAGCGAGTTCTCAGCATGGTCGCCACGATGGACGCGGAACAGTTCGGCAACTGCACGAACACCGGTGAGTGCGAAGCAGCCTGTCCGGCTGGTATCAAGCTCACGAACATTGCTCAGATGAACCGGGAATACGTCAAAGCGATGTTGTTCTCGACCGAGTGATCTTGGTTGATTTCCGCCATAAAGCAGCCGTGTCACGCGCCTCAATGCCAAGAATTGATCTCTGCTTGAGGTGCTGACCACCGCGGTACGGCATCTCCGATATCCGCGCGAAGTCCGTCATCCCCGCGAAGGCGGGGATCCATTTGGTGCTTGAGCGACAACTCCGGTTCTTCCTGATCAGTGCAATCCGCGAGATCCGTGGTCAATTCTCTTTTCAGAAGTACTCTGACAAAACGGGAGGGCGAGGCTCCCGCCGAGCCGCGATTGGGTATTACGCTTCCCGATCCGAAGACGGTTCGGCAGGAG
>CAXBSB010000282.1:0-8104 GCA_963977965.1 uncultured Schlesneria sp.
CAGGTGCCGGATCATTGCGCGCCTCCGAATCATCACCCGTTGTTATCAAGTTGAGACCGACAACAGTCGCGGACGGTCCCGACGTCCTGGTGCGCAACGTCGCACAGGTTGAGACTCGCAATCCCATGCTAAAACGGCAGATTGAGCAACTCGATCTGACCGATGCTCCGCCTGCCGAATGTTCCACGGTCATCTCAGCAAAGCTGATTGAGTTCCGGTTGCGGCTGGCTGGGGTCGAACCCCAAATGATCATGATACATGGTCAACAGACGACCGTCACAGGTCTGTTGCCGCTACGGTCAAATCTGGTTGAACGAGTCGCCTACCCTCAGCCCGAGTCCATCCGCCATACAGAAGTCGTACTGGCCCGGCAGCCGGTACCTGTGGGTAACGGACCGCGAGCCTTGCCACATGGCGCAGAGTCGGATGGTCTGGAAGAAGCCATCGTTTCTGCCGCTCGAAAAGTCATCATCAGCCAACTTCCCTGGCCCGAAGAAAATGTTTCTGTCCGGGTCGGTATTCCGATGACACGCGAACTCGCTTCTGTCTCAAGCAGCTTCTTTCCACAAGGTGAAACACCATCAGCGTGGAAGTCGTGCTCGTTTGACGCCCAACTGAAAGGACCGGGGCCAGCCATCGGGCGAGTCATCGTCGACGTCACAATCTCGTCGCGCGAACATCCGTCGAAAACAATTCCTGTCACGATGGACGTGAGGCATCTGGAACAAGTTGTGACGACAATCCGCCCCCTGATTCGTGGCCGTGCCGTGACCAAAGACGATCTGTGCCTGAGTCGCCGTGATGTGACGGGACTCGCAGGCTACTGCACTCAGGCGTCTGAGATTGTCGGGCGAGTGCCGACCAAATCACTACCCGAACTGCATATCGTCAAAGAAGACGATTTTGACGCCGTGACGACCTCGCAACCTGCCGCTCGAACCGGTGATTACGTGATCAAACGACAGGACCGGATCAAACTCGTTTCCAGGCAATCAGGTTTCGAATTCACGATTGGTGCGGAAGCGATGCAGAACGGTCGCATTGGCGAAGTGATCCAGGTCATGAATTCGGCATCGAAGGCGATTGTGCGAGGAAAAGTGATCAGCGCCACTGAAGTGGAATCATCGAATTGACCTCGTCATCACCTGGACACGTGAGCAGTAGAAGAAGCAATTTCGGACAGAGACAAGACGATTGACGACGCAGGGGACAGGACGTGCCCCGGACTGCTGGATTTGGAAGGAACCAAACGTGAAAACAAATCGACGACAATGGATCATGCTGTGCCTGACCCCGGTGGCCGCAGCTCCTCTGGTCATTCCAAATCATCTGCTGGCAGATTCGATCTGGGAGCGACGCGATCAGCGTAGCGGCTATCTGTTCATGGATAACCGGGCTCGCCGAGTCGGCGATCTGCTGACAGTCTCAGTCAACGAAAACACTGGGGCGACAAATAAGGAAGAGCGGAATCTGAAGAAGGATACCGCGGCTTCTGCAAAACTGAATCTTGCAGCGAGTGGCGCGGCGGGAGGAACCGGTCGTTCTGCTTCAGGACAGATGAACGGTAGCAACTCGTCCGATCGTTCCTTCCAGGGGTCGGCCGACTTCGCCAGTGAACGCCAATTGCTCGACCAGATGACCGTCACCGTCGTCGACATTCTGCCCAATGGGAATCTGGTGATCGAAGGTTATCGAAAACGGCTCGTTCAGAACGAAATGCGCATCTTACGAGTCTCGGGAGTCATCCGCCCGAACGATATCGAAACCCCCAACATTATCGAATCGCGATTCATTGCAAACTTCAATGTGTCGTACGAGGGGACAGGCGTGGAATCACGCTTCACGAATCAGGGTTGGCTTGGTCGCATTGGAAACAAAGTCTGGCCGTTCTAGATCAGATACGAATTGGTGTTTTAACCGGCGGGTTCCGATGGCTGCCATTCGGAAGGAGTCTGCGTGATGTTCAGTTTACGACGTCTCATCAGTTGCCAGGCGGCAATCGCAGGGATGGTCTTGTCGCTCGGCGTGTCGATATGTCACGCGGAAGTCCGGATCAAAGACATCACAATGGTTGAGGGGGCTCGCGCGAATCAGCTCTATGGAACCGGTCTGGTCGTGGGGCTCAACGGAACCGGAGCCAAATCACAATCGACGCAGCAGATGGCCATCGACATGCTGCGTAAGCTGGAGATGACCACCAAGCTGCAGCGACAGACTCAGCTCGACAACGTCTACAAATCAACGAGTATTTCGCATGTGATGGTGACAACAGAGATCCCCGCATTCTCGCGCCGGGGTTCGCGCCTGGATGTTGTTGTTTCCATGATGGACGACGGATCAAGCCTGGAGGGTGGAACATTGCTTTTGACGCCGCTCCGCGGTGTGGATGGCCAGGTCTATGCACTGGCTCAAGGCAATATCTCGATCGGTGGCTTTCGAGTTCGGAGTAACACTCCCGGTGGGCAGACGAACCATCCGACAAATTCGCGAATTCCAGGAGGGGCCATCGTCGAAAAAGAGGCACTCGGTGAAATCGATCAGGGAGGCGTGATCAGGCTGCTGCTTCAGGATGCAGACGTATCGACAGCGACGCTGATTACGAACGCCATCAATGCCAAGTATCCGCAGGCAGCAATCACATTAGACCCAGGAACCATTCAGATTCGGATTCCGATGCGGCAACATCGATCAGCATCGGAATTCGCCAGTGAAATTGGTCAGATCAAGATCGTGCCTGACGCCAAGGCTCGAGTCATCATTAATGAGCGAACAGGAACCGTGATTGTCGGCCACAACGTTCGTATCTCATCTGTGGCGATCGCGCATGGAAATCTGGTCATCAAGCCAAGCGTCGGGGCAGCCCCTGCCGCAGCCCCGGGCGGCTTGACACCATTGCCGGGCGAACCTCCATCACTGACCGATTCAATTGCCCCGCGTGCCAATGGCCCACGAGATCAGGTCGACGACATTCTGGAAGCAATTCGACCACGACCTCAGGCCCCCCCGGGTCCTTCGGCGCTGTTGCCTGTCGAACAGACATTCACTGTGGGTGAACTGGCTCGAGTGCTGAACGCACTTGGAGTTTCTCCACGTGACCTGATCGCGATTTTCCAGACACTGAAAGATTCCGGATCGCTCCACGCTGAGTTGATCGCCAACTAACCCTGACATCGCCAGGCCAACGCTTCGCAAAAGTCCACGAATAAGGAATCACTATGTCAGCGATTCAAGCCCCTCTTTCAAACTCGTTGCCACTGCCCGAATCTGCTGGCAGCAGTCATGCCACGCCTTCAGGTCGGCCGCGACCGGAAGCGACTACAGCGAAAGTCGGCCACGACTTCGAGAGTGTATTCGCATCGACGATGCTCAAGCAGATGCGACAGTCACTCGAACCAGGTTCGATGTTCGGACAGGACTCAGGCGACGTCTACGGTGGACTGTTCGATCGTTTCATGGGTGACCAGATGACGAAAGGCCAGGGATTGGGCCTGGCGAGAATGATCGAGGCGTCGATTGAGAAGATGCAGCGAGCAGGATCGCATGCCTCACCTCCAGTCCAAGGTGTGAATCCCGATATGACCGCTCCAGCAACTGACGCTGCGAATTCACTAGCCATTACAGGGTGATTGCCATGATGGGTCAGGGACAAGAACCGGCGATTTCGCCAGCCATGGCGGAACGCGTGAAAGTACATCTGGATGCTGAAGAGCGCAGCCTGATTGCCGTGCTTGAGGCCGTGCGTGAACTGCATCGGTCGCTTCGTCAATTGGACGGTGCAGCATTGCAACAGGCTCTGCAGTATGAACTGGCCGCCCTGATGGAAGCCAAGCAGATGCAGGAGCGCCGGCAGAAGTTGCGATTCGATGCAGCAAACGAGTTGGGGCTTTCTCCGCACGAATTCACGCTCGGGATGCTGGCAAAGAAGACTTCCGGGGAATTGCAGCAATCCGTCGTTGCCAGCCGCCAGAAATTGTCCGAAATGGCCGCGGAGATGGATCGGCTGAACCGTCAGAATCATGCGATGGCAGATCAATCGACCGCAATTATTCGAGGAATTGTCAGTCATCTGACCGGGACGGCGGGACAAGGGGAATCGTACACCGCTGGCGGAGTCCGCGACGAAGCACATGTCGGATCGCTGGTGAATTATGGGGGATAACCGAACTCTGTAAGACAATTCCATTGCGTCACACAAAGCGGGATCAGGTGGCTGATTGAAGTCACCAGAACGAGTTAAATCATGCTGGAAATCTCCATTGCCAATTCGATGCTGCTCGCTTCACAACGCGGCATGCAGGTCACAGGCAACAATGTCGCGAACGCCAGCACGCCTGGCTATCACAGACAGATCATCCAATTTGCGGCACAACAGCCGATGGAACTGGATGGCCAGTCGTACGGCCGCGGCGTGGAAATTACCGACGTTCAACGCGCATACAGCGACCAGTTGGAATCTGCAATCACCGCCCAGACAACGCGCAATGGCTACGTCGATTCGTTGAAGACGTCGCTGGCTCAATTGCAGTCCAGCCTTCCCACCGATGCTTCTTCGATTTCCAGCCTGCTCGGGAATGTTTTCAACGGGATGCAGCAAGCCTCGTCACAACTGGGAAACATTGCATCGCGAAAGATGGTGATCGCCAATGCCTCGGTACTGGCTCAACAATTCAACACGCTGGCCGCGAACATGGACCAGATGCGGACAAGTGTTGACGCCCAGATCACTGCGACCGTTAACGCGACAAATCCCCTGCTGTCTCAAATCGCCGACCTGAATGCGCAGATTGCCAGCATCACGGATCAAGGAATTTCCCCCAATGATCTCATCGATACTCGAGATCAATTGATCAATACCGTCGCTGAGAAGATTGCGGTCGAAGTCCAACCTGGCGTATCGGGGCAAGTGACGTTGCTTCAGTCGGGAACGCCGCTGGTCATTGGCGGTGCTGCGCAGAAACTGCATCTCGCGTTGAATTCGAGCGGGAAAATGGTGGTCAGCACCCAGGGTGGAAAAGTCCCGTTGACCATCACCGAGGGGTCCTTGGGAGGGCTGCTGGATGTTCGTGATCATCGACTTCCCGATGTCCGCCAGAATCTTGACACACTGGCACGTTCCGTCGCTCAAGCCTTTGACGAAGTTCAAGCGACGGGGCTCGGAGTCGATGGCGGATTCACTCAGTTGACCGGTCAGCGATCCGTGCTGGACGTCACAGTCCCTCTCAACGCTGCAGGAGCCTCGTTTCCGCCGCGGGCTGGCTCGCTGTTCGTCACCATGACCAACAGTTCGACCGGTCAGAAAACGATGACCGAAGTTAAGATCGATCCCGCAACGCAGAGCCTGAATGATCTGGCGGCGTCAATCGGAACGACGGTCCCCAATCTGCAGGTGTTCGTCAGTAAAGAGTCCGGCACGATGACTCTACTGGCAGCACCGGGTTACAAAGTTGATTTCGCTGGAGGAATCGACCCAAATCCGACAACGTCGTTTTCTGCCGGCACGACTGCGACTGCCACCATGGGAGGTGAATTCACCGGCGGTACCAACGATGCCTATACCTACACCTTCCTTTCCAGCGGAACCGTCGGTGTCACGCCGGGCCTGCAGGCGCGAGTCACCGATCAAGCGGGGAATGTGCTGGGGACTTTCAATATCGGACAGGGATACGAAGCCGGACAACCAATGGAAGGTCCGAATGGAGTCACGCTGACGTTGAGCACAGGTGACGTGACCGCTGGCGATTCCCTGTCAGCGAAAGTCGTTGGGCAACCCGACTCGTCCGGAATCCTTACGACCCTGGGTATCAACTCGTTCTTCAGCGGAATCGACGCGGGAACGATGAAAGTCAATTCGCTGCTGACCTCAAATCCCAATGCCCTCGCCACATCTCGTTCAGGTCAGCCAGGCGACACTTCAAATCTGCAACGATTTGTTGATCTGCAGGATCAGCAGCGCATGGCTTCCGGGACGGAAACGATGTCATCATTCTTCAACCAGATGGTGGCAGACGTTGGCACGCAAGTCTCGTCACTCGATCAGCAAAGCAGCACGAATCAGATCCTGACGACACGACTGAAAGAGCAGCAGCAGAGTGTGTCGGGCGTCAATGTCAACGAAGAAATGCTGAACATCATCAAGTACCAGCAGATGTTTCAATCGGCCGCGAAGTATGTCAGTGCGGTCAACGACATGTATCAGCAATTGTTCCACTCTATCTGATGAGCAAGGCGGCGGACGATCATGCGAGTGTCATCCGATTATCAATATCAGCAGACGCTGTTCAACATGCAGTCGAGCTTTGAACAGATCGCGAAGCTGCAGATCCAGATCACGTCCGGAAAACGCCTGCAAGTGGCTTCGGACGATCCAACGGCCATGGCAACCGTCATGGGAAACAAAGTCCAGGACAAGCGATATACAAACGATATTGCTCTCGTTCAGGACGCTTCTGCAAAGCTGCAATCCAGCGTTGACGCCTTAACGAGTGTTCAGGACCTGCTGACAAACGTTAAAAGCATGGCATTACAGGCCAACAACGTTACGACGCCTGCTGCTACAAATGCGACCCTGGCAAAGCAAGTCAACACGGCCATCGATCAGTTGCTGCAGTTTGCAAACCAGACACTGCCTGACGGGTCGTATCTGTTTTCCGGAACCGCCAGCAAGTCGACACCCTTTTCGGTCACGTCAACCAATGCGGCCGGGCAGCCAACGGCGATCTCGTACAACGGCTCAAATCAGAATTCAGAAGTCATCGTCAGCCGTTCCGTTACAGCCAGTACGATGTTGTCCGGGCAGGATGTCTTTCAGTCACGAGTGCGCGGGGCGACAACATTTGTCGGACAGACAGGAGCTGCGGCCGGAACAGGAACAGACAACGCCACAGGCCAGGGTCAGTTGCTCGTACAACACCTGGCGACAAGTTTTGCAGGAACATCTGGAGTCGCTGCCGGCACGTCGTCCGCAGCCAAAGATACCGTAATCGGTCCAGCCGGTGCCCATTCACTCGTGATCAACGATACCAGTGGAACAGGAGCATCGGGAACGGTTTCGCTGAATGGTGGCCCTGCGATCGCATTTACGAATCTGGACTCCGACTTAAAGGTGACGGGGCCTGCGGGCGAGGTTGTTTACATCAACACCACCGGGATTACCCCTGGCTTCAACGGCAGCGTCGCCATGACTGCGACAGGTTCGTTGTCAGTTGATGGTGGTGCCACGTCGATCCCGATCGACTTCAGCAGCAACCAGATCGTCACGGATGGGACGTCAGGAAAAATCACCAACGTTAACAGCACAAACATTCGTCAGGCGGGAACGGATCAGGTCGAATATCAGGGGACTTCCGATATCTTCCAAACCCTGATCGCACTTCGCGACACGATCGCAAATACGCAGAATCTGTCCGGGAAAGACCGATCTGCCGTGTTACAGAAGCAGATTGCAGAACTGGATCGAACACACAGCAGCATCGGAGACACGATCGGTTCACAAGCCGTCCAGTCGGAATCCCTCACTAACCTGAAGGATTACCTGACATCGCTGCAACTCAATCTGGGACAGTCCACGGACAATCTTGAAGCGACCGACACGGCCGCAGCCGTCGTGAGTCTGCAGCAGCAAATGGACCTGTACCAGGCAAGCCTGCAGATTGCAGCCAAAGTCAACACACTGTCGCTGATGAATTTCATCAATTAGTGAGTGTCGCACTTCCGAGTCGCGTCGGAGCATGGGTTTGACGGTCAGGTGGCACGCAACGCGGGTAACGATTTTTGTCAGTGAAATCGTGACGTTTGGATCTATGATTTTGATCGCGCAGCGATCGCAGAAAGTAGCCGGGGGTTGCAGCGAAGCGGAAACCCCCGGAACGGAATCGCCATGGTAACAGCATCCTGAAAGGATGCCAGAAAACTCGACTTCACGGCTAAAACAGAATCGATACGCGTCGTTTTTATTGATTTCCATCAAATCGCTGTTGAGTGAAATCAAGAGTGATACGCTCTTGAGGTTGCGAATCCGATCAGCATAACGCGATCTGGCATCCCTTCAGGATGCTTTGCGTTGACGCGTTCTTCGATCCGGGGGTCGAAGCTTCGCTCCGTCCCC
>CAXBSB010000283.1:0-8051 GCA_963977965.1 uncultured Schlesneria sp.
CACGTCATGCAAGGCATGGCCGTGGCGAAGCGGGAGGGTGAGGCTCCCGCCGAACCGTCTTCGAATCGGGAAGCGTAATACCCAATCGCGGCTCGGCGGGAGCCTCGCCGCCTCGCCCTCCCGTTTTGTCTGTAAAACATTAGATCGGCCACAGGCATCGCCAGGGTCGACCAGAGTTTCTCCCTTACGTATGCACCCCGAGGTGCTGGGAAACTACGATCTGCGATCGCTTCGCGATCAAGATTACAGGCCAAACCTCACGATTTCACCGACAAATATCTTTACCCGCGTTGAGTGCCACAGTGCGACCCGCTCTATCGCTGTGCCGCGATCTCTGGCAGTTTTCTAACGATCCAGTAGTGACAGGCCGCGCACTCGAGCATCACGAATATCGTTCCGATCCAGACACCTTTATCTGTGGGCCCGACTCTGACGGCATCGAAAACGCCGATCCAGGCTGCTGTTGATCCGATGGCCAGTCCAACGCTCAGGGGGATGATACCCCACCGCAAGTACAGGCTCAGGACCATCGCCAGGTGAGGGACCAGGACGAAATGGGCGGAAAAGAACCAGCCTGCGTGGTCATTGAAGAACCAGTGGATATGCGTCACCCCAAGGGGAAGCGTCAGGGTCAGGCACATTAAGCCGATGAAAGGAAGCGACACAAGTAACGCTCCCCCCAGTTTGGCATACAACGTCTTTGAAACCGGTTGCGGCAGCATGACCAGCGATTGCAACGTCTGGCCGTGGACTTCTTCGTGGATACTTCGACTCGCCAGGATGGAGATGTCCACTGTCAGGGCTAACATTCCAAGAAGCTGCAGCAATCCTGAGAGTTGGTCGCCGTTCCAACCCCATCCGCCAACGAATGTGATCAGCGAACCGGTCAGAAAGATCAACAGCGAGGCGGCGATTCGAAGCAGCAGGCCGCAAATACCTCCTCCCACAAAATAGAAACCTGTCCAGGCAAACGGATGGTTTCCAGGCCGTCCGGGGGCAAACCAGCGAAGCATTCCTCTGGGGTGTGCCAGGATGCCGCGAGTTGACACCAGAATCACCGGGCTGTGCGCGAAAACACCAAACAGCCTCCATGACAGCAGGTAACAGACGATCCCCCCGGCAATGTTCGTCACAACTTGAGAGCTCCAGGGCGATTCGCCAAAGCCAGAGGTGAGGATTGCGTTCAGCCTGTGGTAAAGAGATGTGTTGTAGATTCCGTCAAGTATGGCCGTCGTGGTCGTCGTCGCCTGCACGCTGGGACGCAGATACCGTAGAAGCTCAGATGCGATCATCGGAATGCCGAAGTAAACGACAATTCCGATTGACATCAGGAAAGACGCCGTACGATTTCTGGCAGCGATCGTCGAACACAACAGCCCGATTCCTGAAAACAGAAAGGTACAGGCCGCGATGCCGACACAGGCACTGAAGACCTGATCTTTTGTGACGCCTCCCAGCGTGACGGCCAGCAGCATGAAGGGGTACTGGATCGCAATCAGCAGCAGCGTCTGCCAGACTCGCCCGCCCACTTTGCCGAGGATGATTCCCAGCGGACTGATCCCCGCCATCTGCATCAGTCCCAGCGTGTCTTCTTCTTTCTCTTCGCTGATCGACGTTGAGAAAAAACCGATGCTCAACAGCCCGGCAAAAACAGCATTCAGCCAGACCAGCGATCTGAACAACTGAAGACCTGGCGCACCAAACCTGCTGCGTGAAAACACTGTGATCAGGAGCGAGATGTAGATGATCAGCAGGATCAGCCCCCGCATCAACGAGACATGCAGCGATCGTGCGTCAGTACGCAACGATCGTCCCAGGAGTGTCATGACTCCGTGAAGCACGGTGGTTGAATCCAGTTGCGAGGTTGTAATTCAGTGCAAGTCCGTCACTGCAGCAAGTACTACTGTGAACCAATTTCATCCAGACGAGCGGCGATCATCATTTGAAACACAAAACAAACCAGTCCCATCAAGACGAGGATCACACCGATTCCGGCCAGTGAATTGAACAGATCTTGCGTTTCACGTCGGCTGGAAGTCGCGAAGATGAGTGGCACGATGGGGCAACAGGTCATGATGGGGGCCATCATCACAAAACCCAGTGGTAAGGCGCCCCACTTCACGAACAGGCTGAGCAGTGCAACCAGGTGCAGGAAGACGACAAAACAAAGGATCGCTCCCCAGACGATCGGCGAAATTGCAACCTGGAAAGCGAGTTTTAGATCCAGGCCTGGCAGAAGCAGGGTCGATGAGCACAGGCAGATGATCGATGGGAGCAGGCCAATCAGGCATCCCAGAGCCTTGGAATGTCCGATCCAGGAAAGACTGCGCGGCAGCATCATCAGGGACGACATCGTCTGGAGTCGAATCTCGTCGTGGAAGATTCGCGATGAAAGAATCGATGCTTCAATCACAACAGCCCAGACCATCAAGGAAATATAGTTCGAACAGGTCTCGGTCCAGGCGATGTTTGATCGAACCCCGTAGTAAACGAACGCTGCAAACACGAGCACATACCCCGTGAATTTCACGGTTGCAAAACGGAGACCTCCGGCAACGAACTGAAAGTCCTTCCAGACCAGCGGCAATGACCAGGCGCGGCCAGGTGCAAAGAAACGCACACGTCCCGTTGATTTTGCAACCATTCCCCGGCCATCGTTGGCACCTGTCGTCTGGGAGTTAAATCGCGAAAACAGAAGCCACGACAGCAGAAAGCAACCGACTCCAATCAGAAGATTGCTGATGACTTGAACCGACATCACGGGGTCTGCAAACCCCGTTGTCATGATCTGTCCCAACTGCCAGTACGAACACGACTTCTCGCACCATTGAAGGTACTGGGTAACGGTTGCTGAGGGGCGAGATCTTCCCGCGCTATTGAGGTACCCCAGAGTCTGCGTTGCAATCCTGGGGACAGCAGCGTAGACCACCAGGCAGATCGTAGTCATTCCGGCGGCAGTGCCGCCGCGCCGACAAACGGTTGACCAGAACAGCGCGATATTGGCCAGCATGACCATGAATGCCAGAAGCGATGCATAGGCTGCCAGAATCTGGTGAGGCGTGATGCCGCCCAACGTAACCGCCAGCAGCATGAATGGAAACTGCACGAGCAACAGGAATGCGGCCTGTATCAGGCGACTCGTCGATTTTCCCAGCAGAATCCCGACAGGATTCAGGCCCGCCATCAACAGCAGGCCAATCACCTCTTCTTCTTTTTCTTCCGAAATTGCCGTCGCAAAGAAGCCGATTCCGGCACAGGTGATGAAGACCGCATTCAATGTGGCAATTGAAATGAAGAACTGTAGTCCTGGAGCCCCGACGAAGTTGAAAAACAACATGCTCTGCATCAGCGACAGGTAAATAAACACGACGAATGTCAGTCGGAACACATGGTTCTTCAACTGTCGCGCGTCCTGGCGAAGTGAGCGAGTCAGTAATGCGAGAACACCGTGAAACATGAACATGTCCAGCTAATCATGGCGGCTGCCACTAAATTCTCGGCAGAGCAATGAAGGACGACTATTTCACCCCGCGCTCGGTCAGATCCATGAACGCCTCATTCAGATGTCTCTTGTCTTCCGCAAAGGCCATGATCGGAATGTTCAGTCCGATGATTCCCTGCAGCAACTGGTTTGTATTGAGTTGCGCCTCATCAAACTCAATGCGATATTCCGGGCGACCTTCGATCGGCTCCACCTTCAGCACCCCCGTCAGTTGGCTCAACGGTTCGGTCCAGTCAGATTCCCCTGCGACCGTCAGGCGATACGCAGGATGTTCACCACTAGTCAACAACAATCCGTGCATCGAACCGCTGTATTTTACCTTACCGCGATCGATGATGGTCACCGAGTCGCAGAGTTCGGCCAGTTCGCTCAGGATGTGTGAACTGATGAAGATTGTTTTTCCCATCGATCGCAGAGCTTTCAGGATTTCCATCAGTTCAATTCGGGCACGGGGATCAAGGCCCGATGCGGGTTCGTCGAGCAACAGCAGATCGGGGTCGTTGACCAGAACGCGAGCCAGGCTGGTGCGTTGCTGCATCCCGCGCGACAGGCCGCTGATCAGATCGTTTTTCCGACCGTCCATGTCTGTCAGGGCCAGGACTTCATCAATGACGCGTGTTCGCTGGTCAAACGACAACCCATAGGCGGCCGCGAAGAAGTCGAGATATTCATAGACGGTCATCTGCCGGTATGTGCTGAAGTGATCGGGCATAAATCCGATCTTACGGCGGACCATCTTCTGATCTTCGACCACGTCATGTCCGAACACTTTGACGGTCCCGAACTGAGGTCGAAGTAGCGTGCAGATGATTTTCAGCGATGTGGTCTTCCCTGCCCCGTTGGGCCCCACGAATCCATGCAGCGAACGAGGCATGACCTGAAAGCTGACGTGATCGAGAGCTCGCCGTCCTTTGAAGGAATGGACGACATCATTGACTTCAATCACCGGCTGAGACGTGCCTGAGGAATTCGCGCCAATACTCATCTGGAGGTTCCCAATTTCTGGCAAAGGAATAGCGATCGCGTCGATGTGTTCAAATGGATTGGTAACGGTGTGCTTCGGTTTACTGCTCGGGAAGCGGTATATCCAGGCAGTAAAGGATCTGGCCGTTCTGAGTTCCGAGGCGTTTGTTCTGCACGTTCAATTCGGGAGGAATCGGGCTGTAGATAAAGACACGACCGACATCGTCGGGCAGCCGAATCTGATCGACATCGGAACTGCGAGTGACATTGAGGCTTCGAGAATAAAGCGGGGTCAACATCAGCATAAAACGGTCTGCCGGTTTGGTTTCTTGTTTGTGGTAACCGTAATTATAGTTCTGGGTATTGGCCCAGCCTTGCATCGAGTCGACTCGCAACATCGATCGGACGTCGCCACTGTCGGGGCCCAGTTCCAGTTTTCCGTCCTTCCAATTCAACCCATAGAAGCGATTGCGGTACATCAGGTACTGGGCTTGCGTTGTAGCAGGCGTGATTCCATCGACACTCAGCGACAGTTCCCTGATTCCGTTGCTGACGACAGATTTGTCTACGGTGATTTTCGGGCTTCCCGTTGGCAGCTTCATACGGAGAGCGAATTCACGATTCGAGAATGGTGGGATATCGACCATGAACCCACCGTCGATCCCGCTGTTGATGACTCCGTTGACCTGTTCGGTATCGCTGGTTGTCGAATAGAGGGTGCCGAATCCATTGTGCTTCAGCAGGTAATCGGCACCGCTGGTCACAAACACGTTTGACCATTGAGACACATCCAACCCGCCGCCCGGCAACCCGCGAGCGATCGCCACAGAATGGACTGCCGTCGACTCGCCATAGCCGCGCTGTCCGACAATCGAAAACAGGACACTGAAGAGAACGACCGTTCCAAGTAACGCGGCGTAGACAACACGAAAATCGGACCAGCGTTTTCCCAGCAGGTAACACCCGGGGAAAATCATGGCGATATAGACCCAGAACATGAAATGCAAGAGCAGCCAGTTGTGGTCCGGCTTCGTCATTTCTTTCAATTGAGTCAGGAAGGAACTCGACGGGAACGGGTCCGTCCCTTCGCTGTAGTTGTAATTCTGCTGTTCCTGTTGAGGCTGTCCATCAATGGTGTCAATCACGTCTTCGGGCTTTTCGCCTTGAGTGAGGACATTCCTGGGAAGGCCAGTAAAAAATCGGCGAGCATCTTCCTCCCGAAACTTGTTTCGTTCCATCGGCACTTTCAGCACTCGACCGCTACCCACTCGCAGTTCGTCCAAGGGCGAATTCAATGCTGACAAGGGGGCCGCGAATTCGGGGTGCTTTCCAGTCGGTCCCAGAAACAACAGCACGGTGCCGCCGAGGTGAACCCAATCGAGAAAGGCTTCTTTCTGAGTCGGAATCCACGACCGAGGTTCGCGGTCCATGCCAACAACCTGCAGGGCATCGGTTGCGGAGACAAACGATGGAAACAGCGAGTCGGGCATCGATTTCAGGATTCCAGCACGACCCGCCATGGCACTGGAATCGTCCAGAATGATTCGCTGGTACTTCGCCGGTCGAGGTTGCGGTAAATCGAAGGAACTGCGGCCGTAGACCAGTTGCCAGGTTTCGTTCGAGACTGATCCCCCCCATCCTCCGTTCACGTAGGGATAGAACTGGACCCACTTATTGGAAAACGACGAGATCGTGACGGACTCGGTGACTCTGGCGTCGACGTATCCACCTCCGCCTAACCGCTTATAAAGCGTGATGTCGCCAGAATATGTCTGCGGAGAGGCATTACTGATCAGGACAGACAAGACGTTGAATCGGTTGGGAGCCACCTTCCCGTTAAAGCCCCAGCGAACTTCTTCGACTTCAATGGCATTGGCAACGGCCGCCATTCCCTGAAATAGCAACAGGGTCAGGGCGAGGAACGAAAGAGATTGAACGAGAGATTGGATTCCGAGAAAACATCGACGACCATGCGATACGGGTTCCATTCGGGATTCCAATTCTGGATCATTCATGTTTCGTCCCGGCTGTCGTTGCGGTCAGAAGTACCGTGAATACGGAGGTCGCGAATTGAGGATTCAGCTCAGACGGAATCGTAGCGAAGGCATTCCGTCTGAGCCGTGCAAGAGTATGTCGTCAACAAGCAGGAAATGGAACTGTCGAACGTCTTGCGCTGTCGTCCCTCAACGACAGATGTGATTCGTAACTCGCAATCACTTTGGTGGCTGGCTGCTAAGCTGAACCAATGCTTCGAGTGCTCGTGCCCGCTGGATCTCGTTCAGCTTCAGATAACGATGTTTGCCATCGGCCTTTGGTTCAAATGTCGTGAAGCCATCCTTTTCAACAATGACTCGTCCCGGGGCTGAAAGATCAAAGTAACCTCGATCTGGATGGACCGCATAAAGAACGCTGGTCAGGTCCCATGTGGGCCGGTTGTGCGGTGGCTTTTCGTAGCGGCGATAGGCTTCGGCGAGCGGATGATCGGCCACATAGCCATAATCCTTGATGATGCTTTCCGAGGGATACGGCAATGCGATCCCGATTTCAAATCCGCTCCAGACGACTTCCGTCGGCCATTCGTCCGCCAGCTTTCGGCAGTTTTCAATGTCTTGAACAACGTTGTATTCGCAATAGTGCTTGTTATCACCAATCGCCGTGAATGCTCCCGCCATGATGGAAAGCAGCTTGACCTTTTTCCGAATCAGGTCTGTTCCCGAAAGAGGCGAAGCATCATCCGGTTTTGAATCAATCAACCTCGCCAGATTCGTTGAAAACCCGACCTGGGCGATGCTCACAGAACCATCGGGCTGGGCTGCCAGAGTCTTGCGAAGCAGTGAAACGGCTTCGGGAGCGTCTTTACTGGCAAGAAGATCGTGAGGATAACGGAAGGCTTCTCCTTTTTTCTCGGCAGCCATGGGCAGGAACTTGCCCGGTTCTGGCGTTTTGCCGGGGCGGACGACTCCGATGGGAGTATCGGGCCGACCGTAGAACGTGTTGATCGCATCGACGAATGGACCTGCCAGTTCGCTATCCTTCGTGATGGTGACAGCCAGCAGCTTGCAGGCTCCGCGCGATTCCAGCGAATGAATCATCCCCTGGGCGAGGACGTCGTCGACATCGTTCCCGATATCAGTATCGAAAATCAGTCGCACAGGTTCGGCGGCACTGAGAACATCCGGTGATGCCGGAATGGCGAGTGAGCAGACCAGGATCAGCAGAACAGAAAAACGACAATCCAACAGCAGCATGACAGTTCCTTCAATGGGGATGCTTCGGACGCAAGTAGAGTGTTACAAACGCCATCCAGCAAACGAAGTGAAACCGCCTGTGGCGCGATTGTCAAACATGCGTGACAGGTGATCGATGGCACTTCATTGGCTGAGAAGTTGTCATGATGAGGTTTTTGCCGGTTGTGTGGGATGCAAGTGCTGATTCCCTCATGTGTTGCGGAAAAACGTAGGGTG
This sequence comes from uncultured Schlesneria sp., assembly GCA_963977965.1. Lineage (GTDB taxonomy): Bacteria > Planctomycetota > Planctomycetia > Planctomycetales > Planctomycetaceae > Schlesneria. The sequence continues at coordinate 7,930 of CAXBSB010000283.1, forward strand.
AAGATGGTGACAGCAGATCGGTCTTCTCGCGTTTGGTGCTCTGTGATAAAAAAGGAGCCTCCCGAACTTACCTATGAATTAACTTGTCCCAGAAACAGATGTGTGAGAACGCGTGTTTTTGG
>CAXBSB010000284.1:0-8016 GCA_963977965.1 uncultured Schlesneria sp.
AAACTCGGTGACCTCGAAACAGCGATCGATCAGGACTTCAAACCCCGATCCGCGATAATCCCCGGCTGGAAAGTCCGCGGGGCGCTGTCGATGGAAAAGGTTCGAGCCGATGTCTTCAACGTGATTGGTGTGATTGATGGTGACGGCCCTCTCGCCGACGAAACCGTGGTCATCGGAGCACACTATGACCACGTCGGCCGAGGCGGCCAGAATTCGCTCGCCCCAGGCTCAAACGATATCCACAACGGAGCTGACGATAACGCTTCAGGAACTGTGGCCCTTCTGGAATTGGCCCGTCGGTTCGCGAAGGCCGCACAAACAAAGAAGCCAGCCCGCCGGATCGTTTTTATGGCGTTCACAGGTGAAGAACTCGGACTGCTCGGTTCGGCCCGGTACTGTCGTGAACCTGTCTTCCCGCTGGAAAAGACCGTCGCCATGCTGAATATGGATATGGTCGGGCGATTGAAGGATGACAACAAGCTGATCGTTTATGGAACCGGCACCAGTCCTCGCTGGGTTCCTGAACTGGAGAAGTTCAACGCCAACGCTTTGAAACTGGTCTACAAGCCTGAGGGATTCGGACCCAGCGATCATTCTTCGTTCTACGCCAAGAAGATTCCGGTTCTGCACTTCTTCACGGGTGAACATCCAGACTACCACCGTCCCACGGACGACTGGGACAAACTGAACATCGACGGAATCGCTCGTGTGACGGAATTGATCGAAAAGATGGCGGCATCAACAATCGAAACGACGGAGCGTCCTGCTTATGTCGAAGTCAAAGGAACGGCTCAGCCCACTCGCGGAGGAAGCCGTCCTTACGTTGGCACGATCCCCGAATTCGGGAACGAAGAGCCTGGGTATTCCGTGAGCGGTGCAGCACCAGGCAGTCCGGCCGAGAAGGGGGGACTCAAAGGAGGCGACCGAATCGTCAAGTTTGGCGGAACGGCCGTGGCGAACCTCGACGACTTCGACGCCGCCCTGCGAAAATTCAAGGGAGGGGACGAAGTGGAAGTGGTTGTGATCCGCAACAAGATGGAAGTGAAACTGAAGATGGTGCTTGATCCTCCGAAATAGTCGAATGTCAACAGGCGGGATGGCGATTGTGAGGTAATACCATGCGCTGGCTGAAGGTCATTCTGGTGAGCAGCAAAACCGACCGAGATACCACTTCATCCGTGGCACGGTGCGAAGGCTTCGTACCGTCTCGCAGCCTGTTCGCGGGTCTCATTCTTGCGACGGCATTTTCCGTGGGATGCGGTGGCGGAGGTAAGCCCAAGCCCGCTGAAACAAAGGTCGTTCCGGCTCCGGTTCCCGTGGCAAATCCGAATCCAGCCCCAGGTAATGTCGCCAAGGCGAATCCGGACACGAAACCGAAGGCGACAAAACCAGCGGTTACGAGCAAGGAACCGTTGCCTCCAGGAACCGACCCGAAGTCCGTTTTTGAGATCAGTGCGTTGAACACCCCGATGGAAGTCAGTCCTCCGGCTTCCCGGAAAGAAGATCAATTCGCCGTGACAGCGGGTCACCGAGGAATCGATTCGTCCCGACTGGTGATTGCGGCTGTTGAACCGACTTCCAAGGGAAAGCCACGACAGGGATTCAATCTTCCTGCAGGATTCACTCCGATTGCAGACGGAGGATATTCGGACGATGGTCTGCCGCGCCGCATCAAGTGCAACAAGACGGGCTCGACTCTGGTACTCGTACCTGCAGGGATCGCAACAATCGGAACGAACGAAGGTCCGGCCGAAACTCAGCCGGAAATCACTGTTCATCTCGATACGTTCTACATCGAAGCCTTCGAAGTGACCGTCGAACAATTCGAAGTCTACCGGCAGGATCTGAAGGATAAAAAGAAGCCTTTACCGACAACGACCAATCCCACCGCACCTCCGAAAACACCGGTTCTCGGAGTGACTTTGACAATGGCTCAGCAATACGCTCGCTGGGCCGCCATGGATCTGCCAACCGAATCCGAATTCGAGAAGGCAGCCCGGGGTCCCAATCGGCTGAGGACACCATGGGGAAACGGTCGAGCCGTCTGGCCAAACAAGCGTACCCCCGAAACGCTGACGGCAATTGGGGCCTATTCGAGCGATATGAGTCCCTATGGAGCCTATGATCTGGCGGGAAATGCGAAAGAATGGTGTTCAGATCTTTATCTCGACTCGCACAAGGACGCGGCAGGTCCCAACGGTCAGGTCCCGCATAACTGGCAAGGCCCGAAGAAAGTTCCAAATGGAAATATGCGAGTCGTGAAAGGGAATGGTCCAGACTGGTCTGCGTGGCATCGCGAAGGTCGCGATGTCGGCAAGGGGCACCCCGATGTCGGCTTTCGCTGCGTTCTCAGAATCCTTTCACCGCAGCCAACTACGGGAACGTGATTTGCGCCATGACAGAGATCACCTTGAAAAAGGTGACTTCTGATGTGATTGGAACAAGGCGACAGCTCATGAATGCGAACCAGATCCGAACTGATGGCTGGTCAAACCCCCACACGCAGGCCACGTTCGAAATGAAATGGCCAGATTCACGAGCCATGAAGAGTCAGTACGCATCAGGCAACCAGTGCGGAGGTTGTTCCTTTTTTGCAAAGCTCAATTCGGATTGGGGACTTTGCTGTCACTCGGAATCAGATCATTTTCGGGAAACGATCTTCGAACATTTCACGTGCCCGGTTTATGTGAACGAAGGTTGGGGCCCTCACAGTTTCACGATGGAAACCAAGTTTCATTGCCGGTGCGGCGGAGAACCCGCAGAAGATTGACCTCGTTCCAGTATCCCGGTTGTGGGGGGATAGTCGTCAATTGGTAGTGACATGGTGAATCGAGCGAGAGAACCTAAATTTAGGTTGCCACGGCTTTGGAGTCCTCGACAAGGCCGTGTCTTCGCTCGTGGGGCGACGCGAATCGCCAATCCATCCCCCCGTGCGAATCGCGCCGCACGACGGCATTCCCGAAAACGCACGGCCTTGTCGAAGACTCCAAAACCTCCAAAACCGTGGCACCCCGCATGGATGGCTTCCTGCGACCATCAATCAACGACTGCACCCGGCCTGGGGCATGGAACCACATGGAACCAATCACCCGTTGCCAGCGGAATTGATGCGAGATACAGTCACTGATGTTTGGAATTCACCACTGCGAGACAACCATGTTGACCAAGCGATCAATTCTTCAGGTCACTTTGATTTTTCTGATCGGATGCGGCGAAGCGGCCAAGCCTGTTACGCCTCCAACACCCGTGCCCGGCAGCGGACCGACTTCGGAAGCCGCCAAGCCCGCCACGACGACGCCTGCATCGATGCCTGCTGTGGTCGCTGACAAGAAAATTGACAGCCAACCCTCATCATCGGGCACCGACAAACCCGATGCGGAAAAGGCCCCCGCTTCTGGCAATCCGACTGTCACTGCATCTCAGCCGAGTGAACCTCCGTTTCAGGTTGAGAAGGGATTTACCAGCCTGTCGTTTGCAGATTTTGAAGCATTTGGTGCTACTGAGGACACTTGGGAAGCGCTGGACGAAGGCTTTTTCTGCTCGGGTCGCCCTCGCGGGTATCTGTATTCGAAAGAATCCTATCGCAACTTCACTCTGCGGCTGGAATACAGTTTTGACCGTCCCGAAAATTTGAAGGACGACACCAAATTCAAGGGGAATACCGGCTTCCTGATGTATATCACCGGTGAACATAAGTTATGGCCAATTTCGCTGGAGGTGCAGGGTAAGCATGTTCAGATGGGGGCCATCAAGGAAAACGGCGGGGCATCGCCCGTGACGGCAACCGAGGATGACGCGGCTCGCCAGAAAGCTCGTAAGGGGGTCGGTGAATGGAATTCACTCGAGATCGTTTCGGTCGATGGATCCCTGACCGTGTCACTGAATGGAGTTCAGATCAGCAAATCTGAACCTGATTTTTTGAGCGAAGGATTGATAGGCATCCAGTCCGAAGATTTTCCGTTCGAAGTCCGAAGAATGCGCATTCGACGCGATTAACATTGAGTCCAGAATCTGCGGCAAGAGACGACTGGACTTCAAAAAAAGCGATTGCCCTGGTCGGGGATGGCCCTGATAATTCCGTGAGCGTTGCGGGTTGATTGGCTCAGAGAATACCACACCATTTCGAAGGAACGACATGGCCAAAAAAGTCAGCACCAGACGCACGACAAAACGTCCCGCTACAGATGTTGCCGTAACCGCATCAGAGACATCCGAACTGACGATTGGCAGCTATCTGATCCAGCGATTGCAGGACTACGGGCTGGGACATGTTTTCGGAATCCCCGGTGATTTTGTTTTGCAATTCTATGGAATGCTGCAGGACAGTCCGATCGGCGTCATCGGATGTACCCGGGAAGACAACGCAGGATATGCCGCTGATGCCTATGCTCGCGTTCATGGGCTGGGTGCGGTCTGCGTGACATATTGCGTTGGCGGACTGAGTCTGTGTAACTCGATCGCCGGCGCCTTTGCTGAAAAATCACCGATCGTCGTCATCAGTGGTGCCCCTGGCATGACCGAGCGCAGCACCAACCCGCTGCTGCATCATCGAGTGCGTGACTTTACGACTCAGCGTGAAGTCTTCGAAAAAATCACCGTTGCCAGCGCGGCCCTCGAAGACCCTCTCACTGCGTTTCGAGAAATCGATCGATGCCTGGAAGCGGCCGTGCGTTACAAACGGCCGGTCTATCTGGAACTGCCTCGCGATCGAGTTCACACGCGCTGCCCTTACCCGCATGTCCCGAAGGCAGAACAGCCTGTCAGTAACCGCGATGCCTTGAATGAATCGCTGCTGGAAGCTCAGCGGACGATCAATGCCTGCAAACGGCCGGTACTTGTCGTGGGTGTAGAACTGCATCGCTTCGGCCTCGCCGACGAAGTCGTGAAATTCGCCGAAAAGAATTCAATTCCGATGGTCGGCACACTGCTCGGCAAATCAGTCGTCAGCGAAAAACACCCGCTTTACCTGGGAATCTACGAAGGGGCCATGTGCCGCGACGAATTGCGGAATTATGTCGAAGAGAGCGACTGCCTGATCATGCTGGGCGCCTTCCTGACAGACATCGACATGGGGATCTTTACGGCTCACCTGGATCCGCGGAAGTGCATCTACGCGACCAGTGAAGAGACGCGGATCTCACACCACCATTTCCACGACATCCTGGTCTCGGATTTCGTCAAGGGGCTGGCACGGCTGGATCTGAAAGTTGCCAAGCGACCGCTGCTGCCGAAGCCGAAAGGTGATGGCAAGTTCGTATTGAAGCCACAGGCTAAGATCACGAATGCCCGGTTATTTGCCCGGATCAATGAACTGCTGGACGATTCCATGGTGGTCGTTGCCGATGTTGGCGACTGCCTGTTCGGTGCGGCTGACCTGACGATTTATCGCAAGACCGAGTTCATCAGTCCCGCGTACTACACGTCGATGGGCTTCGCGATCCCCGCATCGATTGGCGTCAGCGTTGCGGCTCCTGATCGACGCCCGATCGTTCTCGTCGGTGACGGGGCATTCCAGATGACCTGCATGGAACTCTCAACAGCGGTCCGGCACGGTTTCAACCCCATCGTGATCGTGTTGAACAATAAAGGCTACACGACCGAACGATTCCTGCAGGATGGACCGTTCAATGACATTTTGAACTGGAATTATCACCGAATGCCAGACCTTCTGGGGGGCGGCTGGGGCTTTGAAGTGAGAACCGAAGGAGAACTCGATCAATCACTGAACGCCGCCATGGCCAACAAAAAAGCCTTCAGCCTGCTGAACGTCCATCTGGAACCCGACGACATCAGCCCGGCGTTAAACCGCCTCGCGGAAGGCCTGTCGAAACGATTGTAGAAGATTGGTGGCCTGCCGTTTGACTGGGCATGATGTCTGACGGGATATCTCCCGGTTGGGAAAAAGCATTGGAGAAGGAATATGGCAACCATCTGCCTGATGTTTCTTGCGGTTTGTGTGACTGGTCAACAAGCATCAAGCGTTCCGGTTGTGAAGTTATCAACCGTCGGCGAGAACATGAGGGGACTGCACATTCGTGGTGTCGACAATTCGTACGCTCCTGCAGATGCGACTGAGTGGCTGCGACATTGGGAGGCGGTCGAGACGCTTGATTTTCACGTTGATGAAGCACTTGCCTTGATCGTAACTGAAAGATTTCCGGTAACGATCCGCACCGATGCGACGAATCTGCTCATCAAGAAGCTTAGCAATGGGTTCGAGGTGGAATCAGACGGCGTCGTTCGCCGTATACTGTCGACCCGGGGGGATCGAGCAACGTGTGCATACGCTCTCTTAATTGCGTTGAATTGCGGTCGCTCCGGTGGGTTCCTAATCCGCAAGTACGTCGAGATTCTGCTGGATCACAACCGCCCTGCAAAAGACGCATCATTCATCTGTGAACAGTTGATTGATCCATTGTTACTACTGGATGAGGTGTCCATCGAAGTGATTGCCAATCAATTGCTATTCGTCGCAACGCAACGGAATGCGCCTGCAAACAGTCGAGCGAGTGCACTCAAAGCGTTTCAAACGATTTGGCTCGCGGAGATTGCTGCCCAGGGTAAACTTACGGCTCTGACGAAACGTGAAATGGAAAACTACGCGGAGTCCGTATTCACAAACGATGACGAAATGGACTTGGTACGGGTAGGTGCATTTGAGGGAATGCCCCAACGGCCCATTTTAACGATAGAGACGGGTAACGCGGCGATTCGCATTCTCAATGCCGCTGACCAGCATTCCATCGAACTCACGGAATGTGCGATGCGTATGCTTCCTGCAGTTCCCCTGGATTTGACCGAAGAGGCCGTAAAAGTTGCGTTGAAAATAGTGCGAGACCGCGATTTGGTGAGCGATAGACGGATTGAGATGGTGAGGTTCGCGGTGAAGACTATCGAAAAACACGCGAAAGACAGAAAGACCGCCAATGCGATTGCTGCAGAAGTTGCGAATGATCCTCGTATGATTAAGGCCAGCAAACATCGAAATAACGATTGACTTGAAGCGACGGGCGCCAAACGAGATCCCCGTCGACAAACGAGAATATGATACGCACTCGGCTTTAGTGGCAATCTTGTATTACCGTCACAGACCCCGAACTCTCACGAGTTCGGCTACTTTCACGCACGACTCCACTGACAACACGAATAGTTCGGGTTGCGAAGAAATTCTTCGTCACTGCGTGACCTTGCTGTTATTGGAACGGAGTGTGTCACGTTCCTTTCGAAACTGCTCCGCCTCTTTGTCCAGGCCCCACTTCTGGCAGAAATCGAACAGTGTCTGTGCTCGTCGAAGTGGATCGGCGTTGCAGGTCCACCAGATCTTGGCCTGGCATTCATGGCAGAATTCCAGCGGCTGACGATCACTCTCTTCACGGTTGCGTGATCCGTTCATGCAACATTCCCAGGCGGCACAGTGAGGGATACCCAGCATGTGCCCGGTTTCATGAACGGCCGTCTTTAATGTGCGTCGCAGACACAATCGGAATTCTGCCTGGCCGGCTCGCGGGTCTCCGTTACGATGCAAGGACCAGACACCAACTCGATCGGTCAATGATGCCTGACCGAAGACCCAGTTCAGATCTCCCGGCCACAAATCTCCTGTCACCAGAGCGATTGTTGCAATCGCCTTGGGATCGCGTCTGGGCTTCAAGATATCGTAAAGGATCCATGTCGTCAGGATTTGCCGTTCGCCCTTGCGCATTCGCTGTGCTGACTCGGGGATCTCACCCATTTCCAACGGGTCGAGTTCCTGAACAGGAACCCCGAAGAAGTGGCTCATGAACTCGACCGTTCGGTGAACGAGTTGTTGCTGTGTTTCGTCAAACTCCCCCAGTGGCTGGACGTCGATCTTTGCAAAATCGAGATGCAGTGGATGGTGTTGTTTGGCGACAACGTAATGTGCAAACGTCTGTCCACCTTCGGGAAAGTGTTCCAGCCAATCCCCTGACTGAACCGGACGCTTCTTTTCATGAAGAGGTTGAATCGCTGCGATCGTCGCAACGATTGAGTCGTATT
>CAXBSB010000285.1:0-7981 GCA_963977965.1 uncultured Schlesneria sp.
GAAAAGAACTCGATCCTTGCCCTTGTGGGCTGTCTTGTGGTGAATCAGTTCAACTCGCCATAGTTCTCCCGACCGATCGATGTCGCCCGTCGTCAGTGCCAGCAATTCGCCGGACCGAGCCCCGCAGAGCAGCATTAGATCAAACAGGTCCTGGTAAACTCGCTTGCAAAGTTTGCTGCGAACCAGCGTCAAGTCAGCATCCGAGACCGCACGTCGTTTGCGGGACTCTGGAGCGTGTGTTTCGCCTGCTTCGAGGGACTTGATCGTTTTCAACGAGTCTGCCACGGTCTGTGAGACCAGTTCCCAACTGATGCCCCAATTGATGATTAACCGCAGGCGCATCACCTGTTTGTTGATCGTGGTTCGTGACCATCCCTTGGCAATCATGCCGTCGCGTATCACCCGCAGCTTGAGCGGACCGAACTGATCGAGTGACGTTTGTCCAAACAATTCCCGCGTGATGCGAATCACTGACTTGAAGCACCATTGCTCATCAACGCTGTACCGCGGCATTTCTTCGGTTCGGAACCGAAGCATCAGATCGTTGAGAGTAATCGCCGTGGACTTCGCAGGAGTGGTTTTTGTGGCCTTGGCCGACTCTGCGGTCTCACCGCGCGCGAGTGATGCCAGAAGTCGCCCATATGCTTCTTGAGCTTCAGGAGAATCGGCTGTTCCCATCACGAGGAACTTGCCATCGATCTTACAGAATGCCCGATTGCGGGACCGATCGACGTAGAGCTTCGGGATTTTGTTTTTCGGACGTGGCATGTGCAGCTCCCAAGGTTTTGGTTCCGTTTGGAACCGTTTCCAAGGCTTTCAAGCTGCACTGTCGAACGTCGACAGGTAAACGTAACTCGTTTCAGCGTAGTTCGTTACTTGTTTTTGCTGACGAGCAAAAAACAGAGTGCCCCCACTTGGAGTCGAAAACCCTAAATGGCAGCTAGAGAGAGTATACAATTCTCTGCAAACGCCTTTGGACGTAAGAGTTATCGGCAGTATATCATTTGTTTCATTCATTTCAATCCCCGCGTTTGTGTCGAGTAGCGACGGGCTTTTTAGGTAGGACGATTCGAGCTTCTGGAGGCCCGGCCTGATGATCGATCGTCACGAGCTGATCCCTGCAATTTTGATTCTCCCCCTGAAAGGGGACAATCTCTTTGTCGGCGTATCCACGCAGGAGATTTCGTTGTACGGCTGGGATAGAAATGAATACCGGGGACTTCGCAGGTCTATCGGCGCGTCAGCCGTTATCGTCAAGTAATTTTTTCAAATTCGGTTTCTGGATTATTGGGGGGCGCATGACCACCGCCACAGCTTCTTCCAACCGGTTCTGATTGGCCAGCGAGTCGCCGTTTTTGTTCCGGCCGTTGCCGCCATCTGGTGCTCGTACTATCATGGGTGGAAGAATTCGAGCCACGCCCCATCATCACTGTGGTGAAATTCGTGAAAAACGACACCTTTCAGTCCAAGTCCTGCGCAGATCAACTAAAGGCACTGAGCGAGCCGATTCGGCTGCGGATCATTGATATTTTGCGCCATGGAGAATTGACTGTGGGGGACATTGCTGAGTTTCTGGAGACAGAAATCGTAACTGTTTCCCATCACCTCAAAATCCTGAAGCATGCTGGGCTTGTAGAAGTGAAACGGGACGGTCGTTTCATGGTGTATAGCTTGCGCGTCGATCTGCTGCAAAAGAGCAGTAATTCACGACAGTATCTTAATCTGGGTTGCTGTCGCCTTGAAGTTCCCACACACAAGCCCGGCTAACCAACATTGTTGAAGTAATTCAACGCTCGTTCTTCTCTTCGGTAATCGAACAGTTCAACATTCAGTCTTCCAAGGCTTCACGGTGACGGCGAGTTCAGCGTGTTCAAATCAGAAAATGGGTACGGTGCTTTTCGATCAGCACGATACTCGTGAACTGTCATCCATGAAAATGCCGTCTGGCTCTTGTCGGCAGGATCCGGTTCGGGGAGCGGTACTCCGTCGGCTTCAATGTAGGCCGTTCTCACGACGGGCACCCGTTTGCTCGCCGGGGGGGCTAATTCGTAGTCTGTTCCTCGAGTTTGCAAATACCAAGTGTTGTCGCGGAATCCACTCGCCAGTCGATGTTGCGCACGCGCAATCAAGACTTCGCGCATTGCATCAGAAAGGTCCTTTGCCTTTCGAATTTCCCCGACGAGCTTTTGTGTCTCCGACACATCAAAACTCACCCACCCATATGCCGGGAGAAACGCTTCGAGTTTGCAATGTGACGGTGAATTCTTTGGAAACGGATTGATACCGTAGGTCACGCGCGTTGGAACTCCCATGGCGCGCCCAAGGGATGCACAGAAGCTATGGTAGTCACTGCAATGTCCACGACGCTTCTTTAGGGCATGCTCCGCACTCGCGCGGAGTGAAGCGTCCTGGTGGTCATATTCAAAATTAGCCTGTACCCACGCCATCACGTCCCCGAGATCGCGGGCAGGATTGTTTGGTTGGGGAATGATCTCTGCGAGTAGCTTTTCGAAGCGTTCGTCTACAATGATGGATTGTGTGTCGCCCCGACGAAATCGGTCGAAGCTTTCCGGCCATCGGGTAACGACGTTCACCTTTGTTGCATCGACATGCCAATGTAGTTCCCAGACTTTGATTTGGAACTGGTGGCGAACGATCTGAGCCCCCTGCGGCGAATCAAATTCGAAGTACGCAAACGTGTTCCCAAAAGCTTTCTCACTGGCGACCTTGGGTTCAACTACCAACGGGAACGAAGAGAGTTTGCTTTTGCTGACTTCCTGCCCTTCATCGGTAATCGGAATCGGTAACCAGACACGCAGCTTTTTTGCTTTGTATGGTGGCGTCACAACAACAGAGAAATCGACTTCGTATGACACAGGGTTACGTCGCTCCGCTTGATACGGTAGCGAAGGATCGAGTTTGACTGTTTTTTGGGACGCTTCTTGACCATTGAGCACGTTAGACAATGCGATCGTGATCAGCGTGATTCGGCTGAAGAGGCGTAACCCACAACTGATAGCTAAAAAGTTGTTCATGGCATGGCTGCATTTAGAATTTGGATATGATCAGAAAGGCGAGTGCCGCAAGAACAGCGCCGCAGGGTACGGTGCTGATCCATGCGAGCAAAATTTCTCCTACTTTACGCCACTTCGCCTGTCGGGTTGTCGCCCCCATCCCAAGCAACGATCCAACACTGACGTGCGTCGTGCTCACCGGCAGGCTGTGGAAACTCGCGGTCGTCACCAGTCCCGCAGTTACGAGGCTTGTGGCAAAACCTTGGCCTGGATTCATACTCGTGACTTTCTTGCCCAGCGTTTCAGCGACTCGGTCGGCATCGAGCAAGCCCCCAAGTGCAATGGTTACGGCGACAGCAAGAAATCCCCAGCGAATGTCGACGTGCGGGGTCACGAGCAGCAATGCGACCATTTTTGGCGTATCGTTTAATCCACGGGCAAAACTCGCAGCACCAGTACTCAAAAAATGTAAAACATCGACCGTGCGGTTGCGATGATTGGGGACCACTCGAAGTGACATCAGCAGCCAATGAACCACAGCCCCCAGCACCATCGCCACTATCGGACTGAAAAACAGCGGGTAAAAAAAGTTCCGTCCGAGTGCAGAAATTTGTACGTCAGAACCGCTGCCGGTCAGTCCCGCCCCCAGCAACGCCCCCACCAAGGCGTGCGTTGTCGAAACGGGGAATCCGAATCGCGTGGCAAGAAAACTTGTCAAAGCCGCACCAATCGCCACTGCAGTGACGAAATGCGGGGACTGAACCAGTAAATCCGGAACGATTCCGCGGCCGCTGAATTTTTTGAGCAAACCGTCTGCGAGAAACGCGGCCGCAATCGAACCGGCGAACGTTGTTGCCGTTCCCCAGAGAAGCGCCCCCCGAAGCGTTGTCGTTCCACTGCCATACAGTGATGCCACGCCTTTGAAATTCGCGTTGGCACCGTTCGTGAAGGCGACGAAACATACCGCGAGACAAAGTATTGCATTCAGCATATGCAGTTCACCGGACCGTGTTCTCTTTCGTTTCCGTCGGATACTGCTTCAGAGACGCGTACTCTTTCCATGAACCTTCGTAGAGACGCACCTTCGGATACTTGGCAATGTGCCTGAGATAGAAACGCAATAGACTCCCCTCGCGCGATGTACCACAGTAAACGATTATTTCCCTATCATGCGTGATACCCGCAGCCTCCAAGTCAGCCTTGACCTGCTGAAATGGGCGGAACTGGTGAGTGTTGTCACGCTCCATCAATCGCGCCCAGTGAAAGCTGATCGCACCAGGAATGTGCCCCTTCCGAAGCCAGACATCGTCGTTGCCGATGTATTCGTTATGTGGGCGGGCATCGACAAGGATCACGTTCGGATCGGACTTGCGTTCCAGAAGTTCTTCAACCGCAATCCCGACCGCCTTGTTTTCCCTTTCAGGAAGCGTTCCAGCGGGGTTGCCGAAATACTCCTGCGTGACTGGGAAGTTCGCCTTTTGCCAAGCAGGAAGCCCCCCGTCAACGATACGAATATCCTCCACGCCAAACTTTTCAAGCACGTAAGCCACCATGGTGGCGCTTAGGATTTCGTCGTTTGGAAGCTTGTCGCCTGTCGCATAAATCAAGTGTGTACGCTTCCGGTCGACGCCTGCCCGGATGAGAAGTGCCTTCGTCAATTCGTCAGGGAGATACTGTACCGGCACACCTTGGTCCGTACCCCGTAACGTGTCAAAGTTGAGATGATGGGCAAGGGGGACGTGACCTCGGAAGTAGTCCTTGTAGCCACCACGGGTATCGAGTACGACGGGTCGCTTTCCTGCGTCGTCGGATTCGATGAGTCGTTTGGCCTCAAGCGGAGAGATGATGCCGATCTCTGCTCTTGCGGCAGTGGCGGACAATAGCAGCATTGATGCAGTAAAGACGTAGTTCATGGATAAGTTTGCTATCAGTTCGAGTAATCAGGAAAAATGTCATAACCAAAACGAAGCGATCAAAACTCTCCGATAACTTCCCCGCCGTTGATTGTGACCAACCCTCGCAAGATCTTATAGTCCAGATTCTCTGAAAGGAACCTCACACTTCCATCGCCCAGTAGAGCATGGGCTCCACCTGTGTGAAAGCTGAAGATCTCTTCGAACAATCCGCAATTATTCACGGTCCATGGACAGGTCGTTGGTCCTCCGACCGGGCTTTTGTTGTTGTTGATGATCATCGAAATACCGATTCCGCTTGCGTCTGGTTCTGCCCAACGCCAATCTCGACGGGGTTGCCCGTCAAATGGATCTATGTAAACATTGCCGGGTTGCATTCGCTCATCTCGACCGCTGTCCTCAACCACCAAGAGTGTGCTGCTCAGACCATCGGTCACTCTCGAAATACGGTTCCAATCGCGTGTGATGATTCCATCTGCTCTCAGCAGTTTGTTTCGCAGGCCAGTAGACGGGTCAATGTCCACATAGAAGTTGTACTGTAATCGGTTCCTTCTCCGCACGAAGGGAATCGGCTGAATGTGCTTTCGTAGTTGTGAATGGCCAATCCAATTTGCTTGAGATTGTTCTTGCACTGCATTCGCCGTGCGGCTTCGCGCGCCTGTTGCACTGCCGGTAGCAGGAGTGCAATCAACACTGCGATAATGGCGATGACCACCAGTAGCTCGATTAACGTAAATCCACGGCGACGAATCATGGGGTTTCCCTCCTGCATTTCACACCAGATATTCTCACATTTGTGAGAGTATCATGGCGTAGGGGCCGGTTCGTCAAGTGACTGACAGTACCACGGGATCGACCCCGCAGGATTTGAAGAGCACGCGTGATGGCGTTACGGCTCGATCTGATCGACCTTTGTGGCATTGATCGTCACGAGCTGATCCCTGCAATTTTGATAATCCCCCTGAAAGGGGACAATCTATTTGTCGGCGTATCCACGCGGGAGATTACCGGGGACTTCGCAGGTCTATCGGCGCGTCAGCCGTTATCGTCAAGTAATTCTTTCAAATTCTGTCGCATCGACGATCGGGGCTGATCAGGGTACGGAGCGGAGGAAGCGGGGGGATCATCGACCTCGCAACCGGTCAAGCATCGCCTGTTCCGGGTCATAATTCGGGTTCTTCAGGTATTCCCATCCGTGTTGATGCAGATAGTCGGGGTCAAGCGCCGTGAAGTCATTGGGCTCGAACGGGATCGGAACTGCTTCCGGGCCGTGGTCGATTTGGGTAATGCCACAAAGTCAGAGCCATACCGTACAACTTCACCGGCACAGAAGCGCTCCAGGCATTCGTGACACAAGAGGCAATGAATTTCAAAGCGCCTGTGTGGGCCTTGGTAAGGAACGATCGGGCCTATCGTCCCAACTTTCACGGAATGTGGCACAATCGCCAGCGCAGCAACTACCCGAACAGGAAGCTCCAGCGGAACCCGACAATCCAAATTGTCACACAGGGTCGCCGTGATATCTGGCTCATTGCCACCCAAGCACGAGGCCATTACCTGCCGTTGCGGAATTGTATCGATACGCATGTTTATCACTTCCTTCCTGTATAATTTATTGCCAAGGCTTTCGCTGCATCGAATGATTCTTCGAATCACACGTCCATCGGCCAGTCTGGTATCTGAGCCTTTCAGGGACCGTTCGGCACGGACCGTTCTGCTGAAAAGCTCTGCGGGGGTTTCCGCATTTCCACCGCCTGAGAACTCTGCTGTGGTTTGGAGTCGCGTGCTGTCATTTTGTTCAATCCACTCCCGCAAAAAGGTTCTCGAGGTCGACAGGCGACTCTGCCCGCACTTGCTGCCGCTGCCACGTCACATGCCGCAGCTTTGCCCGGTCCATGTCTTCGTCTGTGATCACCATCCAGTTGCCATCCCGCACGATCGACACGAAGTACGCAACCCTGTTGTCTGGAGGCTTACCACCGAGCTTTTCGACGCTGATGGCTCGCTCCGACGCTGCCAGAACTTTCAACTGATTGGCGTGGGTTTCCTCGACCAGACGCGTATGACGAGTCCAGGCGAGGATTCTTTCCGTGTTCCTCAAGTCTTGATCTTTCAACTCCCAACCATCGCGATGTTTTTTCTGCGAAGGGGGTATGGGGGTTTCTTTAACACCATTCTTGAATTCTTTACTTCTTTCTCTTGTGTTCTGGTGTTGTATCATTGGCTGTCCGCTCGCTGTTCGCTGTGGCTCCTCGTCTTTTTGGTAACTCGAATAATTGCTAACCGTTACGATCGTCCGCCTGTTGTTCGCGTCCATGGAGATAATCCCAAGCTCTGCAAGCTTCTGCATCCCGCGATACCACTTCGATTCGGTGACACCTAACTGGGCGGCGCCCGAGGCGCGCCCGGTCACAAACTGGCCTGGACGCACCGCTGTCTGGTAGTAACTTCCGGGGCGAAAATTTGTTTTGCAAATGCACCATATCCATAATCGAAAGGGCCAATCGACAAGAAAGGCCTCGCTTTCAAGAATGCTTCGATGAAGTTTCACCCAGCCACCTCGGTAAGCGTTATTCTCCGGTGGAGCGATTTTCGAATGAGTGGATCTCAGGGGTTCTCCGCAGCCTTGGTAATCGTTGTAATTGCAAACGGTTACGATTGTCCTCGCTTTATCAGTTACAACCGCAATGTTTCCCATCTCAGCAATCCTATTCAGGCCACGATAGAATTTTGAGGGATGGACATGCAATTCGGATGCGCCGTTGTTGCGACCGGTAATGAATTGGCCCCGTTTGATCTTATACGGTCCATACGTCATATCACGGTAAGATGCCTTGCAAAGGCACCAGATCCAGAAACGACAAAGCCAGTCGTCTTGAAACACTTCGCTATCGATGATCCTTCGGAAGAGTTTTATCCAGTCATTTTCGGATTGATTGTGGTTTTCAAATGGTATTGGTAATATCATTACTTCGTCCCTTAAAGTCGGCCCGCCAGGCCGCGGAATAAAAGAACCCGCAGGATTCGCCCCTGCGGGTTCTTTTCTTAAAGGCC
>CAXBSB010000286.1:0-7949 GCA_963977965.1 uncultured Schlesneria sp.
TGGCCCGCCATCACGGCCTGAGACCATTGCTGCAGTAACTCTGGTTTAGCCCAGAACTGAATCAGCCCGGCTCCGATTACCAGGAAACTCAATGACAGATAAGAGATGACCAGCACGGTGGCAATGCCAACAACCTCGTCGTATCCCTTCAGAAAAAGTGCTGCGAGTAGCACGAGCAGAAACATCGTCACCACAATCTGCCCCTGCATCCAGCTGGGGAAAAATTGGACGTACAACGGATTACCGATCAGATGAGCAGCCGCGTCGGCGGCTGAAAGAGTTTTTGTCACGACGAAATCAGTGGCAGCGAAGCCGACAAGAATCAGAACGACGATCTTTCCGATCCAGCCTCGGAACAACTGTTCAATCATTCCGACGGACCCGACGCCGTCGGGAGTTCTTCCTGCAACAAAGTGATAGATGGGTAGAGCACCAAGCAGTGTCACCAGAACCAGGATAAACGTCGCGACAGGTGAAAGAAGTCCTGCTCCTTCGAATGCGATACTTGGTTGATAACCAAGCGTACTGAAGTAATCCACACCACACAGGCACATGATCAGCGGCCATATATAATGATGGCCGTCACTGCATTTCTTGCTCATGGAATTTCAGCTGACTCGGATTGTTTGCTTGGGCTTGTGTCCCAAAAATGCCAACGGATAAGTGGCAGCCTTGGATCGGGGTGATTGCGTCCACGCCGTTTGCAAAGCGTCAGATCGTGCCACGCATTTCGCCTGTCATCAATGATCATCGCAATTTAACCCCGCGCTTCGCAATGCTCAGCTGATAATCGTGGTTAGCTCAGTGAACCAATGCCGCATTGTTCTCGTGATCAAATGGTAACCACGAGTATCGAAAGGCCAAGCGTGGCGAATTGATTATTTTGAATGTTGCCAGAAGGCCGACTCGAAAGGAATTGCGCTCGCTAAGGAAAGCCATGACTGAGCCTGTGTTCCGGCGAATTAAAGTCGTATCTTCACAAGTACGATTGTACAAACTCGTCAATTCTGCTTTGAGAGGACGAAGGCGATGAGGACGCGAATCAGAAAGCATCTGTTTGAAGTGTTTCAACGCGAGTTGAGATCGCAGTATCCATCGTTGGAGTTGATCGAGCCCCCGACTCGAAATCATTCAGTTTGGTCCATGCCGATCGGTTCTGAGTTGTCTGCGTTTGTGGCTTTGGTCTTCTTTCCGAATAAAGACACATTTGTTGTCGAACTGGCATGGAGCCCTTCAAATAGCTTTCCGTGGGAATCCATGCTGAACTCGTTGGACGTATGGCAGTCTGTGTGCAGAAACCGTATGGGATTCCTTTGGAAAAAGACTGGAATGGAACCTGTTTGGGAGCTTGCTCCTGAAGACACATTCCGGATCGAAGCATACTGTCGACCACAAACTGATGACGCATGTGTTGAATTTGCCGCGTTACCGTCGGTCGAGACAGTTCTGCCACGTGTCGAACCTGCTGTCAAAGAGTGCTTTGAGAAGTTTAAGCAGTACGCGGTGCCTCTATTCAATAAGCTCGCGACATATCATGGGCTCAGAGACGTAGTGTAGAAATGCCTCTCATTTCTGGCCTTTCGCCGCGCCTCGGGAGCCTCCCCAGAGTGGTGTGGCGAGGTCCTTGTTCCAGGTTTTCCACACCTTTTCCAACTCGGCTGCTTTTTCGGGGTTGGTAGTAGCGAGATCACGGGATTCGCCGATGTCGTCTTTCAGATTGTAGAGTTTCGGGGCCGTGACGGAGCGGGACGAATCGTTGTCGGCTGCTCGATCATATTGCACCAGCTTCCAGTCTCCCTGGCGGATCGCGTTCTGGTCGCCGAGTCTCCAGTAGAGTGTCTCGTGGGGTTGTCCCGTTGGCTTCCCGGTGATGTATGGAAGCAGGTTGACTCCGTCAAACTTCCATTCGGGCTTAATCGAAACTCCCGCCGCGGCTAATGCTGTGGGCTGAATGTCCAGTTGGATGACGGGGTTTTCGTACACCGTTCCAGCGGGAATGCGGCCTTTCCAGTGAATCAGGAACGGGACGCGAATACCTCCTTCGAGAGTTGTTCGCTTGCTGCCTCGCAGTGGAGTATTGATGCTGGCGTTGACGGTGGTTCCCTGCATCGTCGGTCCGCCATTGTCGCTGATGAAGAAGATCAATGTGTTTTCTTCGAGGCTGGCTGCTTTCAACGCCCCCAGGACCTTGCCGACGGAGTCGTCCATGGCCGAGAGCATGGCGGCATAGGTCTGGCGTGATTTTGTGCTGATGGAACTGAACCTGGCCAATCGATCGTT
The DNA here is from genome assembly GCA_963977965.1 of uncultured Schlesneria sp. Lineage (GTDB taxonomy): Bacteria > Planctomycetota > Planctomycetia > Planctomycetales > Planctomycetaceae > Schlesneria. The sequence continues at coordinate 2,281 of CAXBSB010000286.1, forward strand.
GGTTGCTTCCATGGGTGTGTGAACCGCATTGAAGGCCAGATACAGGAAGAATGGTTTCTTCTGATGTTGTTCGATGAATGAGACGGCTTCGCGCCCAAATGCATCGGTCAGGTATTCTGGTTCGGCGACTTTCGTCGTTCCGCGCAGCAACGATGCTTCTTGCTTATCGAAGTAGGTGTGTGCTCCACCCAGGAATCCGAAGAACTCATCGAATCCGCGTTGCTGAGGCTGGTGCTTCGGTCCAGCGCCAAGGTGCCACTTTCCCACCAGTCCGGTGACGTATCCCGCTTCCTTCAGGCGGTTGGCAATTGTTGTCTCTGACAATGGCAGGCCAAATTCGTTGCCTCCAGGGTTGCCAGCACCTTCGCCTCCCGGATTGAATTCGTGTCCGAACCGTTGCTGGTAGCGAGCCGTCAGCAACCCGGCTCGTGTCGGACTGCAATAGGGGCCAGAGACGTAACCATTAGTAAATCGGGCTCCGCCAGCAGCGATTGAGTCGATGTGGGGAGTGGGAATGTCTTTGCCTCCCTGGAATCCGAGGTCTGCGTATCCCAGGTCATCGGCGACGATGATGAGAATGTTGGGCTTTTGAGCCTCAACGGCGTGCGTCACTGAGGCCAGAGGAACGAACAGAGTGGCAATGAGCAGTGGAAGCAAAGAAGTCTTGCCGGGCATCGAAGGTTCCTCATGATGACGAATCGTGGTGCTTTCGGCTTTGTAAGCCGACACGAGGAATGATGCCGCGAATGAGAGTCTTTTTCCAGAAGAGTTGTCGTTGCGACTACAAAGAAAGGAATCGCTGTTTAAAGTCAACGGGCGAATTCGGTCGGAGCCATTTACTTTGCCGCCTCGGGTTGAACCGGTGCGGGATCTGCCTTTTTTGATTCCGCAGCTAACCAGTTCGCGAGAATCGCGGGGAACTCCTCGACACCGTCGATTTCCCATTTGCCGTTTCGGAGCTTAAACAAAATGGCATTTCCTGGCATTCCAGGAAGAATGATATGGTGGCCCTGTGCTTCGTTCTCTGCGGTCGACAACATGATTAATTGTCCAGGCTCGGTCTGGCTCGAACCTGGATTCTCTGAAGCGGGGTGACGAAATTCTGCGATCGCTTCAAAAAAGACTTGTGAGTACTTAGACAGCGTCTCGCGGATAAACTTTCTTGCCTCCGAACGGAATTCGTTTCGAGAAGGGGGACTCTGTTGAAAGCTCTCGGCGATCAATTCGAGGCGAGTTTTCAGCGATTCCAAATTCGATTCTGGAAACTTCTTGCACAAGAAATCTATCAGCTCTGTTCCTTGTTCACCGGAACATGTCAGCAAGATCAAATACGTGAACTCATCGCGCCCTTCCTCGGTGAATGACGCGGCGTACGACTGCCACTGGCGGTTTGCCAGTGCTTTTTGCTGGTGTTGAAAGGCAGATTCTGGTGTCGAACTGCCCGTGTCAGGTTCCCGCGTATCGCGAGTCGGGTCGAACGGGAAAGGGGGGATGGTATCCGGTTTTGTATTTTCGATCTTGCCGACAGTTCCAGAACTGCCGGGTGGCGCAGGATCGTGCCAGAAGCGGCGGAGGCCTGAAGGGAGAACTGGGGCTTCTCCGGAATCCAGTTGTTGAGGGGGTGATGGTGCTCGTAAAAGTTGCATGTTCCATTTGAACCATTTGCCTCGCCGGCCGACCGATATCTGAAGCGGTAGCACATCACGACTCCAGCCAAGAAGTTGAGGGTAGCGGAGCGAGATGAAATCAGACGTACCCAGTCCAGAACCACCCATTCCGGGCATCGCTCCTGGCACCGGCCCCATTCCAGCAGGCATTGAGCCGCCTATGCTCGCTCCAAACGATGGGGGGGCAGAATCCGTATCATGGATCTGCCAGAAGGTCGTGGGTATGTAGAGTGGCAGACGAGTCCGCAGAAGTTTTTGTACGGAAATCGGAAGCTGTGTATCAATCATTGTCCAAAGGTCATGCTCAAGCGAAATCGTCTCATTCTCTGGATTGTTGATGGTTGTGATCTGAGTTGGTCCTTCAACGGTAATGTGAGAATGCTTTGCCTCGACCTTTAAGTATTTCTGGTGCATGTCGTTCAGAATTTTTTCGAGCATCACTCGTTGTGCCGGTGTCAGCTCTGACGTGTGAAATGCTTGCGGATTCAGTCTGACACCATCGGATGTGAATCGAACGATTGAATTCACGTCGTATGGGTCGCGTGAAGCCTCGTCCAGTTGCCGTTGCTGCTCCTGCTGTTGGGCGTGCACCCCTGAGTCAACTTTCATTGTGCCAGCAACTGTCGCTTGCATGGGAAGAGGCGGAGGCGCGGTCGCTGGTCGCTCAAGCCATGAAAAGAAAAACACCGTTCCGATCAATCCCAGGAAGACACCCGACGCGACCACGAAGGCCAGTGAGAGTACCTTGGAAACTGGCAGCCCGACGTTCCCCGTTGGCCAGGTGCGGCGCCCGTGCGATGCTTTCCCCGGATTGGCGTTCTTCGGCTGACTCTTCAGTGTTTCCACGTCCTGCTTCACGGCACTGGCTTGCTGATATCGCCGGGCCGGCTCCTTTTCGAGTGTACGGAGGACGATTTCGTCGAGGCGGACGTCGAGTGAATACTTCTGAGAGGGTGGGGCGAACCGGCCCAGAGGCAGTTCACCTGTCAGCAGTTCGTAAAAGACGACACCGAGCGAAAAGATATCGGCTCGATGATCAATACTGCGGCGTCCTTCCATCTGTTCGGGAGCCATATAAGCGGGGGTGCCCATCACCTGATGTGTTTCGGTCAGGGTCGGAAAATTGGCCGCTCTTCCCAGCAGTTTTGCCAGGCCGAAATCTGCGATTTTTACACGGCCTCGTTTGTCAATCAAAATGTTCTCGGGCTTGATATCTCGGTGGACAACCCCTTCTTCGTGAGCGAATTGCAAGGCATCACAGATTTGTCCTACGATTCCCAAGGCTGCCATCGGCGAGATGTGTCGAGACGGTTCAGGAGTCGTTACTGGCTGAGAGACTGCTGTCAGTTGTGGCGGACTGTCGCCCGAGGCCACCGGCTGAATGGACGACGAAGTTGCGACCAGACCGGCTCGAATGGCTTGTCGCAGAGTTACTCCGTCAATGAACTCCATCAGCAGAAAGAAGATTCCATCACGCTGGCCGAATTCGTACACCGTAACGATATGCGGGTGGCTGAGCTGGGCGAGTGTTCGCGCTTCACGCTGAAATCGTTCCGCAAAACTGGGATCGCTGGCGACACCATCAGGCAGGATCTTCAGGGCGGCCCACCGATCCAGTTCCTTTTGCCGAACTTTATAGACTGCACCCATACCGCCGTGGCCGAGCAACTGCACGATTTCCAGTTGCGGAAACCTGGGTGCCAGTTCTTCTGGGGTCAGCGGAACCCAGTGTTGTCGACCGCCTGAGCCCGTTCCGCGGGACGCGGGTTCCTCGGCCGCCCCCGTCAAGGTGCTGGGGGACATTCCCTGACGCAGCAGACAGGCTGGGCAGACCCCCGGCGGAAAGTTTGCTGGCAGGTCTCCTTCGCATTGCGGACACTTGTCAGCTTCAGTCATGATGTCACCCGTGGATCGGTCGTGTGTTTGAGAGAACAGGAATTGTACAGCCGAATTTCCGTCCTGATGATAAGAGAAGAAAATTTCTGAAAATGTGACTGATTATTTGCGAGTTTTCAGTACGATTCGCCAAACACCTGAAATCGCCTTGATTTAGCGCGGGGCGCACGTCCGTGTCGTGTTGGAATATGGGGGTCGATGATCGGGAGGGCGAAGCTCCTGCTGAGCCGCTCAGGGAGTTGGCGCCCATTGACTTAACGGCTCGGCGGGAGCCTCGCCGCCTCGCCCTCCCATCACATTGAACCCCCGTTTTAGCTTTGACAAACCACCAGGAGCCCGTGGTAAAAGGGAGCAGACCCTCGCCGGGCATGCGATTACCAATCCAAATTCGACTGCCCTCCAAAGGGTCTGACTGGTCTGACTCCTTTTACCATGGGCTGCCAGGAGCCGCGATGACATCTCTCTCGTCCGTATCTGTTCCTCTCGGACCAGGCAAACCATCGCCTCAATTTGCGACGACGCGTTGGAGTCTCGTCTTGAGCGCCCGAGATAAATCGGCTCCCGATGGGGCGGTGGCGCTGGCAGACCTCTGTCGCGCCTATTGGTTTCCGCTCTACACATTTATCCGACGACGTTCGCGTGACAGCCAGGAAGCTCAAGACCTGACTCAAGGATTCTTCACTCGCCTGCTCGAAAAGGATTTTCTGGACGACGTACAACCTGAGCGAGGCCGCTTTCGATCGTTCCTGCTGGCTGCGGTCAGGCACTTCGTTTCGAATGAATGGGACAAGCAACGTGCCGACAAACGCGGCGGCAAACGCTGGCATGTGTCGCTCAATGCGATGGATGTCGATTGGGAATCGGGCGAGTCCCGGTATCTGACGGTTCCTGCTCAGAACCTGACACCGGAACGATTGTTCGAACGCCAGTGGGCGCTGGCATTGCTGGAACGAGTGCTGATGCGATTACGGGATGAGTACGTCACCGCAGGGAAGCAAGACCATTTTGAGACTCTTCATCCGTTTCTGTCGACGGATCGCGAGAATGCCAATTACTCCGATGCCTCGAAAAGTTTGAACTGCACTGTCGAAGCCGCACGAGCCGCTGCACGGCGATTACGTCATCGCTACCGCCAACTGTTGAGGGACGAGATCGCGGACACGGTCGCCCTTCCAGAACAGATTGATGAAGAGATTCGTCACTTGTTTGATGTCTTGTCAAACAGCTGAGTGGATCGTGTATCTGCGAAAGAACTGCTTCGTCCAGACACTTGATGGGTTCGACGCAGCATAGGATGGACGGGAGGGCGAAGCTCCTGCTGAGCCGCTTACGGAGATGACGCACATCGACTTAGCGGCTCGGCGGGAGCCTCGCCCTCCCATCACATTGAACCCTGTTTTAACTTTGACAAACCACTAGTACGTTTTATAGCGGGGCTACAATTTTGCGTGACTTTTTCAAAGGCTGGCGACAGAAGGCGGGGTTGGTTGCCCTGGTGGTGGCATGCGCGGTTGCGGGTTTGTGGATGAGAAGTCATTCCCGTTTGGATGGTGTGGCATTCTGGGATGGTGAAGTTCAGGACAAACTGTATTCGACTGCCGGTAGTTTCCATTGGTCAACGGAGACGAAAGATCTCACAACCAGAACATTGAGGTCATTACCATACTGGGCTGTTGTGCTTGCCATGACCCTTCTCTCGGCCTGTCTGATTCTCTGGCCTCGGCGGAAATCATCGCCGAAGATCACGAATTCGAAAATCAGGTCAAACTGACCCACTCCCCGTTTCTGAGGTGCGCCCAGGGCCAATGGCTTTTCGAAGTAGGACGGACATTCGTGTCCGTCTCTTCTTCTATTTGAACTTTCATGACCGAGCCTTCTATCCCGCCCAGCTTCAAAATGGCAATCGCTTTTTTCAAAGTAGGGTTGGGACCAGCTCGCTTCGAGCGCCGGCCCACCATCAGGAAACGTTGAGAAATCCTGGTGGAGCCCGCGCAGCGAAGCGCCACTTGTCCGACCCTACATTTGTGACGTGCTCACTTCGCGCCATAGTCGATACCGTTTGCGACGATTCGAACCGTGGGCTAGCGCCCAGCGGCTGATGGCGCG
>CAXBSB010000287.1:0-7924 GCA_963977965.1 uncultured Schlesneria sp.
ACGAGCTTGAATTATGCTGAGATCATAGGTCGAGAAGCACTGTGGAAAAAGAAGCTTCAAAGTCAGGACATGGGATTGAATCGCAATTAAATCGTGATCGCCAGTAAAGCGAGAATCCTCTTGGCCTGACCCAAGAGGATTCCTTCATTACCCGATTTACGCCGAAGGTTTCTTACATCGAAACATCATCGTAACTCCTAGTCATCGACTTGATTTGTCCATTCTTGGACGATGGTGAATTTGCGGACAAAGAGGTAAATGCTCGGTCGAAGGCCAACGACAACGTGGATGTCACCGACAACTTGGTTGCAATCCGTCTCAAGATCATCGACCGACATGATCTGGGTCACGATCACTCCGCCGTCGTCCAACAACGAGCCGTTGTCAAAATCCTTCAACTTGAAGCCGAGTGAACGCAGACCTTTGATGATCTCGGCGGCATCTTTTCTTGAGGTGAACCCTGAGACCTTGACTTCAATTGCGTCGAACTTGTTCTTGACGGACATACTGGCTCCTCCAAAGGACCGGCCCAACTCGGTCCAGCGAAATGCCGAAGCCAAATGAAGTTGATGCCGCTATGGAGATTGCGGGAGCCTGCCGGTAACACCGTTACCTGCCCGGTAACGGGAACGAGTCTTGGCCAGACGATGTGCCAGAAAAAGAGCGGGCACGAGATGAGAACCGCTGGCCCAGCGATGATTTAGGCAGCCTGAACCTGTCGGATGATATGGGGTTCCCACCCAGCGATATCGGCGAGAAAAAGTTCAACTGGGGTTCTGTTGCCTCGATTTTATGCCTTCTGCCTGAATGGCTTGCGTCAAGCGGTTTTGGGGCGGAAAACTTGGACGATTCGTTGGATGGATTGGGGGCGAAACCCGGTCCTTCCTTCCATTGAATCAAAGCCCCAGAGTTCATCTGGGGTTTTTTCGTTTTCAGCCGAGCTGACTACCACATTGGAATGTCACCGATGCGATTTCAGTATTCAACGATCGTGGGCTTGTTTTCAGTCATGGCCGTCGTGTGTGCCTGGTTCGCGAGTACCTGGGTGTCTGGGCAGATCATGGAGTCGCGCATTCAAGCGATCGCAGGTGACACTGCCGAATTATGCAGTGAATATGCGCGCCGGCGGATCAATGACGGACACTGGCCTGATCCCAAGGATCTGTATGCCCCGTCTTGCAGCCTCGTTAATACTGTTCGCGCGGGAGGCAAACGGACAGATACATTTCAGTTTGACGCCAGTGGTCCGTGGTTGCAGATCGAACTGACAGACGAATCCTTGATTACCGCCAAGGTGGCCTGGAACGATCCGACAACAAGGTATTAACGCGGCCCTGTTTTGCCGCGAATTGAAGAGTATCCACCACGGAGGTCACGGAGATGCACGGAGGGTAACGAGAGGAGGCAAGCCAGCGAACAATCTGGCATCAAACGAACCGTTCCCGGGATTGCGTCTACCGGTTGTCGACAGCGCTGGTCTGAAATCTTTTTGCTCGAGTTTGGTTGTCTTGGTACGATCGCGTGAAATTCGAAGTGTTCGTTGGTCCCCGCTGAGAGCGACGCTTTGTGTCTGCATTCCAAGTGCAAACGGACGTAATTCTGGGGAAATCTTAGAATGAGCGAGAGCAGACGCGAGCTTGTAACGAATGGCGATAATCTTGTCCGCACCGCCATTGAGTCATTGCTGAACGCTGCGACGGGTAGGCCCGCGACCGGAAACATTGACGATGTCTTAACTCGCATGGTTCATCACTCGGATCCCTATCTGCTCGCCTCCGTCACGACGCCAATTGGAGACTCGGACGTCAAAAGAATAAAAGAAGCGATTTGGTGCTTCCTTACTGGGAAGGATATCTACGCTCTATTGGGAGTTGTGGCTACGGAAGTTGGGTTGTTTCCCGAGATGTCAGTGTTTGAGTTCATACGGAGGTATGGGCGGGATTTTGTCTATCAGACGCCGTTTCCGAAGCAGATTGCGGATGACTTCAACGGCGGCGATAGGGAACTGGTCGGCATTCTGGTGTTGTATCAACTGCAGATCGATGGAGAATGCTTATCGGTGTCGTCGATTTGTCGTGGCCTACGAGCGTTCATTATGTCCGTACCAACTTCGAATCACACGGGCGCTGTGTATGAGAAACTGATGTGCGCGATGGCAGCGATTGAAGACGTGGCCGGTAGTAGATTGTCGAACGCGGTTGAGGTGCAACGATGGGCGGATATTGTTTGCGGTACCTGATGGTGGCATCGACATCAGCGTTTCTATTGGCAGTGACGATTCCTGCCTTTGCTCAAACACCGCCTGTGCAGGTGAAGTCCGCACCGACGAGCGAACAGGGGGAAGGCAAAGGCCGTGGCACGCGAACGCTGATCGTACAGGTGTTTGGCGAGCAACTGTACCTCGAACAATTCACACCGCCCGAGGCGGATGCCAAACGAAAAGAGCTTACACCAGAGAAGTTTCAACCATGGCTTTTCGAATTTCAGGCCGCTCGCGTTTATGACAAGGTTTGGGGATCGGCGCGGAGAAAGTACATTGAAAAAGAAAACCTCGGTGTCACGAAAGAGGAACTGGATGCAATCGTTCGATCTGTCGAACTTCAGATGATGTATGAGCCACAACGCACTGATATTCCGGGGTTGGGGCCAGCGGAAGCGAAAGGAATTCGCGTCGCACTCACACATGCATCACTCATCGACTGGAAAGTTTGCAAATCGCTTCACGAGAAGTACGGTGGGCGAGTTGGAATCGGTAGCCTTGGCTCCTGGACGGCGTTAGACGGCCAGTTTTCCCTGATGCAAGAGCATCTGAAAGCGGGTGACATCCGATTCCATCATGTCGATCTTGAGAACGCAGTCTGGAAGTACGCGCAACGAGAGCGTTTCGCCGACGCATATCCTGTTGGTGATTCCCTGAAACGGTTGCTGCGGAACCCACCCCACCTGCAAGCACACCAGAACGGCGAGGCGGCGCGACCTTCCAGCTCAGTTGAATCCGGTGAGCATTCGAAAAACTGATTCTGCAAAAGGCATTCTGACATTTGTACTAAAACGAGGTGATTTATGAGTCGTTTTGACTTTGGATTCCGGCGGAATTACTTCTTGGCCGCGATAGTGTTTGCAATGACGTTTGGGAGTGATCTGCGATCGGTTGCCGCCGATCCGCCAGTCGATCTCAAAACTTTGAATCCACAGATCACCGTTGTCGACCGGAATTCGATCATTGAGTATCGCGTTCTTTGGGATCAGGAATGCCTGCTCAGCTACGACTTCTTTGGGCTGAAAATCAAAAGCGAATTCGGTGAAAGAATTGTCTATTACTACGGACAGCCGGATCGCGTTCCGCAGTCTGGTCGTCCTCAACTTTCAGCTATGGCCGAGATTCCATTTCGAAACGGCAAGATCCATGGCAAGGTTCGTCGCTGGGCTGAGGACGGAACGCTTTTGGCAGAAGTCCCCTACAAGGATGGATTGATCGACGGCGAATGCCGTTTCTTCCGTTCGACCGGAAAGTTACTCGGGACATCCACTTTTCAAAAAGGAACTGGAACCTACCGTGTCTGGGATCGAGCGGTGGAATCAGGAAAGCCGATTCGTGAAACGCGGTACGTCGGCGGGACCGCGATAGTTGAATAAGTTGAGAATTGTGCGAGACGCCGCGGGGGTCAAGTTACGGCCAATCTGGGTGCCCTGCGAATGAAAGATTTTTTACCACAGAGTTCACAGGGATGCACGGAGGGAAGAGTGAGGAAGCCAGGCCAGAAGGATTTATTGTAAAGTCACAAATCATCAATTGCTGGAGGGCATTCAGCTTGGACTTGCTGCCTCTTCCCGCAATCGCATTCTGGCTTACACTCTGTGCATCTCCGTGTCCTCTGTGGTAAAACTCTTCCCCGCCTTTTGCTTTTGATGATTTGTGAGACGTCCCTGGCCAGTACCTGAGGAGGCTTCGAATGCGGCTGTTGAATCTATGCCTGTTAACGATTGTCGGCCTGCTGTTCGCCCGTTGTGCTCTGGCAGAGCATGATGGCAAGGTACAGATTCTTCTGCTGGGTGACAGTACGACGGAAGGAAGTGTTCCTCGTCGCCATGTCCCGAAGGGACCGCATCTGGAAGATGTGATTCGCGAATTGCTTGCCGCTGAAAAAGATCTGCCGCCGACGAATGTCATCAATCTGGGGTTGAGCGGCGAATACATCCATGGATTGTTGACGTCTGGCCGCTACGACAAAGCGGTTTCCAAGCTGCCTGGAATTGATTACATCCTGATTCGTTACGGCTTGAACGACAAAGGGAAACGCGACAACTTCGATGTCAACTTTCCGAAAGATTATCACGATCTTCTGGAGCGACTCCGCAAAGATCACCCTCAAGCGACCCTGATCGTGACGACGGTCATCCCCTATTTCGATGAAGAGAACTCCGCCCGCGTCAACAAACTGAATGTCGACGTTGCGAAGGCTGAAGGAGTGCTCTTGTTCGACATCTACCCTCGGTATGCCGCTGAATTGAAACACGGTCCGAACATGCTGAATTACCGGCGATATCCCATGGACAAGATTCCGGAAAATCGACGTGAATTCGCCAAGTTATTTGCGGCCCCCGGCAATCCGGGCACCATTGAAGTCCTCGACAATCGCGTTGACGCCCATTTTGGCGATCTTCCTGGCTGGTACGGTGACCGTCATCCGAACCTGGCCGGATATCACGTGATCGGCGACGAAACTGCCAAGTTTCTGGTTCCGCTTCTTCGCAAGAAACTGAAGTAACTCGACAGACACATCGAGAAGCGGCGGGACTGATATTGGACCGCCGCGATGCGACCAATCGAGTGTTTCAATTGCGACGATGAAGGATGTGGACTACTTCAGTTGTTTCAGAAGTCGTTTTGCAGCGGAATTCCCTGCATCTTTTTCCAGGATCTTGTCGACCAGTTTCCGGGCATCCGGCTTTCGATTGGCTGCGATGAGGACGTCTGCCAGCTCCAGTTGCAGCAACGGATCTTCAGGCTTTAACTCCAGCGCGGTTTCGTATTCGGTGATGGCACGCAGATGCTCTTTCTTACCGGCAAGCGCGGCTCCGAGCAGCCGGTGGACATCGGCGTCGAGCACATCGATGTGAAGCGTCATGCGAGCGTACTTGTAGGCGTCGTCAAAGTTGTCGTCTGCCAGAGCCATTTCAGCCAGCCCCTTACGTGGGGCTGGATCATCGGCCTCGATCCGCGTTAACGTCTTCAGAGCCTCGCGCCGCTTTTCAGTATCGCCCGCCATTTTCGCCGCCGCCGCAGTCCCCTTCCACCAGTCGCTGTTATACGGAAAGTGCTTTTTCCCCAGTTCGCAAAGCTCCAGGGCCTCGTCAGAATCCTTTAACTTCAATCGGATTCGCATCAGAAGTTCCAGGACCCGACGGTGAGGATGTTCCTTGTCCAGTGCAGGTTCAAGCACTTCCAGCGCTTCGTCGAATTTCTCGTCCCGAACCAGCATGCTTGCAGAGACGTAGGCAGCCAGTGGATGTTTGGGGTGCTTTTCCAGAACTGCATCAACAATCGTTCTTGCGTCGTCTCGCTTCTTGATCATCATCAACAGTTGAGCGTACTCCGCAGCCGCCTGGGGATCGTCCTTGTTCTTTTCGTAGTTCTTTTCGATCTGATTGGGTTTCTTTTCCGTCTCATCATCCGTTTTGCGGATGTCCGCGACGACTTTATCGAGATACGCCCGGTAACCTTTTTCGAAGTCTGCCTTGTCGACACCAAAAACTTCGGGAACAGCCTGATCTGTCGTGCGATTGCGCCGGTACGCATCCAGCAGCTTCGACAGCGACGCTTCCCCAAATCGCTCGACCATGTACTCTGCATAGAGAACACTCTGGCAGTACGCAAAGTTCCAGTTGGCCTGACTCCCAGCCCGGATAAATCCCATGCTCAAATTGTCGAGATTCTTTAACTCACCCTTGGGAACTCGATCCAGCAGCAGACCGTTCCATTCCACGGGTCGAGGATAGCCTTCGCTGCGAACGGCCAGGGCCTCGGTGTACCAGTGAGGGATGTTGAAATTCGTCTGTTGCAGTGTCAGCACATGCACGAACTCATGCTTCATCACGCGAGCCCAGTTGACGGGTTCTTCCATACTTGTCGGACTGGTCATGGCGATGATCACACCCGTTGAAGCTCCGATGGTCTGTACCCAGGGAAGCCCAACCATGCGAGCACTGAACCATTGATGTGCAGAGAGTCCCTTGGCTGGACTGTAGAGCTCGATCTGCGTCCGCTGTTCAGGCTCGAATCCGAAGAGGTTTGTCAGTTCCGGGTAGACTTCCTCCATGTACTCGGCCATGTAACGAGCCAGCAGTTTATCGATCTTGCTGTCAGCTCGAATGACGAAGTGTTCGGTGGTCACTGCACTGTAATCATCCAGGACTTTCAGAACCTTTCGCATATTGCTGACCCGAACATGATAGGGGTCAGCTTTGAAGGCTTCATCGAGAAGCTTCTTGGCGTCGTCCATGCGACCGGTCTGCATGTAGAGAGTTCCGAGTGCCGTTTTTGATTCTGACAATTGAGGCATCAGCAAGATCGCCTGTTTGAACAAGGGCTCGGCCGTGGAATGTTGCCGGAATCGATCGAGTTGTTCGCCGAGCGTTGCCAGAAAATAACCAGGGCGCGGATTGCGGCCTGCGACGTCGATGACGATCCGCTCAAACCGCGTCGGTGATACCAGTTTCAGATCTGCGATGTGGTCCAGGTGGCTGGTCAGTTGCTTCAATCGGTCTGGATCCGGCCAGCCGTCCTGCATCAATCGCAGTGTTGCCACCAGCGCCAGAGTTTCCTGGTCGATGGGATTGATTGAGAGAGCTTCGGTCAAAAGCTTCTCGGCGGCGTCGAGTTCACGAAAGTACAACTTGGCTTCAGCCAGAATCCGCAGGGCCGCGGGAAGTTTGGGAGAGACGTCCAAGGCGGCGTTGGCTCGCAATTCGGCTTCATCCCAGTTGAAGTCTTTAATCGCCGACTGGCCGAGTGCCACCAGGGCATCGGTCGCTCGAGGATTGATCGCGAGAGCTGCTTTCAGTTCGGGAGTCCCCTGCGCCTTGTTGTATTTTTCCAGCAGCAACTGCCCCGCCAGCTGGTGAGCTCGCCAGGATTGCTTGTCGGCTTTCAATGCATCAGGGCAGAGCGTATTGACGCAGAAATCAAATATCTGGCTGACACTGTGCCAGCGGGCATATTGAGCAGATCCCTGACAGACCAGCAGTAACGAATCTGCATCGGTCGGCTGACGGCGATTGTAGTAGCGGACGAACCAGCGATAACCATCGTCCGCCTGCTTGATGTCTCCCTGCTCCGTCAGAATATGTGCCTGAATCAGTCGGACGAGCAGATGATCTGTATCCAGTTTTAATGCCGCTTTGACCGCCGCATCGGCTTCCTTGAGTCGTCCGCGTTCGAAGTGAAGCTGTGCTTGCTCAGCAAGGAGAGACGCAGACTGCGGATGTGCCTTCAGAGCCTCCTGAAGAGTTGTCTCAAGCGTATCCCTCTGCCCCGATTCAGCGAGCGCTCTGCATCGCATCAGGACCAAGTCGATGGGGTCGAGTCCATGTTCTTTGATCTTGTCGATTTCATCGAGCTTCTCGAGTGCCTCGTCGTACCGCCCATGTCGCAGATGTTCGCGAGCAGCGGTCAGCGTCGCTTCGGCCTCTGCGGCAAAACTGGTATCGGTGAAGGTCCAGATCATCCCCAGGCAGATTGCTGCGGCAACAATTGGGAATGGCTTCATTGAGTGTTCCAGAAAGAGAGGGAATCCGTCATACTTGACGCTACTCCATGACAGTCAGCAACGCAACAATGTTCTAATCGAGGTGTTGCTTGCATCAAGAGTTACCTGTCCAGTGGTGTGCCAGTTGATGGGAATGCATCCTGTCGTTATCGTGG
>CAXBSB010000288.1:0-7921 GCA_963977965.1 uncultured Schlesneria sp.
ACTGAATTTCTCGCGACCTTACAGGTCGCATACCCTGCGCCATCCGTCTCCACAGGGCTGAAAGCCCTGTGCTTTGTCCTCGTGGGCTTTCAGCCCACAAACAGTCCACCCGACAAACCGCTGATGATCGTGACATCGCCACACAACCGAGACAAAGATCTGGGTAACATTGACTGCATCCTACATCGGATGATAGACCTTACGGGAAGTGCGTCTTAACGTTCTTGACAATTCAATCGGCCAATGGATTGGGCTGGATTGGGCCGATGCCGACAGTGACTACAAATCGGCGACATAACTATTCGCACCAGCGGCGAGGACGCACAGTCAATTGAGGCGATGACTTAACGCTTTTGAAGGTTAACAAGCTGTTTTGAGCTGCCACGGCCGATGGTTTTGGATCGCATGTGGCGGTGCGAGTTGATACGTGTGTGACGGTCGAGCGGACATCAGCGAAGTTATGTCTGGCTCTGTCCAACGATCAAAGACGCGCGGCTCATCGTCGTGAGCCAATCGGAGATTAGCTGAAGTCCGCCAGGCGGCCGCGGCCACCCTGACATGCAAAGGGATTCCGAAATGAAAAATAACAAACCAGCAAAAGTGTCACGCTACGAATGCCTGTACGGACCCGCAGTCACGAAGCATGTGAAGATTCTGGTGATCGCCGTCTCGGCCTTCCTGGGATGTGCAGCGTGCGGGGTCCCAAGCATGGCTGATGACGAGAAAATTCCACTCAAAGCGTCAGACTATGAGAAAATGATTGAACGACTGGCGAATACGAACGAAATACCCACAAAGGTCAAAATCTTGGGAGACAACGCTCCATTGCTAACAACCGTCCCATTATTTCCAAGCGACTATGATTGGGATGAGTATCATCGCGTCAGGAAGCAACTGCGTCTTCTGAGCGAATCTGTGAACAACGAGTCGTGGGCGATACTCGTGCAACATCTCGAAGACGAACCGTATGCAATGACATACACGCATACATTCGACGGGATGAGAAATGCGTCGGTGGGTTCTCTCTGCCGTAAAATCGCTCAAGACAGCCTCACGTACTCTTTCCGGCAGTTTACGCCCTGGATCAGCGGTGGGGAATTTCCTGTTAAGGAAAATGTCCTGGCTTGGGAACGAAAGGAGACGAGAACCATTCGCCGTGAATGGCTGGATTCCAAGAAGGGGAAGCAACTTTGGGAATTACAGGTCAAGGAATGTGAATGGGCCATTACAGAAGCACCAGGCCTAAAACGACTTTCGGAGTCGCAAAGAACCACCTTTGTTGAAAAGGTCAGCAAAGAGATCGAGCGATTGAAAGCCACTCATCAACCGGCATTCAACCTGAAGCTGTTTTTTGGTCGGGACTATACGTTCTACCAAAAGCAAGTCGCTGACAAAATCCGTGAGAAGTACGAAGCAGCATCGCGAAACGAACCCGGAAAACGAGACAAGAATCGCGGAACAGAACCTAAACAAGGTGACGAGTCCAAGTAAATGCAGACACCCATCTGATTGACAAACCAGGTCGTTGCGTACCCATGCGAACGAATTATTGGAACGGAAGCATTCCCGGGTCGGGTGGCACGCCCAGACGCTTTGGGATGGGCGTGGTTTTTGGCGAATCTCCACGCCCTTCGAAGACTCAGGGACGTGCCACACATTTGGTTGTTCGATTGATCGAACGTCATCGCCACGGTAGATGAACGGCCAAGCCGGACTCAAAACAACTGAATGCGGGACGAACTGCGAGGGATCTCGCTGCGTAGATTCCCATTGCCGTCCGAGGCCGCAACACGAGTCTCTTCGGGTTGTTGCTGTAGTGGCAGATGATTGAGCCGGGGGCGGAATGTGACGACCAGCATCAATGGCAGGTACCAGAGAACATACACGCCTCCCTGATGCGGGTACCAGAATTGCGTTGCCACAACCACAGCGGTCGAATGGGCCAGCAGATGCTCAAGATTCTTCCGAGTCGGCCAGATGGTCAGTGCGATCAGCATCACAACGAACGTGGCAAAGACGGGAATCCGGTAGGCGGGATTGTAAAGTCCCCAGAACCCGGCTCCGTTTTCTGCCTGGAATGTTAATACGCTCCAGTCAATCGAGCCCAATGTCTGTTGCTTGAATGACGTGGAATCGGCCGAAGTCATGATCAGACTTCCCAACAGCACTGCCCCTGTGAGGACGAGTGCGAAGCCGAACTTCAAAGCTCCCCGCTTCCAGTAGAATGCCATCCAGATCGGCAACAGGAAGATCGGGAAGAACACCGTTCCACAGGCCAGACCCAACAAGATTCCTGCGACCATCGGGCGTCTGTACATCGCCACCGACCAGATGATCAGTGCTGCAGGTAACAGGTGATTCACCTTACTGACATCGTATGCGGTACACGGCAGCAGCAGGTACAGGGCAGCCATCGCCAGGCCCATACTGGTATCGCTGAAATGCCAGCGTCCGACCGCAATCAGGCCAAGCATGACCGCAAGATGCGACAGGATCGCCATCGTTCGCGCCGCCGCAACTTCAGCTCCTGCCAGCGGAACGACTGGAGTTGCCAGCAGTCGCCCTGCGGGGCCAGTTTCTGACTTCGGATCCGTCGTTTCCTGAGGCGATGTCGAGACATCCTGACGCTTGAGCAGATCATCCGCGCCCCGAACCGTTCGCACGGCTGCGACGTCAGGCTGTTCGGTGGTAATTTTGGTGATCTGAAACAGAAGTGCTGAAGCGCAGAGAAAAGCCATTCCCGCGGTGTTCAGGTTCTGTTCCAGCCGTGGACGGCGCGTAAATGCCGCATCCAGAAGCAGGCGCAACAGCAACAGGCCGGTGACAGCAAACAGAAATGAATATCCAACCGAGGGCATCAGGTTTGTCGAACGGACCAGCAGCAACCCCGGCGCAAGCGCAAGCAGCAGCACCAGATCCAGGTTCCGCACTGACCAGATTCGACCGAATTTGAAGAAAACGGCCAGAATCAAAAGCAGTGAAAGGTAAAACCAGGTCGGTTCGTTGACGTGATATCCGCTGAGAATCTCTTCCATGCCGCACAACTCCAAGGGGTGGGCAACCAGAGCCTGGATTCGAACACAATCCAGCTCGCCGCACCCGGCCTCAAGCGACAAGGCTGTCTGACAGCATACGCATGCGGAGGTTCCTTGGAAACACCCGCCCCAATATCATCCACTACCAATTCCCGAAGAGCAAGGGTATGGCCAGTCCCAACCATCAGAAACGGAACAGTTTGCGCCCTTGGCACCGACGATACCGCCGTTCGTGTTTACCACGTCACCGACAACAACTCTGACGAATTCTGGCTGATTGTCGGGAAGTCGCGACCATTTTCAGAATGAGCGTGTCGGGGGCGATTAACCGAATAGCTCAGCGATCGGCTTACCGCCGTCGCTGAATTCAACGGGAAGGCCATCCGCCATCTTAAGCCGTTGGGCGGTGTCGATTCCCAGTTTGTGATAGACCGTTTCAGCGTAATCATATGGGGTGTAACGATGGCTGATCACATCCGCAGCTTCACGGTCGGTCTGGCCGATGACCTGCCCCCCAGGAACGCCAGCCCCGGCAAAGGCGACTGACATCGCTCGAGCCCAATGGTCACGTCCCTGCCACTTGTTCAACCGTGGAGTCCTTCCCATTTCGGTGATAAAGCAGCGTTTCCGCCAGTAACCCTCGCTGGTCCATATCCTCCAGCAAAGCACTCAGCGAACGATCGAGGCTCGGCATCATCACGGGATGCGGCAATCCGTAGCGTTCACCGTTATTCATCGCCTGCGGACCGCCACAGGGACCATTCCGGTAGATCCTTTCGTGATGGTCCCAATTCAAGAACGCCCCGTTGGGTTCGCCATTGTTGGGGCGTCCTACGAGATCCGATGGCTGAATCACCGTGACAGTAACAAAACGAACGCCCGCTTCGATCAATTTGCGACCGAGGAGGTAACTCAATCCACGGTGATCCCGTCCATATCGATCCAGAGTCGTCTCTTTCTCGGTTTCAAACGAGAAAGTCTTTTGAACCTGCGAGCTTGTCAGCAGAGAGAATGCGTTTTCGTAGCTGCGGGAAAATGCCGCGGCGACCTGTGTGTTGGCGGCAGGTGCAGCATCCAGCGACCCAAG
Organism: uncultured Schlesneria sp.; assembly: GCA_963977965.1. GTDB lineage: Bacteria > Planctomycetota > Planctomycetia > Planctomycetales > Planctomycetaceae > Schlesneria. Next base: position 4,123 of record CAXBSB010000288.1, read on the forward strand.
CAAAGATTGGCGAGATCTCAATCGCTGGGCATCGAGTCCCGGAAGCGGGTCGAGTGACTTCACGTGCCATCCCGGCATGGCGACATTTTCGCCCAGGCTTCTTGTCCCCAGTTTCCAAGGCGCTCGGCTGCGATGTAGAAAGCCTGAGTTTCCAACATGATTGGGAAGATTGGCCCCGGGACAAAGAACGTATCCCGGCAGTTCCGAGCGATCCGTCCCCATTAACTCCGTTACCACTGAACCGATATCCGGAAACCGATGTGTCCGCAGATCGGTCCCCTGAAACAGCGGCGAGTTGAACCGGTAGCCTTTCATGAACTCAAGGCACCCTTCAATGTGACCGGCTACGGGAGTGCTGGTCATCGATCGAACAACAGCCAGCTTGTCAGCATGTTGTGCCACTTGAGGTAACAAAGAAGTGAACTGGATTCCAGGAACGCTCGTAGATATGGGATGATACGGACTGCGATGATCAGCCGGAGCGTCAGGTTTTGGATCCCACGTATCCATCTGGCTGATGCCCCCTTCTTCGTAAATCACGAGGACATTGCGAGCCTGTCGCTTGGGTTGGCCCGAGTCTGCCATGGCTGTTTCAATCGCCAAGAGATCGCCAAGCCCATAACCGAGCACACCCGCAGAGAGGCCCTGCAACATGCGGCGACGGTGATGATCCATGTCGATTCCCTGATTCCTGCAAGCCAGACGAACAAGCCATCATCGCAACAAATTAGCGGTTGCCGATGCGTCGTTGTCACGATATCCACATTCGGGCTGAGTGACAATCCCTGAAATCGGGGTTCGCACTAGGCGATCCAAGCTCGGTTGATCCCGTTGACGCGTGTTTATCGACGGAAAGCGCCGCCATCGAATGAGCTTCGGTGAAAGTCTCGACTTTGCGAGTGGCCTGATAGAAGAGTCTTCTCGTCAGTACAGTTTCTCACGATACGCTTGATCAATCAGCGCATCCAGTTCTGGCACGGGCATCGTCAAGCCGATTTGATCGACCAGGATTTTGCCCAGTGTCGGAAATTGTTCTCGTGGCAGAACCTGATCGGTCATCCAGAGCTTCGACCGAATCAAGGCCTTGGCACATTGCAGGAATGCTTCGCGAACTTCGATCAGTATGCCGCTTTTGGGTGTCTTCCCGTCCACACGGCTCTCTGCGAGCAACTCCGACTGGACGACGATCCGCCCGAGACCGTTCACTCGCAAGGTTTCATTAACACCGGGAATGAAAAAGATCAGGCCGATGCAGGGGTTTTGCACAATGTTCATCATTGTGTCGATGCGATTATTGCCGAGGCGATCTGGCAGGAACAATGTGCTGTCGTCGAGGACTCGCACGAAACCGGGTGAATCGCCACGCGGGGAAACGTCCGCAGCACCGTCGGCAGCCGCACTCGATAAACAAACGAATGGCGAGCGGCTGATGAAGTGTCGGCAGTGCTCATCCAGACAGGGGAGTGACTTCCTGGCCGCTATCTCGGAAGGGGGGCCGTACAACGTACGGATTTCATCGACGTGATCAGCGAAGCTGATCGTCCGGCCGTTGATGGATTCTGTCTTCATTTCCCAAATCCTTCGATTGAGTCTGTACGCAGGATGCCGCAATCATTTCTTTGGGGGCCGAATACCCGTCATACTCTCAAACTGCTGACGCTGATCGGGTGACAGGACTTCCCAGATGCGATGAGAAATTTCAGTATGATACTGTGACATCTTTTTGTGAAACTCATCCGAGCGATTCCGAAAGGCATCGAAGTCACCAGGTGGATTTGTGAATGGCTTCATCTGGGGGGCAGGTGTTTTCAACGCCGACTTGATGGAGGTCATCTGCTCTGCCGTCAATTGCAACGATTCAGCAACGTCCTTCTGCAACAAGGCACTCCAGCCGAGACTCTTCAGGCATTCCCTTTTGAGAGTTGCTTGCTGCTCGGGCGTCAACAGGTCGGCAAGTTGTTTTTGCGATTCTGCGTTGTGAGCAACAACAAGTTCCCGCAACTGCTCCAGCTTTTTGGATTCGGTCTGTGCGCTCGTTTGCTGATTCTCATTGAACTTGGTCAGAAGAACTTTGTGAAATTCCTGCAATTCTCGGGCGAATGTTTTCTGCTGTTCTTCGGTCAAACCGAGTTGCTGAACAACGTCGGGATGTGCGAGTGCGTTGTTCAAGGTGAATTCGTAGCGGCTTCCTTGATCATTCACATGCGATCGCATGTGAATAATTCCGCCATGCGGAAATGCCAGACTCAACTTTTTGAAGTCCGCTGGAAATTTGATTTCTTGCCGTTTGGCTGCCACTTGAAACTCTTTTCGCTGCTCCTGGACGATTTCTTCAAACTTTGCCCTTTGTTGTTCAGTGAGCTGTGACAGTGCCTCTTTCTGAAACTGTTCGACCTGCGGGTAAACATTTGGTACGCTCGCACTGGCAGAAATCATCGGGACTGCAAATTCTTTTCCTTTCAGAATCACTTCCCGAGCCGCAACATAGGCCGTCTTTTTGGTTGCCTCAACGCGTTTCCACTGCTCGTCACTCAACAGCAGTGTCTGCTGAATCTCCGGGATCTCCAGCACGGAAAGCTGATCGCCATTTGTCCATTGCTGGTGCAGCGTCCCGAAACCCACTGCACTCAGCGAGGGTTTGGGAGTAAACGACACTTGTTGGATTTCCAGCCGATGAGCCTGACGCAACATGGCTCGCTGCTGCGCCGTCAGGATCGTTTGGACCTTGGTCTGAGCCTTCGCGTCGGCTTCGTCAGTCAGTTCCTTTGCCGCTGATTGCAACCGAAAACTTTTCAGCCCCAGTTTATCAAGGCTGCTCAGTACCAGTTGGATGCGGGTTTTTTCCGCGTTATGAACCTTGATAAATGCCGCGAGATCATCTTTCTGGGCATTTGTCAGTCCCAGCTTTTGCGATTCAGCAATGTTTCCCTGCAGACGCAGGATCACCTGCATCGGTATTTGCGGCAAGTTCGAATCATCCGTGGAAGTTGCTTCCGTCTGTGCAACTGGCGCATCACCGGAACGAGGCTCTTGCCCGAATGCGGAAAATGTTCCAAAGCTCAAGCCCAGGCTCAACATCCCAACGAGTGCATGTTGTCGACGCATGCCATTCTTCCTTGAATGTAATAAGACGATCAATTAACCGTGACCCGTCAGCCGTTACCCGATCAGCCGAAACCCGTCAAGAACAGTTTGCCGTCTGTCATCGATTTAAAAGTGTTAGGACAGGATGCATCGATTTCTTGCTGGAAGGAGGGCAATCGCCATTTTGAAGCTGGGCGGAAGTATGTGCATGCCGTCAGGAATCGTCGCAAATTACTTGTGGGCTCGCGCGACGAAACGCCACTCGCCTCCATCCTACGTTGAAAGTGAAGTTTATTCGGGCGTCATTGGCACTTTGGCTTTTTCGCAACGCGTCATTCCCTGTGGGCTGAAGGCCCATGAGAACAAAGCACAGGGCTTTCAGCCCTGTGAACGGAAGTAAAACAATACGTGCGACCTGAAAGGTCGCGAGACGCGACCGATCGAGGTTGATCGCAATGACTGAATTTCTCGCGACCTTTCAGGTCGCATCGCCTGGGCTATCTGTCTCCACAGGGCTGAACCCGGCTGAACCCCTGTGCTTTGGTCTCGTGGGCCTTCAGCCCACAAACAGCCGAAGATTGCGACATCGCCACTGAGAACCAAAGATCTGGGTAACGATGACGCCACCCTACGTCCTGCCAGTTTCAAAACGGCCATGGCCCTGACTCAAGGCAAGGCCTTCGCCTAATTCACCATGCCGAGGATAGCGAAGAGT
>CAXBSB010000289.1:0-7905 GCA_963977965.1 uncultured Schlesneria sp.
GCTACATTCGCTTTCGTATCGAACTGAAGGAACCGCCAGTCCCGCCCCGATTTCGACGATCACCAGGCGAGCGGTCTCTGCTGCCCGCAGCCAGCTTCGATATCGTCGCGCCTGCTCGTCGGCACGATCTGCGATCCAACCTCCATCATGAAACATCAGAATGTTGGGACGCGCAATTCCGTGACATTCAACGCAGCAAGGCAATACTGATTTGGCTCGAATTGTAGTTTCGTCGACATCAATCGAAATATCGTCTGCCGTCCATATCGACTGAGAACAAGGAATCGCACATTGCAGATGATGGATTGACCCATGGCATTCGAGAATCCGATCCGGTGAAAAACCGGATTTCTGAAACTGTCCGTCGACGTTGCTTGTGAAGATGAAGTACCCATGCGGCATTCGCAAACCCCATTGCTGCAATATTTCAAAGCCGGCATGCGGGACTGCGGACCGGTAAAGCTTCAGCCTGTGGCCGAAAAATCCCCAGGCGAGCGTCGGGTCGGAATGAAACCAGTGAGGCGTCGACAAATCACTGAACTTGCGACCTCGAAACGGTGGATACGCCTTCCAGAACCCCTCGGTCCCGCGGAAGTCTGGCAGCCCAGAATCTACTCCCATCCCAGCACCAGCGGCAATCAACAATCCATCAGCAGCTTCAATCGCCCTTGCAGCAGTGTCGTAAGCATCATTCAGCGTGGACATACAGCAACAGCCTTTCTGATCTACATCAGATTTTCAGACAACCACACGACGATAATGGTTCGGGATTCGATCCTTGATAACTTCGCCACGCTGCGCGGCCGACAGCGGCCGACAGGTACGATCTGTTTCAGCGAATCACTGAAGTCGCGGAGACTGTGTTCTCTGACACGGTTCAGTTTAACATGCTTTCACCGTTGTACTTGTTTCAAAAAAGCATTGAGCAGAACCCATTCGCACGAAGCCAGATAAGCCCCCACACTAAACACCAGCATCGTTCCGGCTGCGTTCGCCGTCCATGTGGCGTTAAACCGACGGTCGCTGAATGGATGAACCGCATTTACTTCGACGTCCGCTTTTCTTTTTCATCCAGATCGCTCAGATGATTTCGGTTGTTTCTCAGTTCCGGGGGTTGCGGAGCCTGCCAGCCCCGAGGCGCATTGACAACGACTACGGGTTTGCCCGTGTTGTCATGAATGCGAAGGTTGCCGGTGATGATACCGTTTTTTGAGTGACGCCAGCAGTGGATGGCCTGCCCGTCGCTCTTGATGACATTTCCAATCACTTCGTATCCATCCAGGTTGAAGTTGGGCTCTAGAGCTGTCATGCCGGTTTCCATGTAGTTGAAGTTACATTTCACGTTTCGCAAATGGCCTCGATGCGAGGGGTGCCCCAGCAGATATGCCGCGCCGCCAGGATTGATCGTGCGAGTCCGCTGGATAGTGATGTTTTCGGCATCAAAAGACTCGCCAGGCCCCACCGCACCACCGGCCAGGAACTCTCCCGAATGCTCGCCGTAACACATCACCGAGCGGTTGGTATCTTTCATGGTGATCCCCTCAACCGTGACTCTACACACGCGTCCGTGGATCAGCACACAGGCGTTGATATCCTTCACCAGGCCGCTCGGTTGAGCGTTGTGTGAACCATTCAGATCGATTGTCCCCTTGCCAAAGATACGGACATTCTCGATGTAATTAGCCTGCCGCCCGTGTCCGATGCGGATTCCGTAGGCCACCTGACCATCGTACGAGACAAACCACAGGCTCCCTTTACTGTGCCCCGTGCGGTTACCAAAACGGACCTTCACTCCATAACTCAAATCTTGCCAGTCGCCAGTAATGGGAACCAGTTTGTTCGGGGTGTCGAAGAGTTTTCCGTCACCCCATGCAAAGGTATCAGGCTTGCCTTCAGCGCCAGTCCCATCAATCTTGATCGTGTAAATCGTCGCACCATACGATTCGGGACCATCGACAGCCGGCCGCGAAGTGTCAAACACCCCGCCAATCTCCAGATCGTCCAGTTTCTTTCCCCCATCCTGATCCGTAGTGATTTCTCCGTTCGCTTCGACTTTGCAGACGCCTGGCGCCAGTTGAAATACCGCACCTTCGCGCAGCTCAATATCAACCGATTTGTCGACGTAGAGCATCGCCTGATGTCTGCCCAGCCCGTGTTGATGCAGTCCCGGTAGAAACACCAGCCGATCACCGACCGCAGCAGCATCGAGTACAACCTGCGGCGAATCGCCCGGACGAATCAGGTGCTCGGCCGCGTTGAGCATCTTCCAGGGCGAAAACAGCAATGCGAAGAGACAGAGTAAGTTTGACATCGATGAGTGCTTCTTTCGCCTGTTCGATTGATTCTCGGTGCTTGCAATCCAATGGGTTGCACATCTCGTACATCCCCGCCTGGCTTATAGGCTGTCGCCAAAATATGCAAAATGAACGAATTTGCCATCTGGATCGGAACCACGTTATGATACGAACTCGTGTGACGCGTGCGAAAACGAAGGATTGAGAATTGACAGCAAGAAACAAAACACCAAAGCACAACACAGAAGCCATTGCTTCAGCGCGAGCGCTTTTGTCAAAGGTCGGCTTACGGATGACCGGTGCACGGATGGCTGTCATGCGATGGCTGCAGGATGCGAAGCGTCCGGCAACTCACGCGGAAATTGCAGAAGATCTGGTTCCACTGGGATTCGACAAAGCGACCGTCTACCGAAATCTGACCGATCTTGCTGAAGCGGGCCTGGTCACACGTTCAGAACTGGGCGACCACGTCTGGCGTTTCGAACTTCGCGATCCGAGTCATGACGGCGAGGAACTGCACCCGCATTTCGTCTGCATTGATTGTGGCAGTGTTTCTTGCGTCCACGACGACAAGATCATCGACGACACGCGTAAAGCGTTGACCAAGCTTGGTCAAGTCGTCGAAATCCTACTGCGAGGACATTGCACCGCGTGCCAGTAAGAAGCGCAGGAGCCAGTTGATTCACTCGCTCAATCGCCCCAGCAACGCCTATTCTAGCCTGACCTCGGACGATAGATCGACCACTATTGGGCTGCAGGCAACAATTCTCACCAGGCAAGCGTTTGCTATCCGGCCCAGCAAGAGATCAACCGCGCACGGGGCGGGGCAGGTCGGCAGATCCCGCCGTCAAATCTATTTCTACTCCAATCCGCTCACCCTGCGTCTCCTGCCAAGTGCCCGTTCGATCCAAAAACATTCGCGCACATCGAAATGAGTGCCGTCAGCTGTTTCCACGATTCCGTCATGGATCGTCGCAATGGGACGTGACATGCTTTCGAAGAACGTCTTGAACAAACTCATGTCCGCATTGTTTCGAGTAGGTCCACACTTAAGCAGAACCGCGAGTCGTTGCCCGTTCGGCAGCAACACTTCGTACCGACAACTGGCTATGCCACGGAGTGATCTAAAGCGAAGTTCATCCTTGTCTATCCCGGCGGAGTATTCGTAAAACACGTCATCCGTTACTTCGTCGTCGTACAAGGGAACAATGACGCAATTCGAAATCTGTGACGGATCAATTTGCGTCAGCGGAACCTGGGATACGATCTTGGGCATCTTGACGCTTGACCGTGTCACAGGTTTTTTGGCGTTCTTCCTTTGCCCCGCCGCTCGCTGAAGCGTCCGAACAAGATCCTCTTCGATGTCACAGTCGCTTTCGAGGTCTTCGCCACTCGAGTCATCGACTACCACCCAATGCTTTTCCCGTGCCATGGCAATCAACGAATCTGTGCAATCGCATCCTTGGACGCGAAGCCACAGCACTTCGACCGGCTCTCCGACAAACTTGAATTCCATCACTCCGTTATCGTCGTAACAGAATCCCCGGCCAATTGTTTCCCAGTCGACGTCCGGAAAATATGCCTCGATCGTACTCCGTACGTCGTCAATGCCGCCCAAGGGAGGGCCGTCATCTAACACCGGGTCTCCGTTTCCGATCCCTTTGATGTGAAGCTCCCAAGCCACCCAACCCCCCCTGATACGTGCTGTCATTGCAACTTCGGCGGTCATCAACTGTGGCTCCAGTTAGATCAATTGTCAACAAAAATGCTGTGTCCACGTTGTTACCCACACACCCAGTGTTCCCGACAAGTAACAGGTACCAAGAGAAATGTTGTTGTCGCAAAGCAAAGAATCGAATAGTTCTTGACGAATCGGTCACGGGCGGAACCGCAGCGGGCCAGTGCAGTTGCTATGGCTGGTTGACGTTCTTAAGCAAGGCGTGGCTGATATTCCCACGGGGGCAAACGGGTAACCGCGAAAGGTCAAGATCAATCGAACGGTGTGAACGACAGCGTCAATCCGTCTCCGTCACGACAACGCTCTGCCAATGTGATGATTTCGTCGATGTGCATTTGATCTTTTCGATCGACGGTTTTCCGCACTACCATCAGCTCACCAATCAATTCGACCATGTCTGACGCGGCGAACACGTCGTAATCAATTTCGCTTAACAGCGATAGTTTTGAGAAGTCCGTTTCGTGACGAATCAGAAACTGTTCGTTTCCGGGTCTACCGGACCATCCGATCCTTTCGCCGTCCTTGGTCTCAAGTATTGCTGTAATCATGGCAGTCTCGCCTATCGTCATTTGGCATCCGAGCAAAAGTTGTAATCGAACAATTCCTGACAAACGCGTCGGGGGCGAGACCGTGGACGGGCCGGCGCAGCGGCTGTGGCTGGTTGCTGATCTTATGCGGATCATACGGAACAGTCATGGATAAGCGATCTGTCAAGCAAGCGTTAGTTCTGTGACATCGACATCGGCAGGGACGGTCCATTTATTGCGTCTTGCGTGGTCCCACAATTCGATTGGCAGTTCGATGTGGTACGTCATTACGTAATATGAAAGGAAAGCGGGCCACGCCCAAACACCATCTGTAAGAATATGACGTTCGCCGCACCCTGCAACTTCATGCTCCGGCGATAGCACGTCTCTGGCCATTCCCATTATGCACGCAAACAATTTCCCTTGGTCGAGATACGAGACCATTTTGTCTTGTTCAACAGCCATTGAAGTACGAACCGCCGCTGCCAACGAAGGACCTTCTGATCCGCCAAAACACTCATTGAAGAATCCTATCGGACAAAGCTCACGTTTCATTTCAGCCTCAATCCAAAGTTGAAACATTCGGTTGCATGCATCAGGGCAGGTCTTTCCACTTCAGACTCGAATCGTATACGGAGTATTTCCCGCCAACGATGCCGGGGGTTACGAAATGAAAGCTGCCATCCAATTCGATGGTGACCGGAGCGGGGGCGACTTTCTTCGTTCGTCCCACCATTTCGGATTTCAACGCTGCACCGGACCCGGTTGACGAATATCCAGCGCTGCAGGAGATCAATCGGCAGATTGAGAGATATTACGCAATCGCCGACTTCTTTCGGGGTCAAAGCGATATCTCCCTTCGGAGTCTAAGCAACGAAAACGACTACGTCGTCATCACCGTCCCGCAGGTCAGGCCGTGCCTGACGAAATGATGTTACGTGACAACATTGCGCGCCAAACTGCGGAACCATTAAACCCTGACTTCCAGGAGTCAGGCACAGCCTGACCTACGGGGCTACCGGGCTGAACGCAGGGGCACAGCACGTTGATTTGCATGAAAGAAGGATTTGAGAACTGATCAAAGTGGCATCCGCGAGTGAGAGCAAGCGTTCCAAACCATTGAGCTTCAGGGATCGAGTTTTCAATGACGGTGAGATACGATAACTTCGAATTGTCATGCATCAACTTTTCGCTCGTCACATCCCTCGACCAGAGAGAATTCCGATGTCAGCACTTGCCGGTGAATTTATTGGGACCGCGCTCTTGATACTGCTGGGTGATGGCGTCGTTGCGAATGTGGTTCTTAAAGGGACAAAAGGGCACGGCGGGGGTTGGATCGTCATTACTTTTGGCTGGGCGATGGCGGTGTTCGTCGGTGTGCTTACCGTTGCCAAATCGAGTGGAGCCCATCTCAATCCGGCTGTGTCGATCGGACTGGCAGCCGCAGGGACTTTTGACTGGCAGTTGGTTGCAACTTACATCCTCGCTCAGATGTTTGGTGCCTGCTTTGGAGCAACGCTGGTCTGGCTGATCTACAAGTCTCATCTGGACCAATCGGACGACGCCAACGCTAAACTCGCCGTGTTCTGCACCGGCCCCGCGATCCGTTCTGGCAGTTCGAATTTCACCTCCGAGTTGATCGGAACGTTTGTCCTGGTGCTTGCGGCATTGAATATCTCCAGTAAGCTCGGTTCGCTCGATGCCCTTCCGATCGCGCTGGTCGTCTTTTCGATCGGATTATCGCTCGGGGGAACCACGGGATATGCCATCAACCCGGCCCGCGATCTGGGGCCTCGCATCATGCACGCACTTCTGCCGATCGTCGGTAAACGTGATAGTGATTGGGGGTACGCCTGGATTCCTGTCGCAGGTCCAATTGCAGGTGGTTTGCTGGCTGCCCTGGCATATCGCGTTCTTGCCGGTGGCTCGCCCTCCTAACGATTTGTGCGCAACTTGCGGTTGTCGTGCTCTTAATATTAGTTCGAGACCGAGGCCGATTTCCCGCGGTGCAGTCGTTACTTGGTGGTTACAGGAAGCCGTCCGAATCGCGCGCACAACGATATTCCGAAAACGCACGGCCTTGTCGCGGACTCCAAAACCCTCCAAAACCGTGGCACCCCGTATGGATGGCTGCCTCTGACCACCAGGGAACGACAGCCCCCAACCGGTGGAGATCTCGCGCGTGTCGCTTGGCCTTTGACCGCACTTACGACTAAAGTATCCACATCAACATTGGTCGATCCTTTCTGGAACTTGATTTGCGAGGTTGTGGATGCGTACGGTCATTGCAGCGCTGGTGTTGTGTACCTGTTCCATCGGAGCGGCCGACGAGGATTGGAATCAGTTCCGTGGGCCTCGGGGGGACGGAACGTCGACGGCAATCGGTCTGCCGGTCAAATTTGCGGACGGTGATTCGTCGATCGTCTGGAAAACGTCCATTCCTGGCCGGGCCTGGTCCTCGCCAGCCATCTGGGGGAAGCAAATCTGGTTGACAAATGCCCCGGAAGTCAGGAACACCACCAAGGACAAGCCGAAACTGGACAATCCGATCGTCCTGTCTGCCGTCTGCGTCGATCTCGACAGCGGAAAAGTGATCCACGATCTGAAGCTGTTTGAAGTCGACACGCCGCAATTCACCCATGCCACAAACAGCTATGGGTCGCCGACTCCGTACGTGGAAGAAGGTCGAGTCTACATTCATTTCGGAGCCTACGGTACCGCGTGCCTCGACACCAAGACCGGTAAGAAAATCTGGGAGCGAACCGATTTGAAGTGTGATCACTTCCGTGGACCGGGATCATCACCTGTCGTTTACGGAGATCTGCTGTACCTGACGTTTGACGGTTACGATCTCCAGTACATCACCGCTTTGAACAAGTTGACGGGCGAAACGGTCTGGAAGAAAGATCGTGCCGTCGATTTTGGAACAACGGATGGCGATGCCAAGAAGGCCTATTCGACGCCAGCACTGATTGAGGCGGGTGGCAGGAAACTGCTGATCAGTCCATTTGCCTCGGCGACAATCGCCTACGATCCGAAAAACGGCGATCCGATCTGGACTGTCCGGCACGGGGGTATGAATGCGGCTGGACGTCCTCTGTACGGCAATGGATTGGTTGTGATCAATTCGGCGGATGGTCCCAACCCGCTGATTGCAGTTCCCCCGACGGGCGAGGGCGACATCACCAAAAACATCGCCTGGCGGTCGAACAAGGCCGTTCCCAAACGCCCGTCGCAACTGTTGATTGGTGACCTGCTGTTCATGATGAGTGACGGTGCGGTTGCTTCGTGTCTGAACGCCAAGACCGGGGAAGAAATCTGGACCAAGCGGCTGGCGGGTGACTAC
>CAXBSB010000290.1:0-7849 GCA_963977965.1 uncultured Schlesneria sp.
TCCGGGGATTCCGCCCGAGTTGTTCGCGGGATTCAGGCTGCTGTACTCTGCAATGATAGAAATTCGGATCAGATCGCGATCAACCACAGTCGGGGTTGCCATCAGCGATGTTCCGAATCCACGGAACGAAGTCGTCGTTCCCTGAGCACCACCAACTCCAACGATTGTTGGAACCGCGTATTCACCACCTGACAGCAGTCGAGCATTTCGACCGCTGAGGACCGTCATCTGAGGTTCAGTCAGAACCTTGGCGGTTCCGTTCGTGCAGAGATAATCGAGGAAAATGCCGATTTCGCCGTTCTCGAACACACCACTCAAGGTTCCGGCGGCCCCACCGAGCGACGTACGAATGGCATTGCGCGCATCGTTGAACAGAACATTGATATCCACACCGGCGCGATCGAGCTGCGAACGACTCAGTTCGGCCACGCGTACTCGCAAGTTGATCTGGTATTCGCCGGGGACGCGCAATTCATTGATGATGAACCCGGACCAGAAGTTGTTTCCCCCCCAGTTTCCAAATCCTCCAAATCCGCCGCCGACACCACCGCCGCCGCCGCCAGCATCACCGTATCCGCCTGTACCACCGTTCGTGGTCACCAGACCGTTGAACATCCCACCATTCTGGTTGATAACTTCACCTCGAATGATATTCAGGATGTGTGAGGCTTCTTCCTGATCTCGAGCCTGTCCACGAACGACGATCTTCCACGAGAAGGGGATCAGATAGACCTTGCTGTTCGGATACATCCGGGCAAGTTGACGTTCGAGTTGCCCATAATCGATTTCGCGCTGCTTGTTGAGGCTTGGATCGCGAATCGTACGGATCGTATAGATCAGCGGCTCCGCTTCACCATCGAACCACAGGGTCAGTGTTGTTGCACCGCGGCCCATGCCAATGATCGAGAATTCTTTGGGACTGTACTGAACAATATCGATGATCGATTGATCTCCAATCGCCATTCGAACGACGGGAGAACGGGTGACGACGAGCTGGCTGCGACGTTCGATGATTTCCAGGTCATCTTGAGCTTCGGGCAGCTTTTCAATCAGCCGGTGCACTGCTCGCGCAGATTGTGCCGAATTCTGTACCTGTTGGATGCTACCCGAGGATTGCTCCTGGAAGTCTGGCGAAAAAGGAGTCGTCATCACCCGACCGGGAGGAGCCAACTGGGGCTGTCCACCGGGAAATGAGCCAGGGTGAAGCAATCCGTTGCCTTGTTGCGCAACAGCAGCATGTGGTATGGCCCACGCCATTGTGACGAGAACTGACGCCATCAGTCGGCGGCCTCGAAACAACGAACGTCCGTGTCGCGTGAATCGTAGGTGATCCAACATCCAAGCTTTCTCCAGATTCAGCCCGTTGTTGAGGTGCGGCTAATCCACTCTTACTTTGATCGAAAACGATCCCCAACCGGAGATCATCCGCGACCATTGCATGTCCGTCCTCGTTCCTTGAGGGATCGGACAACCTCGTTGTCGACGAAGGTAGGTGGACTCAATCCGCGCAGCAGTCCTTGTCTCTATCGGACGACTGCCATAATCGCATTCACCGGAATTGACGGAAACAACGTGTTTTAGCTCAGTGCCGTGTGTTATCGGTGAAAATTGATCAGTGCCAGGTCGGCCTGGATTACCTCGGTGACACAAAATCAGAGTATTCGCTACGGATTCTGATGTTTCTGTCATGTGGATTGGTTGTTGATTACGATAACCGGCCGTTTTGGAGGAAAAAACGTCCTTCGTTAAATGCAAAAAGCCCCATCCAGAGACGGGGCATGCGTCACCAGAATTCGCAGATCGTCAGAGTCGATCACCACGCGAAGTTTGTATTCCGGTTGTAGACGGCCCGGCCTGGGAAGTACCACGGGGCCCGGTAGTTGTAATAGGGGAACCGGTAATGCCCGTGCAGTGAGTCTCTGTGGAACCCTGGCCCGAAATGATCGTAGTAGGGGTTACCGGTCACAACGTACTGTCCGCCCGATGGATCATGGTAAAGCGCAGGGGAGCCAATGCGGGGGTCATAGCCACCTGGAGCCCAGTGAGGACCATTTGTTGCGACAGTTCCGCCGTATGGCATCGAAGCACTGCCGTAATAGCCACCATTCATGGGAACACCATAGTCACCCTGTATCCCGGCAGCGTTCCAACCGGGCGAACTGATTGCCATCGGCGCCGGAGATGGAGGGACATTGCAGTTGCAACCCGCCCATGCTTGTGTTGAAACGGCAGAAATGGCCGATATCAAAGTGACGTACGAAAGAGACCTGGTGAGATTCATGGGTGAACGCTCCTTTTCGGCGGGGAACATCAGGAAAGAGTGTCTGAAGTTGCGAATCCAGCATTCGTGTTCAATGACACGTTGAAGTCAGTTGGCAGTGAAACTTATCCCGGATTCCGAGGGGTGCTTGAGAATACTTCAGGAGAAGTGACTGAATTCGACGTTGACCAGCCTCGTTCTTACGGTCACACGAACAGCAGAAGTAATTCCGGTTTGGCAAACCCTGTCGGACCGGAAAGAACTGGCGAAGAATCCTTTGCAGACCGTCGATCCCTCTCACTCGAAGGGTTCTGAATGCGCTCGTGCCAACATTGTTGAGAAGCATTGGCAGTGCCGCAGGCGAGTCCGAGCCCGTACACCGTCATTCCACGGAATGACTGATATTGATTGGAAAAGCTCCCCAAGTCTGGGGATGTGACGCAAGGGGAATTGAAATGCCGAGCGGACTGCTGAATCTGGCCTTGGGAGTGGCAATGCAGGTTGGTAATCCGGGTCCCTCGGAACAACCGGGCTATCCCGCCCCCGCCAACGCCTATGGCCGTTACGGACATGAAGGGTCATCGGAGCAGCGTAATCCATTTGATACTCAGCAGAACTGGGTTCATGGCTACTTCCAAGAAATTCCGGCATACGGCGGACATCATCTGTTCCGTCCGTACAACTACAAAGATGTCCTGTCACAGTCTCAGACGGCAGCGGGCTGGGGTGAGCGGCCGACCATGCCGTATTCGAATCAGTACTGGCACAAGTATCAAGATCACGCGACGATGCTGAAGTCCGCGCAGTCGGCCCCTCGTGGAACACCCGTCTGGGCCCAGAATCAGACCCCGGTTTCTCATCCAATCGGACGCCAGCCCATGAACTATGCTGGCTGGTCGGAAGTCCCCGGCAGTCAAATTGTAATTCCTCAGTCCACTCCTGTTTCGTCCGGACCGCTGCACATGCCACCGCAGTTTGCTCCGGTTGCATACCCGGAATACCAGCCAGGTCCAGGTGTGCAGCAGACGATTGAAGTGGTGAATCCAGTCACCTACCGACGTTAAGAATCGCTGCAACGCAACGTCATTCCTTGCTGGAATGATTTCATTATTGGCGACACTCGTGCACATCGTTCTCGGGCGATGTGCATTTTTGTTGAGTTTTCACGTACCTGAAATGAAAGTGTCAGTACGATCAAATTCGGCCCTGTGATGTGGCGAGACCAGCGTTTTGGTGACAGTTTGTCAGTTGGACGTGCGCTGCCTCAGGGAGGCAGGGCAATCGGCTTTTTCAATGTAGGTTACCCAGATCTTTGTTTCACGGTTGGGTGGCGATGTCGCAATCATCGGCTGTTTGTGGGCTGAAGGCCCGCGAGAACAAAGCACAGGGGTTCAGCCCTGTGGATAAGGATCGCGCAGGGTACGCGACCTGAACGGTCGCGAGAAATTCCGTCATAGCGATCAACTCCGATCGGTCGCGTCTCGCGACCTTTCAGGTCGCACATATTGTTTTACTTCCGTCCACAGGGCTCAAGCCCTGTGCTTTGTTCTCGTGGGCTTTCAGCCCGCAGGGAATGATACATTTCGAAAAAGCCGAAGTGCCACTGACGCAAGAGTAAACGGCATTTTCGAAGTAGGGTGGAGACCATGGTGGGCCGGCGAGGCGAATCGCCGCTGGTCTCCACACTGCATCCTGCCCGGCTTCAAAAAGACATTGACCCTGCTCAGACAGGTGTGATGATCGACGTAAATGTTTGGTCGCGATATTATCGAAAGCCATTCATTCGATCGGCACGCTACACACCCTGAGAAAGTGATCGGAATGTCCAGGATCAAGATTGGTCAGATCGGGACGGGACACGCCCACGCGTCCGGCAAGATGGATGTTTACCGCAAATCGAATGATTTCGAAGTTGTTGGCTTGGTCGAACCGGACGAGAAACTGAGGCGTCAGGCCGAACAGCAGGCGACCTATCGTGGTCTTCCCTGGATGACTGCTGAGCAACTTCTTAACGTTCCGGGCCTGCAGGCTGTGGCTGTGGAAACGGAACCCCGGCATTTGCTTGGATATGCAGAACTTTGCGTCGATGCAGGCAAGCATGTGCATCTCGACAAGCCCGCTGGAGAATCCTTGCTGCAGTTTCGCCGGATTCTCGACACGACAGCGCGCAAGCACCTTTGTCTGCAGATGGGATACATGTATCGCTACAATCCCGCGATCATGCTGATGAAGGATCTGTTGCGGAAAGGATTTCTGGGGGAACCGTTCGAAGTCCACTGCGTCATGAGCAAGGTGGTCGATCAGGCGAATCGATTGAAGCACGCTGAATATGCTGGCGGGATGATGTTCGAACTCGCCTGTCACGTGATCGATGTGGTCGTGGACCTGCTGGGGAAACCAGATGAAGTTACCCCTTATCACCAGCACATCGGTCGCCAGATGGATTCCCTGCGCGACAACATGCTGGCAGTGCTGACCTATCCCCGAGCCCTCGCGACTGTCAAATCGTCAGCCATGGAAGTGGAAGGGTTTTCTCGCCGACACATCGTCCTGTGTGGAACCGAAGGAACAATCCACATCGAACCACTCGATAGCCCAAAGGTGGTTCGCCTCGCCTTGGCGAAAGAACACGGAAAGTACAGCAAGGGCTATCAGGATGTTACCGTCGCGGGATACGAACGCTACGTCGGTGACGCCACTGACTTTGCCAAAGTGATCCGTGGTGAAAAGATGTTCGACTGGTCGCCGATGCACGATCTGGCTGTGCAGGAAACCGTACTGAAAGCCAGCGGTTGCCCGACTGATCGGTAGGTATGGTCGTACTGAAATCGGACGAATTCCGCCTGCCACGCAAATTGCGTATTTTTTCTGGTCTTTGCAGATTTCCGGATTTGCGTATTTTCTTTGGTTTTCGGTCAGCGTTGGTCGATCTGTCCAGAAAGTGCCGATCTGCATAAGATCTGCGGAGATTGCGGACGCGCGGACGAGCGAGGTTGAAGATTCGTCGAGTTCCAACCGAATCAGTTACCGAAGCACGCGCAGTTGTCGGGCGAACCTGCTCGCTTTGACATCTCCCCGGAATGGATTCCGAGGGACGCGATACGAATATCGATGGGAGACAGCCATGGATCGGCGGTGGTTTCTAAGCGGAATGGGGCAACTGATCGTTTGTGGTGCGGTGGCCCAGTTGACGGGATGCCGAAACAAACAAACCGCTCACGTTCTCAATGAGACCGATCGGGACATGGTCGGCAGTCATACTGCCGGAGCAGAGACGTGGGAACGCCTGGTCCCCGAATCGGTCGGAAAACTGCTCGGTCGCCAGATGACCGATGTCAAAACGGTTTCACACGATGGGACACATTGCCCTAAGCAGATCTGCTTCGTCGGGGTGGAAAACAAGAGCATCGAAGAACTGGGTGATTTTGGCGAGCAGATCTACGAGAAGATTGACACGGCGATCACAGAATCAGAAATGTTCAAGGTCATCAATCGTCGCGCTGTCGAAGCAGGATTGCGTCAGTCTCATCTGCGTCCCGAAGACTTGCTGGTCCCCAGCAGCTTGCGGTCGTTTGTTGCGGTGATGGAGCAGGCGAAACAGCCGTTTGATTACCTGCTGTTTGCCAAGATCACTTCAGGAACGACACGCAGCAACAACAAAGATTACCAGCGTGATTACCTGCTGACTCTGGAACTGGTCGACATCGTAAATCTGACGACCGACAAGGAATCGGCAGAGCTGAGAAAAGGTTATCACAAGTCCGTTCTGGGCAAGCTGAAGCACTACGGTTGAGCGTTGATTCCGGAAGGTAGAGATGTTCGGCGAGTCACGATTGGAAGCCCCGATCGCATCTGTCAGCCCGCATTCTGCGGCTACTGCCACAGGACTGGTCCGCTTTTGCCTTTTGGCATTTCTCGTCGTAAGTACATCCGGCTGCGCGTCACATTATGACCGTGTCTGGATTGTACGCGAGGAATATCACGCGGGTCGCCTCGATCTGGCACGTGACGCGGTCGAGAAGCAGTTGAAACATCATAAGCGTGAAGCGGACGTCTTCCTGCTCGATAAGGCGATGATTGAACTCGCTTCCGGCAGGCCGAAAGAAGCGGAAAAGTTACTGCGCAGCGTTCGCGACCGATTTGACAATTTCGAACAGAAGGAAATCGGCGAATTCACTGCTTCCATGCTGACGGATGACAACGCTCAGCCGTATGCCGGCGAGGATTATGAAAAAGTCCTGATCCGCGCGATGCTGGCACTTTCTAACTTGATGTCTGACGGAAACGACGCGAACGCCTATGCGTTGCAGATCGTCGACAAGCAGCAGCAGATCATTCAGAAGGTCACCGAAAAGCAGAAGAAGACGATCGATCTGGCTCGATCGAAACAAAAGGCAGGTGAACCCGAATTCGTTCCTGCGGAACTGGCCTACAAACAAGTTGCACTCGGCCCCTATATCCGGGCGATGCTGGCAGAGGAATCGCCGCTGACCCTGGATCAGGCAGCCAAGGCCCGGGTTCAGGTCGCCAGCTTCGATCCTGGCTTCCGTGATGCCAATGCCGATCTTCAGCGAGCTCAATACGAAGCCCCGGTCGGTGCTGGCCGAGGTGTCCTTTACGTATTTGCTCTTGTCGGACGAGGTCCGATCAAACAGGAGAAGGAAGAGGTTGCAACGCAGGTTTCGCTGTTGATCGCAGACCGGATTGTGAATGCCTTTTCAAACCGCGCCATCCCGCCAACGCTGGCTCCGGTGAAGGTTCCGCAGGTCATCAACTTCCCGAGTGTTTCCGAGGGGGTTGCGGTACACGTCGACGGCAAACCCGTTGGATCAACAGCGACAATTGTTGATGTGGGTTCAATGGCCGCCCGGCAGCAACAGGCGCACTACCCTGAAGTCATCGCCAAGGCGGTCGCTCGGCGAGTGGTGAAGAAGGGTTTGATCTACGCCGTGGAAGAAGCCGGAAAAGTTGATCAGGGGAGCTTGCTGAGCCTCGGAGCCATGGCTGCGGGCGTTGCTTGGGAAGCGACCGAAAACGCAGACACACGCTGCTGGGCGCTGCTTCCGGATACCATCCAGGTCTTAAGAATCGAGCTTCCGGTTGGCGAACACGAAGTTCATCTGTTGCCCCTGGGAAGAAACGGGCACGAACTTGCGTCGAATGCTCGAAAGAAAGTTGAGATCGTTGACGGCAGGAACACGTATCTGATGGGCACACTGCCGACAACCCAATTTGTCGGGCAACTTCTGACCAGCGGCGGACACGACTGAGTCCGTTTCTTGCGAGCGGACCTTCTGATTCCTTCGTCTCGCCGGCCCACGCGAATTTTGCGACGATTCCTGATTGTGGACCACATGCCGTCATTCCCGCGCATGGGATTCCAGCGAGCGCGGAATGCGCAAGGGACTGGTTAACACAAGGTAGGACGGACAACCTTCTCTTCTTCTTGAGTTCATGCTCGGCCTTCTTCTATCCCGCCCAGCTTTGAAAAAGCCGTTTGCCCCGCGGTGACTACCAAGGCCTTCGCCTAATTCACCATGCCGAGGATAGCGAAGAGTCGTCGAGGTTGCCGAGTGAAACTGCGTATTG
>CAXBSB010000291.1:0-7788 GCA_963977965.1 uncultured Schlesneria sp.
GCGGCCTTTCGGCGTAACCGATTGCGAGCTCACGACACCGAAAGGCCGCTCCGTTTCGCGGTTCAACCTGAGGAGCTCGGATGCAGGCGGTTGGTTCATCCACCGCGACATCAGCAAGCTCCAGTCTTTCGAGTTGCTTGGACTTGGAGCGAGCCTGAGTTGCGGTGCTGGCTCGAGCTTTGTTCTTCGCGATAAATGTTTCCAGATCACGACGCTTGGCCTGAATGGCGGCGTTGGACCGAATTACGTGCTCGTGCTGTTCTTTCTGATAATTCAAGTAAGCATCGATCTTGCCCGGGTACATCGTCAGTTCGCCCCGAGTCAGATCAAGTGTATGGCTGCAAGTTGCTCCCAGAAATGCCCGGTCGTGTGAAACGATCAAGCAAGCCTTCTGGAAATTTCGCAGGAAGTGCTCCAGCAGAATCTGTGTGCGCAGGTCGAGGAAGTTAGTCGGTTCGTCCAGCATCAACAGATTGGGTTCATGCAGCAGCAGCGCTGCCAGTTTGACGCGCGTCTGCCAGCCGCCCGAGAGCCTGGCGATCGGGCCGTACAGATAGTCGCCCTTCAACTCGAACTGGCCAGCCACTTCGCCGCATTTCCATTCTGGCTGGCCGCTGTCACGGATCAGAAAGTCATGAGCCGACTCGCCCGGGAGAAACGGATCGTGCTGACGCAAATAGCCGATCTGCAGATTGGGATGGCGAATGACTTCACCGCTGTCGAGTTCTTCTTCACCGAGCAAGACTCGCAGCAGCGTACTTTTTCCAGCCCCGTTCCGTCCGATGAATCCGACCTTCACATCGTCCGAAATCGTCGCGTTCGCTCCATCCAGCAATACCTGCTCACCATAACTCTTGTGAGCATTCCGAATCTGCATCAACACAGCCATCAGCCGCAACCTCTTCTCAAAAAATCCACGTGGAAAGCGGCAGTATACCGGATTCGGGCGAAGTTTGCAGACTGGATGTCACCGCTCTGCACTCACGCGGTGAATTTGAGATGCCGACACCTAAAGGTCTGACCCGGCTGCCTTTGCGATGCGGTTTGCCTTCCAGATTCCGAAGAAGCATCCCAGCGGAAAGCAGCTCAGCATGACGATTTTGAACCAGAGCGGGTACGGCAGTTGCGTGACGTTGAAAACGATGGCAATTCCCAGCAGAGCGGTGACTGTGATTCCTGCAATCAGGTTTCCGACCCGGATCGCAATCCACACACCACACAGAGCCGTTGCACTCCAGAGGATCACGACAACACCGAGGACCCAGTTTGGGTATCGCGCCACGTGTTGGCACATTTCGTCCATCGTTCCACGAAAATCCGCAGGGATCGGGTGGACCACGGCGCTGAAAGCTTCTACGGCAATCACCAGGATGAATGCCAGTCCGATCCCCGCCACGATACCGAGGCCGGTTCTAGTCGCATTTTTCACTGAAATCCCCTTTCCGACGGACTCGGAGCCAGGCTCCGCAACCAGAGCATGCTGACTCCCAGCAGCAGGCAGGTGGGTCCTTCGATGGCAATCCACCACAGAGGCAAACCTTCGCAGCAATCGATAGCGAACACTACGACCCCCTGTATCACCATGGCCCAGCCCAGGAACGCGATCACTTGTGAGTATCGCGGAATGTCTCGTGAAACGAACCAGAGCAAGATACCAAACGATGCGAACCAGAGAGACGTCGTGCGAGCGAGATATCCAGCGATGGGAGCCGCAGGAAACGGGCCCAATCCTAGAAACTCATGACATCCTGCCAGCCATGTTCGCGGAGCCACCACTGCGACTGCCGCCGCGAAGTTGACAGCACCTAACACTCGCAACAGCCAGACCAGGCCACTTATTCGCTGTGACATGATACCGTTCCTGTTGCTTGAGTTCTGAATCTCTTCCATTCGTCGGTCAAACTGTCAGAAGTTCTGCCAAGATAGGGGTACAGCAGTGACAGGCCAGCGAACAGCAATCCCAGACCTCCATAAGCGGGGGCGAGATGCCACAGGCTGGTGTATCCGACCGCCAGATGCACAAAGATCGCAGCCCCATAGGCGGGAACTCCTGCCAGAAGCAACATCCACCATTGCCAGCGAGCTCCTTCGCGAAAGCCCCAGAGAGCTGTCAGCAGGACCGCAATCCCTGTGGCGATTAATGTTCCACCAAAGCTGGCCCGATCGTGTGCGATCAATGGAATCAGCCGCGGATTGGCGTCGGAAAGATCGCTCGCACAGAGATTCATGAATTCCAGATCCTCGGGAACAAATACAACCGTACAGCCGACCCCCGAGATAATCAGCCCGGCAGTCACCAGTACCGCCCCATGGATCACGAATGATAACTGGCCCCACTGGCCCCATCGCCATTCAGGTGTCTCACGCAGATTTGGCAGGGCGGTGAATTCTGACTTTCCGAGTTCCCCCTGCCATGCCATCAGGCTGAACTGGAACATGATTGTGGAGACAAACGCGTGAAACGGATCGAAGTATCCGAACCCCAGAAACGAAAAGAATGTGGCGAACCCGACAAGCGCCGAGACCATCACGGCTACCATCGCCCAGTGGTGGCCTCGCCGGATTCCGTACCAGGACAGAAACAGATACAGGATCGCGACAGCGAACATCGTCCCTGACAGAGTCACGCGATCGTGCTGCATAAACGCCAGCAACCGAGGGTTAATCAGGTTCAGTTCGGCACGCGACATTCCAACAAAAACTTCGTCGTAGGGAAGGACGATGTTGGTGCTCGCGATCCCCAGAGCCAGAAGTCCGCCGATGAGCATCGCGGCTCCTTGAATCCAGGTCCAAAACCATGTTGATTTCTGAATAGGGATTTCTTGCTTGTTTTGCTGGAGGGCTTTCGGTGTAAAGGCATGATCTGCATAGAGCACTGCTTCATTGATTCGTTTGGGGAGCCCCGGCCCGGAAAAGACCAGGCCAGAATCGACGACAACGCAGTTGGCTCCCGCCTGACGCAACTGAAGTGCATCAATCGGTTCGTGAACTCCGCCTGCGATCACCGAAATCTTGTGACCATAAGCGGCTCGTATCTGGGGCACCGTGGCCAATACAGCGTCAAGTGTCTGCTGACCGACTCGCCAACCCCCTGTACTGTCCATGACACGACCTTCCACCACGATTCCGCGGCATCCAGCTGCGATGGCCTGGCCGACGATGAGCTGAAATTGTACGGGATTCAGGTCTGCTCGAATCGCGAGCCAGACCGGGCGCGCATGTTGAGAGTTCGCGGTGCTCTGCAGGACCTGCTGAACATGCTGCATCCAGTCACTCGCCGACCAGTTTCCCAACAACGCCTGATCGGGTGTGGCAAGAACGAATCCGTTCACCAGTGGAGTCAGTTGTTCCACCATTTCGCGGCAATCGCTCGTTGCTGTATCGCAGGTCGCATCAGGTGCGACAGTCAACCGGGCCAGGTGCTGGGCAGCGTGAGGTTTATTTGAAAGGCGATTGGACCATTCCTCGAGGCTGTCCGCATAGACGTCAGAAGAAACTCGGAGCGACCGCTGCTCAACGTCGCGTTCGACTGGCTGTGTTGGACGAATTGCCTGTCGCGCGATCGGGCCGACTTCCATCAGTCCCACGCCAAACCGCTCAAGGGCTGCGGTGGCCGTACCGTGCGGATCAACCAGATGCCCGATCATGACGGGGCCAGAAATGTCCAGGCCTTGCTCTGTCTGGCTCAATCGCCTATCAGGGCGCATATGCCCCATCAGATCGATAACAGTGGAACCGAATGGGAATCGGCTGAGGCGACCCATCGCACCTAATGCCAGATCCCTGGCTGTTTCTGCAGGCAGCAGAAACAGCAGGGGCTGGAAGACGGTACGATAAGACCAGTCGGGCATAGTCGGTACGATCCGGATTTCCGAGAGTCATTGCAGTGTTCGATAATGACTCGACCGCTGCAGCGACGGCAGGTTAACGGATTCGCACCTCTCCTCCAAGAATTGCCGGACGAAAGCGTCGAAATCAGAAATCCATCTGACAACGCAGGTCAAACATGCTCGTGTGGTTCCCCAGAAAAGACGCCGCAGGAGTGTTTGTTGAAGGTCCCCCGACAGCGTATCGGTAATTCGATGCTGAGTAGATGTAATTGAGCTGGATTTTCCAGAAGGGATTGAGGTACCAGTTCAATCCTGCGGTGTAATCACTCATCTGACCGCCACGAATGTTTTTGTCATTCAAATCGATATACGAATACCGACCTGCGACTTCCCATGCTCCCCAACCGCACTCGTCTTTCCACGGGCTGAAGTTGTGAAGTGGAACAATTCGATCAATGGCTCCAGCTTTCCGGTCATAAGGGCGATGCTCACCCGTCAGGAAGTAACCCGTCTGAGCGTACATTCCCGGTAATACGGCCATGGACCCGCCGCCAACATTCTGCGTACCGGCAACATTTGCCGCTTGATCCACCAGATTGACCATTGCTTCGGACTGGAAAGAAAGCGGACCATTGACCCATAGCAATTCTGTGCCGAGTACGTTGAAGCAGTTTACTCCCAGGTTGCCTGTATTCACGAAGAACGGCGTTCCATTAAACGAACCGGGGGCGGCCTGACCACTGGTGCCGACTGTCCCAGCCCCGTTTGCACCGATGTACATTTCCGGGATCGAACGGAAGATCGTTGTCTTGTTCGGTGGGGCATTGAAGTAGTGGGCGAGTCCCAGATGCAGATACTCGCGCCCCTTACTCGCTTCGTCGTAATAGGGGAGATACGTGATTCGCTCGGCGGTACCCCAGCCTCCTGCTGTCGACAGGGTTCCGCCAAATTGGTCCTGACCCGTTGTAAATACCGATGCAGCCCAGGTTGATGAAAGATCTTCAGCGTTATTATAGAAGCCAGTCCCCAAGTGGCGGAACGGAGTAAACGCCTGGAACAGGGACGATCGTTCGACGAACGTTGTGTACCGGAAGCTGCTGACCACTTCCAGGCTGAATGGTTGTTTCCATTGACCGATTCGAATCGTTCCAATTCCAGGGATTTGTGTTTGTTCGACCCAGACATCGGTAAATGTCGGGCGGCCGAAAAATGCAAAGTCCATCTGGAAGAAGTAGTTGGTTGTTTCAGTCAGGCTCCCTTTGGCAGAGAGACGTGCCCGACGGAAATCGGCTCCATTCTGAATCGGACCGTAAGCCAGCTTGCTATTGTGATCCTGATCAAAAAAGCCGGCATCCGCTTGAAACACACCATTGATCTGAACAGTCGGATAAGTCTTCTTGTTCAGCCGGTCAATAATCCCGGCAACGCTGCCATGCAACGCGGAGATACTCTGGTCCTGAGCCGAGTCCGCAAGGTTTGGACGCCGCTGAAGATACTTTTCGATCACACTTTCGATACGTTTATCTTCTTCGCTGGGCGGCTCGTTGACTTCAGGGGCAGGGGGGATCGGAGCACCGTCGATCCCAAGCGTCTGCCTGGGAACCATCGCCGTACGCAACTCGCGATTGTCTTCTTCGAGTTGCTCGATCCTTTGACGCAGTTCTTCGAACGGATCGCTCGCGACTGCTGACGGGGCGACTTGTCCCATCGCCGCAATAGCAAACGCGGTTGCGCTAGCGCGCAGCAAACGACCCCATGCCGACTTCCGTGTCAGGAACATGTCCGATTCCATATCGTGAGAAACGTGAACGGAGTGCCCAGGTAGTTCGTCAAAGCGAAAACGGAGGTTCAATTTGATGGGAGGGTGAGGCTCCTGCCGAGCCGTTAAGTCGATGTGCGCCAACTCCCTAAGCAGTTCAGCAGGAGCTTCGCCCTCCCGATCTTCTACCCCCGTTTTGCCTTTTACAATGCCCTGGCAGCCCGCGGTGCGAGCCCGCAGTCTGCAGTAGTTATCGGGCTGAGTCTGCAACCTGCATGACGGTGATAGATTTAATCCGCTTCAGGATCGAAGAATCGTCAGAAGCAAAGAATTGAAGAGGCGTTACATTTGTTGCAATCGATACATCTTTCGTTGTGGCATGCCATTTCATAGTCAATTTACTGGCGAAAATCAGTTCAAAAAGTGTTTGGCGACTCTGGATTGCTGCGCTGCTCTCATTATTTGAAGTGTTTCCATCCCCGTTCCATGACGCGATCACGGGTGTTTGATATGTTCGTTCCACGTCGAGTCACGATTTTGCACCGAATCGAATCCGACGTGAACATCAATCCAGATCACCACCAGCAATCCTGGAAACCGACATGAATTCGAACTTCCGACTTTTCTGTATTGCCCTGTTTCTCATCAGTTTCCCCGCGATTGCAACGGCGCAGAAAGCAGGGCTTAGCGAGAGTGTCGAGCGGCGCGGGGATGAGACCTGGAAGATTGCTCTGCAGATCTGGAATTACGCAGAACCGGGTTATCAGGAAGTTCAATCCGCCAAGCTTTTGTCAGACCGGCTGGAGCAAGCTGGTTTTGTCGTCAAGCGCGGGGTCGCGGACATTCCCACGGCTTTCACCGCAACATTTGGTGAAGGAAAGCCCGTAATCGGGATCATGGGCGAATATGACGCGTTGCCAGGTTTGTCTCAACAGGCAGTTCCCGAGCAACTGCCACGTGCCGGGGCCACTTACGGGCATGCGTGCGGCCACCACATGTTTGGAGCCGCCTCCATGTCTGCCGCGATTGCTCTGGCGGAGCAGATCAAGTCTGGCCAGATTCGTGGGACAGTCCGGTTTTATGGTTGTCCGGCTGAGGAAGGTGGCAGTGGCAAGACATTCATGGTTCGAGCCGGTTTGTTCAACGACTGCGACGCCGCCCTGCATTGGCATCCATCGAGTCGAACCAGTGCCGGTGATGGGTCGTGCCTGTCTCGAGTCGCCGTGAAGTTTCGATTCAAGGGGAAGAGTGCCCATGCCGCGGGGTCTCCCGATCAGGGCCGATCGGCCTTGGATGCCGTTGAACTGACCTGTCACGCTGCCGAGCTGATGAGAGAACATACTCCCGACTTCACTCGTATTCACCACGTCATCACAGCGGGCGGTGGAGCTCCGAATGTCGTGCCAGATTTCTCAGAAGTCTTTTTCTACATCAGGCATCCCAAAGCAGAAGTTGTCAAAGAGCTGTATCCACGTCTGCTGAAGTGTGCTCAAGGGGCCGCTATCGCCACCGAAACGAAGCTGGAAGAAATGTACCTGGGTGGCACGATGGAAATCCTGCCAAATGACGCTCTCTCGCAGGTCGCCATGGCGAATCTGCGACAATTGAATGATCTGAAGTACACAGCCGAAGAGACTCAGTTCGCAGCACGCATCCAGTCCACACTCAGCAAGCCATTGCCGCTTGAGACACTGGCTCAGGTGTTTGACACCAGTGGCGACGTCGGCAAAGGATCCACAGACGTTGGTGATGTTTCGTGGGTTGTTCCTACTGCCGGGTTTACAACGGCATGTTACGTCCCCGGGACGAGTGCTCATTCATGGCAGGCCGTTGCTGCAGGAGGAACCTCAATCGGTCGCAAAGGGATGCAACTGGCAGCCCGCACGATGGCAGCAACAGCCTGGGATCTATTTCATCAGCCCCAAACTCTCGCCGCAGCTAAGGCCGAACACACCCGGCGAATGGGAGCCCGTAAGTATGATCCGTTACTGCTCCCCGGCCAGAAGCCTCCGCTCGACTATCGGGATTCGCCGATTGGGGCAAACGACTGATACGTTTCGCGTCTCATGAAGCCGGTCGTGTGGCACGCCATGAGGTCTTCCGAAGGGCGTGGTGCTTGACAGAACCGCCTACAAAAATGTCGTGGTCCAGCGTCGGCCGGAATGCGGGGTATACAGTATCTCAGACTGGCATCGTCGT
>CAXBSB010000292.1:0-7759 GCA_963977965.1 uncultured Schlesneria sp.
CCATAAAGATCTCGCATCTGCAATTGCCAGTCTTTGGGCATCGCACCGAACAAGCGGAGCGGTGCGCCGGCCGTCTGGGGCTGGCTTCCTGCATCGTAGGCGAAACCATGTCGCAGACCACGGTCTTCCGGTGGGCCTTCGAAACGGCTGCGAGCTCGAACCGGTTTCCCTCGCAACTGGTCCGCTCGCAGTCCGATCTGAGCAATCTGTTCACCCAGTCGACCATCGTTGGCGAATTGAATCTGCACTCGATTTCCGGTCGCCTGCTTCCAGGCAAACAGTACATAGCGGTACTGACCCAGTTTCGGCTGATCGGAAATGGTTGCGTCCAGCCGTTCAATCCGAGGATTGTCACCTGCATCCGGTGTCACTTTCAGGCTGACATTTCCCGAGAACGGTTTCTCGTTCGTGATCTCAACCGTACCCATGCCACGATTGAGCTGCGATGCAAACACTGGATCATCTTCAAAAATCGGCAGGACACCCGGTCGTTCTGAGGTGACCGCGACCCCACGCCAGTCGACCAGCGACTTTTCATCGGTGGGGAAAACAACCAGCTCCAGCGGAATGGTCTTGCCTTGATAGTCATGGACCGGGATCAAGATCGGATCAGGATCCGTCTGGGCCGTTCTGACCGGGACATCAAATTCACCGACAGTGTGGTCATCCAGTCGGACCTGAACCGATGTCGGGGTCGCATCCGCAAAACGACTCGCCACGATCGAAACCCAGCGCTGCTGCGGACCGATTTTAAATTTGCGGCTCAGGTTGTAGAACCGGTCTGCTGTCCCGGTGGTCGGTCGAAATTGAGGATCGCGAGCGTAAGTCGCGTCGAGTGAATTGGTCACTTTCATTGACTTCGAGTCGCCTGCGGAAAGCGTCCAGCCCTGCAGGCCCGCAACACGCGATGTCACTCGCGATGATACCTCTGCCGCCAGAACCGCCGGGTCCAGCCGAATTTCGGGCTCGTAGTAGTTCACCGCATCGCGGACATCAAAAGGATCGGCTTCCGGAGGCCGGTCCGAATGAGCCATATCCGCGCGCATCAGTAATCGACGCTGCTCAGAGGGAAGGGTTGGAAGCGGCAGCCAACCCGTATCGCCGACAAACTGCGAGCCTTGCAGATTCGGCTGTGGGCCGATCACCTGTCCGTTTCCGACAGAAAACGACAGTCTCGCAAAACCGCCGGAACCGGCCGTTCGATCAAGTCCAAATTGAGTTCGCCAGGCACGAGCCGCTTCAGGCCATTCGAACGTCAGATCACATGACGCTTGCACCCCGAATCCCCAGCCGAATTCCTGCGTCGCTGATTGCAAGGGGCCTCGCTGAACATTCTGATTCGTTCGCCAGTTCCAGCCTGAACCAAAGACCGATTGCCGTTTGACATCGACCGGCAGGAAGTTCGACATCGGCACATCTGTCGCTGCGTAGAATCGCCAGGCTCGAACGGTTCGATAGCGAATCCAGACAGGATCAAGACTCCACGCAGGCTGCAGGAATTGCAGCCATTGTTCGGGACGATTGCGGTCACCATGATGCCGGGCGACGAATCGTTCCAGCGATGTCGTCCAGCGACTTCCATCCGCCGTTTCCAGTTGCATCAACCGTGATTTGAATTGTGGAGTCAGCACGGCCAGTTGTTCGTAGTAACTGGTCCATGGATCCAGTTTTGGAAAGTGGATTTCTGCCAGATCCGCAAACGGAAGTTCTTTGACTCCATCGGTTGTCAGCAGCGTAATTCCACCATCGGACCAGCGGAGTGTGCGAAACGGTTGCAGGGCTCCACTGCGCAGCCAGACTGTTCCGGGGCGATATTCTTCTGAGGCGGATCGTTGCCAGACGACGCGGCGCAGCCATTCGACACCGACTCGGATTTCACCCAGTTGCGGATCATCGGGCGGTTGAAGATCGACGAGGGGGCGGACCGTCAGATGGGCTGGCAACGATTCATACGGGTTGTCTGAACCCGCATGGTAAGACGTCACCTCACCCGCAATCCGATCACCCCCTTGAAACTCGACATACATCGGAGCATCGATTGCTGCAGACTGTTGCCGATCGATGATCCAGCGAACGGGATTGTTGGCATCGAACAGCAGCTTCCCTTGAATCTTTGCTGGCGACGCCAGTTCAAACCATTCGCGGACTTCGGCATCTTCGACTCGAGTCCCATCGCTGAAGAGTGCCGCATAGCGTTCGGCGGCAAACGA
Organism: uncultured Schlesneria sp.; assembly: GCA_963977965.1. Taxonomy (GTDB): domain Bacteria; phylum Planctomycetota; class Planctomycetia; order Planctomycetales; family Planctomycetaceae; genus Schlesneria. The sequence continues at coordinate 2,211 of CAXBSB010000292.1, forward strand.
TGGAGCAGACGCCATCCATACCAGCAGACTCAGTAGTGCGCCCGTCATGACCGTGGGCGATGTTGCAAATACGCACGGCTGACATGAGGAATCCGGTCGTACGGAATTCAGCAGATTGGTGACATACCGGAATTTACGTGACATCACTTGGTCTCGGTTCCACTTGCGACTGGCAATTTCCCTGCAGGCCGCAGGTTTTTTCCAGTCCGTTTCTGTAGCGAATCCCCAAGATCTTCACGAGCAATCTCCGCCAATGCCACCAATCGAGCCACAATTTCAGGATGTTGGGCAGAAAGATCGGTGGATTCTCCGACGTCCGCGTCGAGGTCAAACAGTGCGAGTTCTGTTTTGGGCTGCGTCAACTTGCCGGGCATCCCATGAGCGCCGGGCGTTTCGACGTGTACATAGGGGTGCGGGAAATGAAGCTTCCATTTGCCGTTTCGAATGGCGTGCAGGCCATCCCCCCAGTAGTACCAGTAGGTATCTCGCGGACTCTTTTGGGCTTTGTCGCCAAGGACAAGGGGACCGATATCGAGTCCATCGATCTTATGCTTCGCAGCAGGATGATTTTCGGCGGTCACTCCCGCGAAATTTGCCACCGTCGGCAGCAGATCGATCGTCGCTGCCAGTTCTCCGGTTTCGGTCCCGGCAGGAATCTTTCCGGGCCATCGCATGATACAGGGGACTCGGACACCCCCTTCCCACGCAGTCCCTTTTCCTTCTCGCAGTGGCTTGGCCGTGCCGGCATGAGGCCCATAGGAGAGCCAGGGGCCATTGTCTGAGGTGAAAACGACCAGTGTCTTCTGATCCAGATTCAGCCGCTTGAGTGTTTCGAGAATCTGACCAGCGGACCAGTCAATTTCGCGAATCACATCACCATAGATCCCTCGTTCGGATTTTCCCGCATGTTTGCTGGAGACAAACAGCGGAACGTGAGGCATCGCGTGCGGCAGATACAGAAAGAAGGGCTGGTCGCGATGGCGTTCGATGAACTTGACGGCTCGCTCGGTGTACTCGGTCGTCAGTCGTGACTGATCTGGATTCAGTTCGATCGTCTTTTCACCTTCGACGAGTGGCAGATCCGGGAACTTGGCGGTGGGATGTTTCGGCCACATGTCGTTTGAGTAGGGGAGGCCGAAGTACTCATCAAAACCGTGACGAGTCGGCAGGAACTGAGGGTGATGACCCAGGTGCCACTTTCCAAAAATAGCTGTTGCATAACCACGCGTCTTCAGGACTTCGGCGAGAGTCATTTCGCTGTCATTGATCCCGTGATTGTTGGCGGGACCCAATGCCCCCTGAATACCAACCCGGTTCGGATAACAACCGGTCAACAGGGCAGTTCGCGAGGCTGAACAGACGGCTTGAGCAACACAGAAGCCGGTGAACTTCTTCCCTTCCGCCGCCATCCGGTCCAGATTCGGCGTGTCGTTGTAGGGCGATCCGTAACAGTGCAGATCGCCATAGCCCAGATCATCCGCGAAAATCACGACGACGTTGGGTGGTGTCTCGGCCTGCGTCGATGCTGTCACGATGAGCAGTGACAACATTGAAAGCATCGCACACATCCGTCGAAACGGTATCGCGGAGAAACGGAGATCTACACCTGAATTCAGGTCGTTCATGTTGAATACTCTTACGCGGGGACTAATTGCAGAGTCTGCCACAGGCTGGGATCGGTGGAGGCTGGAAACTCGCGACCGACAACCAGCGACTGCTCGCCCAATTCTGTGTCACGGAGTTCGTAATGGAATCCGAGCAACGGCGAGTTGGCAGGATCGAACCCGACAAAAACCGAGGTCGGGAACCAGGCTTCCAGCAGATACCCATCAGAACGGATCTCGGATTTGAGTTCGATCTCAGACAGGTCAACGGCCGTGGTTTCTTCGCGAGCTCGATTGATCGCAATCTGTTCCACAGTCGGCTCCGTCGACCTGCGGCCCGGCCCCAGCAGTCGAATGTAGAATTGATGACAGAATCGCGTAGCCCGGTGGACACCTTGAGTGTTACGGGTATCAATCCAGATTGTCAGGCCATCGGGAACCATCAACAGCCCCGAAGGTTGTGCAGGTTTCGTGGTTCGTCCGCAAACTTCGACGCTGATACCGAAACCCGACTGGTTCCAGGCAAGTCGGATGTCGGCGAAGTCCTTCTTTCCATCGAGTTCTGCGAGCGATGGAATACGGCATTCGACGGGCAGGTTCAGCAACCGACCGGTTCGATGAGGTAATCGCGGTTGCTCAGCAACTGGAATCTTCCAGCGGAATAGAAAGCCCGGTGAAACAAGTTGACTCATACATTCTCACTTTGCGGGATGAACGCGATGAAACTCGCGGTCCCTCTGTTTATCGAGATGCCATTGTGGTCCGTGGCACCCATCGCGGGTAAAGTTTTTTGTCGGTGAAATTGTGACGTTTAGGCCTATGACTTTGATCGCGAAGCGGGGTAGCCCCGGTTGGCTGCTTTGAGCCTACCGGGGTGACGAAGTCACAGGAAGTCGTGATAGATTGAACCAAGATAAACTTCTCGTCGCGTTGCGACCCAGGTAGGCCGAGTACGGCCAACCTGGTCCACCCAGCTTTTGGAGGATAGGATTGAAACGTCCGTGATGCTGATCGATGGAGTTTGGTAACAGCACCAATCCAAAGGAGTGACCAGCATGTCTGCAGGCGTATTGTATCGCGAGTGTGAACTAAATGGGTATCAAGTGGAAGACTCCTGAAATGGACAGGACGGTACCGCGTTGATTCATCACCACATCGATCAGGGGCGAATGGCCGTTGGGCTTCCTGAGTCATTTCACTTAGAGTTATCCGATCTCTTGCACAGGCGTACGCTTGACGGGTGGCATTCAATGAACGCAAACGAATTTACTATCCGGCTTAAGGAGATAGCACCATCCAAAGTGCTGCTGCTTGATTGCGACTACGGTGCTGATGAGGCAGATCGTTTTATCAAATCATTCGAGTGTCGGCGTCGGAGCCAGCCTATTGGCATCGAATCGAATGGTGATTCGATGCTTGAACTGCTCGACAAGTGGGACATATCCCACGTCGAGATCGGTCCAATCCGCTTTCATGCTGAACCCGAAAAGTTCGATGGCCACTTGGAAATCGGAACCATTGAAGGTGACCGGCTTGTGTATCGACCTGATGCGAAAGACTACGTACTGCTGGATTCACAGAATCTTGAGCATGTGATGTGTGACGCCGCCCCGAATGGTGATTCATTGCTCGACGGATTAATCCAAATCGCTGACTACTTCGCCAAGACTGCAATTGATGAAATCGACATTGACGATGAAGATACCGGTGCCAGGACTAAGAATAAGTGCATTACTGCCTTCGGCGGAAGCAAGTATGAATCGTTTTGCACAACAGCCCTCGGGTTTTGAGTTGTCGTCAATAATGGGCCTGTCCGGTCAGGACTCTTTGTTTTCGTTCAAAGAAGCAGCGTCGTTTTCAGTCGAGCCGACAAGCCGACCGCAATCGTCGATTCGCGTTCCAACGTCCAGCAACCAAGTGAACTGCTTTATGTGGCTTTTTCAGCCTCCTCCGCCAGGCGTTTGATGTGCTCCAGAACTCGCACGTGAATGCGATGGATGGCCGCGTCGGACCATAATGTCCAGTAATCCTGCGGATACATCTGGAACTCGTACCACGTGCTCCCTTCAAGTCGAGTTCTCCCATCCGCCAGTCGGACCAGTCGAAACTCGCCTCGCTTGCATCGCAGGTATCCGTCCAGATGCGGTGGATGGACGTGACGATAGGGGCTTAATTCGTGCATCGGCGGGGGCTGAGATTCGACGTCGAATGCCAATCGCTCAGGCGGATTCCACGCGGTGATGGGTTCGACAAACGAACCTGTCGAAAACTCACAATGTCGGACCGCTCCGATACCACTTCCCTGGATTGTCGCTCGCTTGGGATACGCAATTCCCAGCTTAAAGTACCAGGGGTCTGGATCGGGCAGGTCAGAAAAGCCGACGACAAATGGCCACACCTGTTCTGGCGAAACGTCGATTTCTACCTGCGATACGACTTCATATAAAGGGACGGGGCGATGAACAGATTCGGCACCGGACAATGCTGGGAGCAAGAATGCCACGAACATCATTCCTCGCCCCGACGTGGCGGTGAGTGCGCCCATGCAATAGCCGATCATGCCTCCTAACAGTCCCATCGCAGTGGCAACGGGATACAGCATCGCCAGGCAGATGACCCCTTCAAAAGCGAACAGAAGCAGTGCCGCGCCAGCAATCAGAATGGAAGTCTGAGCCACAAGCAGGCTTCCAAGCAGCGACCGTGGAACGGGCCGGTTATAGGCAAACGCACTGACGGCTCCCATCCAGACAGGCGTCCCCAAAAACAATGCCACTCCGTAGTCCTGCAATCCGTAAACGCTGACGCCGACCATGATCAATGCAATTGCGAGGCTGGCTGCCACGCCGACAAGTGCACTCCGAATCTGATGCTGTCCTTTGGATTCCCGACCGAAAGCCAGGCAGGTCGCGCCTGGATCAGTTGGATAAACGCTAAGCACGATCATCCCCACCAGATTGAAGAATGGGACCAGCACGACCAGCCCACTCCACGGACTCAATCCGGCATCGGCTGCCCGGCGAACGCTCATTCCGATTGCCACCCACAAGAATGGGATCGACCAGAAAAAAAGGATCCAGGGAACCCATTCAGGGACCGGCGGTCGAAAGAAGACCTGTCGCATACTGAGCATTGGATTCAGAAAGTCGAGTGGCGAAAAGAAACGCCCGGATAAGCACCAAATGATCCCCGCTTCGACCGCATATTTGAATCCCATCAACCCGAAGCCACTCGCGATATATGCCGAGCGAGGGACTTCCATCGACAGACCAAACCAAAGCTTTAGCAACCCGGTGAGACTCGAAGGCCTCCGATTCTCTGGGGCTGGAGCTTCGCGATTTGCGTCGTTCAGATCCGTCATGTGAGACTTCTTTCGGACAGGTATGCCATCAGACAGAGATCGAACGGCTCATGGGATCGGTCATCAAAGCCAGAGATTCTGTCGTTATTGGTGAAGCCAGATTGTAAGCTCTGGGCAAGCTATCCTGCGAGTTGAACCACATTTCCCCGGTGGTTTGCCCCCACTCGGGACACAAATATTGGGGACACAGCGGGGTAGCCCCGGTTGGCTGCCAAAGAGATCACTTCTTTGAGGTCTAATGGCCGTCCAATAATCGCTCGTCGTCACCGAATCGAATTCTAACCAACAACCCCCATTCCTCCCATCCGTGGTAATCCCATGTGCTATCGCATTGTGGATTTAGCGGCTCGCCCAAGATCACAATTACGTCTTTCTTTGCCATTCCCGCCTTCAGTCTTCCCAATTGCTGAGATGTTACCCATCCGCGGGTCACATACATCATGTAACCAAATGGCGCGACAACTAAGGCGCAGACTAAGATGAGAACCACGCGGCGCCAATACGACACTCGTCTTGTCGGAAGAGGCTGCCGCGACTCGTTGTCACCTATCATACACACTCCTGACCCATTCCAAACCCGGCACACC
>CAXBSB010000293.1:0-7653 GCA_963977965.1 uncultured Schlesneria sp.
GTTGAGATCACAACTTCCTTTGGCTGCGCCACCCCGGTAGGCTCAGAGCAGCCAACCGGGGCCACCCTTCGCCCTCGTGATCATCAACGCCCCGTATTTTCGTTGACAATTCACTAGTCTTCGTAGACGCGGACATGGATCTTTCCGTCGCGTGTGATGCAGCCGCGATAAAGGCCTTCCGAGTTGTATGCCGAGGTGAATTTGCCCGTGCGATCCAGTACGATAGCAGCTCCTTCACCTCCCGCGTCCTTCAACTGGCGGTTGATGACATCATCTGCTGCTGCCGCCGCAGTGACGGCGCGATACTTGATCTGCGCCACAATTTCATGTGACACCGAATAGCGGATGAAGAACTCACCATGTCCTGTACACGAGATCGCCGCCGCGTCGTTATCAGCGTACGTTCCAGCACCGATAATGGGGGAATCTCCTACCCGGCCAGCCATCTTATTGGTCATCCCACCGGTTGATGTTCCAGCCGCAAGATTGCCGGCAGAATCGAGACTGACAGCTCCAACCGTACCGTATTCCGATTTCTTTTTCGGCAGCTCCAATGGGATGTCGCCCGCTTCGCTGCGTCGCTTTTTTGCTTCTTCTTCACGCTTCCAGATTTCTTCGATGGCCTTGCGACGATGCTCTGTCGAGAAATATGACGGCGGAACAATCTCCAGGCCCTGCTGTTTTGCAAATGCATCTGCCCCCGGGCCGATGAGCAGGACATGTTTGGATTTTTCCATGACGGCGCGTGCTCCCGAGATCGGATTCTTGACGGTCATGACCCCGGCTACCGCTCCTGCTTTTTTGGTCTTCCCTTCCATAATGGAAGCATCCAGTTCATTCGTGCCAGCGTTCGTGAAGACGGCACCTTTGCCAGCATTGAAGACCGGCAGATCCTCCATCACGCGAATCGCTGCTTCAACGGCATCCAGACTGGTCCCACCGCTTTTCAATTTGGCGTGGCCTGCTTCCAGAGCACTGCGAAGCCCGGCTCGGACATCCTTTTCCAGTTCTGGCGTCATGTCCTTCTTGTCGACGCCGATTCCACCATGAATCCCCAGGACCACGTCATTGACTACGGGGTCCGCTGCTTGTGACAGATTTGCCATCGTGATTAACACCATCCCTGAAAAAAGTATTCGCGACATCGACAGCTCCACGCTTTGAATTTCCTTACGTCGTCACAGCGACGCTCATGATCGCTTCTTCTGTCCAGTCTGCAGCCGCGCGAACTTCGCGCAACTGACCTCGCGACATCACCCCGATTCGATCACAGACAGCCATCAGTTCTGTCAGGTACGAACTGATAAAGATAATTGCTTTTCCCTCGGCCGCCAGTTCGCCCATCAATCGATAGATCTCGGATTTCGTACCGACATCGATACCACGCGTCGGTTCATCCAGCAACAGGATATCTGCCTGCTGATGCAGAACCCGGGCAATTGCAATCTTCTGCTGATTGCCACCCGAAAGCTCGCCGATCGTCTGTTCAGAGGATGACGCTTTGACCTGCAGGCGACTCATCCAGCGAATCACTGCTTCGCGTCGACGGTTCAGGTCGAGCCAGCCAAATCGCGTGTAGGGTCGCAATCGGCTATACGTCATGTTGTCAGCGATGCTGCGTGTCTGTGCTAATCCCTCGGTCTTGCGGTCTTCGGAAACGAGTCCCAGCCCGGCAGCAATCCGTGCAGACGTCGTTGCAGCGGGTGTGAGGTTCGCGACGGTCACGGTGCCGTTTGTCACTGGATCGAGTCCAAACAGGCAGCGAGCCAGTTCCGTACGTCCAGCCCCGATCAAGCCGGACAGACCGAGGATCTCACCCCGGCGGATTTCGAGGGAAACGCCTAGCGGTGATCTCTCGCCACTGAGTTGATCGATCTTCAACAGGACTTCACCCGGCGTGTGCGGGACTGTGGGGAACAGGTCCGAAACGTTGCGACCAACCATCAATGAGACGATTTGAGCATCCGTCGTTCCGTGCAGTTCTCCGACACCGACAGAGCGTCCGTCCCGCAGTACGGCATAGCAGTCACAGACCTGACGAATTTCTTCGAGGAAGTGGCTGATGTAGACGATTCCAAGCCCTTTTTCACGAAGCTTACGAATCACTGCGAATAAATTTTCGACGTCCTGTTTTGTCAACGAACTGGTCGGTTCGTCGAAGACAATCACCTTGGAATCCGCGACGAGTGCCCTGGCAATTTCGACCAGTTGCTGAACGGCGATTGACAGTTCCCCGACGGGGGTTTCGGGACGCAGGTCTGGATGCCCGAGCAGCTTTAAGGCCGCGTGAACTTTTTCCCGCTGGGCATTGCGGTCAAGTATGGCGAATCCGGCGCGGCCGAATGAACGACATTCCTGGCCAAGCATGATGTTGTCTTCAACCGACAAATCACGGGCGAGATTCAACTCCTGATAGATCATGCTGACGCCAGCCAGCCGGGCTTCATGGGGCCCGTTGGGAGCGTACGGGGCGCCTGCCAACTGCATCGTTCCCGAATCGGGCGCGTGAGCACCGCTGATAATCTTCATCAGCGTACTTTTGCCAGCTCCGTTTTCGCCAATCAGCGCCAGAACCCGACCGGCAGGAACGACCAGCGAAACATCATCCAAGGCTTGTGTCGCGCCAAATCGTTTGGAAATCCCAGACATCGACAACAAGTCGGACATTAAATCCTCCGGCTCACTCGATGTCCGCAAACGCTGTCGCGACTTCTTCGGTCGTGATCGGTTCGAGGCAGTGTTAGTAAGTCACCGGTCAAATTCGTCTCGCAGTCCGGTTCAAAAGGACGGAACTTTCGTGGGCAGAATCACATCATCGGAAAACCGTGAGAGGAATTCTCGTGAGCATCCAGCGACCCAGAATTCGCCGCTTCGATGCTTGTGAATCGAAACTGGCGAATTACCAATAAACAGCGAAACAAAGGCAATCAGCAGCATGATCATCACGACAATACAAACAGAGTCGTCAATATTCGCTGTCACCGGCACGGCGATGAGCAGTGCCAAAGTGATCAGGAGCTTCACGTACAGCCGCTTTCTGTACTTTGCTTTTGTCTCATTCGAGATGCCAAAAGTGAAACTGAATCGCTTGCGAGCGAAGAAATAAGCGAGAATGACAGCGAACCCGCCCAACAAGATAAACGCGAAAACGTAGGGCGGACACCACATGAAGGTCGATTTACGCCAGTTCGCTTCCGGAACGGGAACGTTTGTCTTGACGCAAAACTTGGGCAGGACAGCCCCGGATTTGACCACCAGGAACTTGCCGTCCACTCGAATCGGGCCGGAACTCGTGAGATTCAGCGGGCTCCTATCGAGGAAATCCCAGTCGCTATCAGGTGCCCGAAACGGATTGTCATCGATTTCTGACACCGTTGGATCTCCCGCTGAACGGAGTCCCAGATACCACTGAAATCAACTCAGTGGTATCCGGCAGATTTGGTGCGGCTCCCTTAGCCGAGTTCCGCCATTCGCTTGCAGATCGCTTCGGCCATTTCGCGAGTACCGACAGCCGTCGGATCGTTGCGATCCGGCTTCATATCGTATGTCACGAACTTTCCTTCTTCGATAATGCTCGCAACAGCTCGTTCCAGTTTTGCAGCAGCGGCTGCTTCACCGATGTGTTCCAGCATCAGCTTTCCAGAAAGGATCAGCGCTGTCGGGTTAACCTTGTTTTGACCTTTGTACTTCGGAGCTGATCCGTGAGTCGCTTCGAAGATCGCCGAATCGGGGCCGATGTTGGCTCCAGGAGCCACGCCCAGACCACCGACGAGGCCTGCACACAGGTCGCTGAGAATGTCTCCGTAGAGGTTCCCCATCACCAGAACGTCATAGTTTTCTGGCTTTTGAACCAGTTGCATACACATGTTGTCGACGAGGCGTTCCATATAGACAACGCCTGCTGCGCTGGGAACTTTGCCAGCCAGGGTTGGATCGGCCGTGACGCCGGTCTGCAGCTTGGCATCTTCGTACTTGGCACCGAATGCTGTCGCGACGGCGCGTGTTTCGTCGTACCAGAGTCCATCGGTGAACTTCATGATGTTCGCCTTGGAAATCGATGTCACCGACTTCCGGCCGTACTTCACGGCGTAGTCAAACGCATACCGGCTGATATTCCGGGTCCCTTCGACGGAAATCGGCTTGATGCTGACACCGGTTGTGTTGGCACCGGACTTGATCTTCTTGCCGGTTGAGGCTGCATTGATGAAGCTGATCAGTTCTGTGGTCTTGGGATCGCCTGCCTGGAATTCCACGCCGGCATACAGGTCCTCGGTGTTTTCTCGCACGATGACCAGATCGACCTGAGTCTTATCGAAATAGGATCGAACGCCACGATACGTCTTGCAGGGGCGAACGCAGGCATACAGTCCGAGTTCCTGTCGCAAGGCCACGTTGACCGAGCGGAAGCCCTTACCAATCGGCGTTGTGATTGGTGCCTTCAAAGCGATCTTGTTGGCGCGAACGGAGGCAAACACGGAATCGGGAATCTTTCCCTGGGCTTCGATGACTTCGATCCCGCATTCCTGCACATCCCAATTGAACTTTACGCCGGTCGCGTCGAGACAACGACGGGTTGCTTCGGCGAGTTCGGGGCCAGTTCCATCTCCAGGAATCAGGGTAACATTGTAAGCCATGAATTCGATCTTTCTGCGAAGGCGTGAAGCAAAAAACGGCGAGTTGTGTAGACCCGCCGAGCACCTGTTGCGAGGCATGTAACCGTAGACGCTAACACGAGTTGAGGATGTGTTGCAAGCGAACGGGAAAGAACGTCAGGTTTCTCACGAACTTCTTCGCGATTCGTGGCCCAAATGCGTCGATTTCGGTTCGAGTTTTGACAGTTGAAGTCAAATTCAAACCTGAACTACCTACGAACCGGACGGGCGAAGCAGTTCCACTTCGGGGATCAATCGCATCGGAATCGCGAACAGATTCTGCTCGGTTTCCCAGTACGCTTGCCACGATTCACGAGCGATCGGATGTTCTTGGAACAGAATCGCCGACCGTGGCAACGGGGACAGTCCAGCGGCACGAGCCAGCGAACGAGGACGCGGAGTGATCGTCTGATCGTCTCCGAGCGAATAGTGGATTTCTGCTTCATAATGGCGATGTGGCCAGACAACCAGGCCTGCCGTCGAGATGTCGTAAGGGTGAATTCGAGAGGCAGAAGGCTGACCTTCGCCGGACGTATCCGGAAGTGGCGGAGCGACCAGTTTGCTTTCAATCTGTTCGCGGACCAGATCGACAGCAGCCAGTTCGTACAGCCCTGCCAGTGCCGCTCGAAATACCGCACGATCCTCGTCCGTCAGTTCCTGCAACCATCCCATTCTGGCGATGCCGGCAATCAGCCAACCGGACTGCTCGGCGAACTGAAGTTCGACAGGGTCGTCAGGATGATCCGAGTTTCCAATCGTAATCAACACGCGATTCGTCGAAAGTTCGACATCGCCGACAGAGAACTTGCAGTTACGGAACGTCCGGCTTTCTCGCAGCAGGCCAACCAGTTCACGTTCCACGAAATGCTGCAGGCTTTCGGCTTCATGAGCCAGCTTCTCGGTAAAGCGAGCTTCCTTGTTCACTTGAGGATTATGTGCTGCTTTTCTGGCTGCCCGGCGACGACGCGCAAACAGGCGTGGAATTGTTCCAGAATGAAAACCGGGGCAAAGCAATCGCAACAAGGTCTCGCCATGATGGCCGATCAAAACGGGTTGCAGTGTTGCCGGACGATTGGCCGCGTAGAGTCTCCAGTTCTCTTTCAATTCCCAGGCGAGGAAACCAAAAATGCCGGGAATCCCCCAGACAACAGTTGCCATGACCCAGTTCGCTGTTTCCGGGGACAGGGGAGCGACCTGCAACAGTATGCTTGCCAGGGTCGAAGGGATCTTCGTGTCACTTGTGTACGCCAGAGGCAGCATCAGCTTGTGTGAGACAGTCACGACTGGAAAGTGCTTGATCGGGTTCGCCTGGGGTTCGATCAACAGCGTCACGCAGAATCGAACGAAGCCATGAATCACTGCCCAGACCAGTCCCAGCACCGCCTTGAGGGCCAGCGTCAAGCTGGATTCGCCGCTACGGAATCTCAATAGCTCATCAACGGCATAAAGCACGCGTTCCAGACCGTCCATCAGCCAGTGGAAGGCATCCATGATCAATGTGAACAGCCCCATCAGGAGATGAACCCGGATGCGGTACCACGTGCGGCTGAGGAATTCTCGAGTGAGTTCTTCGGTGTCACGACCCAGCCGTGAATTCAAAACGATGATGGATGCAACGAGAATTCCGACGCCCCACCAGCGATCAGGCTGATCGTAGATTCCCATGGCGGGAAGCAGTAACCAGAAGATCGCCGTTGAAACCAGAGGAGCCAGAACAAACCTGCGGAGCATCATGAACGGAATGCACTTCATCAACCATGCGACAATCGGTAGAGCCGCAATCCGTCGCGGCAGATCGATCAGCGTCACTCGCAGAACTTTCCAGCTTCGCTTCAAAATCCAGAAAAGTCGCTGGCGAAGTTTTGGAAAATGAATCATCGCAAAAATCACGCACCCCAGTATCAACGTGTTCTGACGACTATAGATCAGGTGGTGGCGAACGCCATGCCCTCCATGTTCGCTGTGATGCGTTTCTGGTTTCGGATCGTCTGCTTCCGTCGCTACGGATTCAATCGGAGTCGAATGAACATCCGCAGCATGAGGTAATAATCCGCTGCCGAGATGAGCCAGTTCTTCCATGGCCATCAGGATCAGAAATGCCAGCCCAAATGGCAGTGCGATATACTTCGTGATCGCCCGACCTTGCGGGATGCCAAACGTGATTGCATTCAAACGCTGCAGCCACCGAAGGTAGAAGGGACCGCGCTGATAGACTCCGTCCAGTTTGATGGCAAACTGTTTGTCGCCCTGCAAGAGCGAGTCGCCGACGAAGAATTCTCTAGGACTCTTGAGATCAGGGATCTTGAGCTGATTTCGCGAAATCGCGTCGCGCAGATCACCAATGGTCAAAAAGCCTCGCTGGACGATCCCGTCCAGCAGTTCATTGGTCATCTTACGGAAGGCGACACGTTCGACCACACATTTCGGAACGAAGCCAACTTCATTCAGTGTCGATGCGACGATCGGTTCGAAACGCTTTCGCAGGATATGTTCAGCCGCATGTGCGGCTGCGTGCAGCAATTCCCCTAATTCATGTCGTCCCTCATCATCAATCAGCACCGCAGGAACTCGTAGTGCTGCACTGCGCAGGTGCTTTGACAGCATCACGACTCGCTGATTGGGCAGCGGTCGCTTCAGGGGAGTCTTGCCACGACTGATGGCCCATCCGACAAGGTCGACTTTATAGATCTCTTGCTCGTGGTCGAGGCAGACTTGCTGCAGATCGTAAAGCAGGCGGGCGTTGGCATTCCAGAACCCGTGCCGCGCTGCGGGCAACAGTCTCTCACACATTGCCAGCCACGGTCGAACTTCGTCGTCCGTCAATTCGAGAGCGGCTTGCAGACGGAGCACAAGGAACTGAATTTCCTGAATCAGTTCCTGCTTCGCTTCACTCATCTTGTCGAGCGGCGCGAAATCGTAGGCGAGTCGTCTGACCAATGCTGCGCGAACATTATTTCCAGCCACCCGCAGTCGCTGGGCGCGACGACAAAGGCTGGAGTAT
>CAXBSB010000294.1:0-7646 GCA_963977965.1 uncultured Schlesneria sp.
GGCCCGCTACGGACAACAACTCTCGCTGTTGTCACGAAATACGTGCAGATTACACTTTGCCGAATTGTTAAAGAGCTAATCCCCTTCGTCGCGTCCTCAGCCAACTCAACGGCGGCTGATGCGACTTCGCGATGTCAACCGCTTCGCTGAGCGGTCGTCGCTCGCACTTGCGTGCGGCGGGGAGGGAAGATGATATCCGGGCCAGTGCTGGACTTCAAGCCTGCGGCTCGAATTTGTTGGCATGACTGAAAACCAAAACACATCAATCGATCGAAATTACGTAAACAATTTGCACAAAACAACTTTCATCCGATCCAAACCATCGCGTGCCGATGCGTCAACAGGTTGAAACCACAGCTGACCATCGATGTTAGTCCACACTGCAGCAGCACTTCGGCGCCGAAATCATTTCGAGAGATCTGATCGTCAAAATCTCCGGCAAACTTCACAAGGAGGTCATTTTTCGGCTGCCGCCTCGGTCATCGAGATCATTCCGTCCCGATCACCATCAAGCCGATTGAAAACTTCTGAAGACCCCGTGAATTCGCGACGCGACACATCCCCGTCGAAGTTTCGATCCATCTGCCGAAACCATTCCGGCTGGCCTGATGGGAATTCTTTGACCAGATTGCTCGGATAGCCCTGGCTCGCAACCAGAAACACCACGCTTGGAATCTTTCCCAGCTCGAGGAAATCCCCCAAGGTACACGACGCCCCCTTCAACGTTGCCCAAGCATTCCGAAGTTCGCGGACTGACAGGCCAGCATCGTGGTTTGAATCGAGCATCTCAAACAGCCCTCCCCCATAATAGAGGCAGACCAGAACCTGCCCGCGAACAATTTGTCGCTGCACTTCAAGCCACTGACGAACTTCCTCCTCCGAACTCTGGCCGTTGCGGTCACGATCAACCATAGCAATCAACCAATCACGACTGACGCGACCACGCCGGCGGCCTGTGGCTTCAGAATTCTCGGCCGTCGTTTCGGCACCAGGTTTCGCCACACTGCGGCTGAACTCATCGAAAAGCTCATACAGCGGCGCATGAACTGGCCAGCTCAAAAGTCGAGCTTTCGTATTCATGATCAACGGGACCGCTTCGACCTGCCCGGATACTTTCAGTGTCCAGACGGTACGATCAACACCAGTCGTTTCGACCGCGCCACCTGAAGCCCCCACAGTCGACGATATTCGCTTGAGAATCAGGCTCCTGTCACCCGCAGGCGATAGATCGACCTGCGCATTACTCCGCAAAGCGTTGGTGGCCCAAGTCCCAGGATATGTACCATCGGCAACCAGTTCACCGACACCAATCAACTCATCATCATTTCCATCCAGACGACGTAGCGTCGATTCCGCTTTCCCAAACTCACCCTCCGACACCTTCCCATCCCGATTCACATCAAGAGCCTGAACGATCCTGGCCGTTATCGCCGAAGTATGGGGAAGTTTCCCGTAACTGATCGTCAGACACGCAGCACCGTGACGACGATAATAGGCTTGCAGATCCGCTTTCGAACAAGCTTTTGACGAGTCGACGCCGACGTCCGACAAACTGCGAATCGCGTCAACAGGGGGCGTAAACCCGGAACCGAGTGCCAGACGGACCGCACGTGCTGACGGGACCAGTTTGACTTCGACGTCACTCAATGTGCCGTCCGCGTTCGCATCAGCGAAATTAAAAACCGCGTCGATGGTTCGAGTCCAATACTCATCAAAACTCAGACCATCAATGGCTACGGAAACACCAACCTCGTGTGTACGGTCGCCCTCCTTGAACTGCAGCAAGTCCGCAAACCCCTGCGCAGTCGACTGTCCGTCGGCCCTGTATCCACAGCAAAGAACAATCAGCGACAAAATCAAAACGGTTCTCACAGCAACTCCTCTACGACTTCGCCGCTCGGATCTGCCAGTCGGATTGGTCGACCTACGTTGGACATGTTCTGCTTCCGGGGATCCAGTCCGATGCTTCGGAAGATCGTGGCCATCAAGTCGGCCGTATGTGTCGGCTTCGATTCGAGACTGACGCCATCGGCTGAGGTCTTGCCGACGACTTGCCCACCTCGAATCCCTGCCCCGGCCAGCATCATCGCCCACGTCGAGGGCCAATGGTCACGGCCAGCCTGACCGTTGATACGAGGTGTACGGCCAAACTCACCCTGGCACACAATCAATGTATCCTGAAGCAACCCACGCTCGCGAAGTTCTTTGAGTAACGTCGCTGCCCCTCGATCGAGTTGCTGCGAGAGATCCTTAACGCGTTCGAAGTTATTCGCATGAGTATCCCAACCGTCCAGCGCCACCTCGACAAAGCTGACCCCACGTTCAACCAGACGCCGAGCCATCAAACATCCCTGGCCGAACGATCCTGCGCCATATGAGTCACGTACAGACTTGTCTTCTTCATCCAGATTGAATGCGGCTGCTGCCTTGGGATTCATCAATCGCAATGCTCGTTCACGTGCTGATTCCAGAGCGTCAACAACCTGCGATGTCGGCCGAGCAGTGACGGCTTGCAAGTCGGCCTGTAGTTGCAAACGCTGGGCGAGGACCGAGGTTGAATCGGGAGTCAGATCTTCGACCTTGAGAGTCACATTCCCCGCGGGCGGGTTTGCGTTGCGACGGTCGGCCCCACCAACAACGAAGGGAGCATACTGAGGCCCAAGGAATCCCCCGCCAGTCACAGTGGGGCGCCCGCCAATGTGAACATAACTCGGGATATCGTCAGCCACATTAAACTGATGAGCGACCAGTGAACCGATCGCCGGAAAGTTGATTGCCCCTTGCGGCGTATACCCCGTCAACGACAAGACTCGCGCCCGGGCATGATCGCCTTCACGCGTTGCCATCGATCGGATGATCGAAAAATCGGCAGCCATCGTGGCGAGAGTCGGCAGATGCTCACTGATCTTCATTCCAGAAACACTGGTCGCGATCTCACGAAATGGACCACCGTTCTGGTGATCTGGCTTCAAGTCCCAGAGATCGATCGTCGCCGGGCCGCCATTCAGCCAGATCAGGATTACGGACTTTGGTTTGCGTTGACCCGCAGCAGCGACGTCGGCCAGTGCTGGCAACCAGCTATTGGTACACCAGCCACACGCGCCCATCATTACGCCATTCAGGGCTTTTCGCCTGGAAAATCGGAGCTTCAAGATTGATTCCTTATGGATGGCAGTCAGTGGTTGGTATTGAATTCGGACGAGTTCACCAACACCCAGAACAAGTTGCCCAAGTGCTGCTCGCGAATCGCATCGGGTTGGCGATCGAAACTCCGTTTGACCGCTCGCAATTCCTCCTCGCGAGCGTGACGACTCAACACCGCAATGAAGATGGTGTCGATCTGTTCGTCAAACGTCATGAACGGCGAACTGAGAACGGATGCCAACATCGGGTTCCCTTTCGCAGACGACAGTTGATTGACGAGTGTTCCATTCATCAACGTCAAAGCTTGCGAAATGGATCTTTCAGCCGTGCCTGGACGTTCGACATAGAACTGCGAGGCAAACTGCTGGCGTGCTGAACGACTGACCGGGGACGCCAGGTCTTTTCGTTCCAGTCCTAAACCTGCCGCGGTTTGAAGACTGTCATATATTTGTTCGCCCGTCAGTCCGCGGATCGAAACGATCGCCCGCGAAGACATCGCTTCTGTGGCAACGGGGCCTGAGGAACTGACCGCCGAGACTTCAACGGATGCAGGCCTGGGGCGCGATGGTGAAAGGCGATACGCAGAAGAACTGACAATCCCTTCAACGACGATATCAATGTCATAACCACTCTCGACAAATGCCCCTGCGATGTCATTCAGCAGTTCCGCACGATCACCCACCTGAAACTCGTCACGACTCAGATCATCCAAGGGCTCAATAATGGCCTCACCGAAAAAGTGAGCCCACAATCGATTGACTGCGTTTTTCGCAAGTAGTCGCTGCGAATCAGACTTCACCCAATCGACCAGCACCCCACGCAATGAGACCGAATCCAGCTTCTTTGGCAAGTCGAATTCCGTCCTCGTCAGCAATGTGGGCTCATATTCAAGTTCGGTGTCCGGCACCTTCACTCGCGGCAACTTCATTTGAGAATTGCCATCCCTGTTCGGAGGAGCAAAAAAAGCCGCCGTCTGCCAGAACTGTTCGCGAGTCCATCGCGAAAATGGATGATTGTGGCACTGGGCACAATCCAGGTTCAGCCCCAGGAATGCACGCGTCGAACTGGCCGCCAGGTTTTCGGGCTTGGCCATGTTGGCATCGTAAAAACCAATCGGCGTCGCTTTTGCTGCGGTTCCTTTTGACAGATCCAAAGTCAAGATTTCGGCCACGAGCTCATCATATCGAGCACCGTCTCGAAGCCGATTCGCCAGCCATAACTCAAAACCATCGGCAACGGCTGAAAACTCCCGAGTGTCTGCTTGAGGAACCCATGCTCGACGAAGAAACGTTGCCAGGTTTCTGTAATAGATGCCCGACTGTATCAATCGACGAATTGCATCACCGCGCCGTGACTCAGACTTGTTGTCGTGAAATTCATGAACCTCAGCAATCGACGGAATGCGACCAGCAAGATCCAGAGTCAAACGACGCAGGAACTCAGAATTGCCGATAAACTGCGTTTCGTTCGCTGCATCAACACCCAGCCTCTGGTCAATACGACGGGCAATCTCACCGGGACTGACAGACTGCGCGAAGCCAGATCTGGCAGCAGTTACGACAACGATCAGCAGCACGAATGAGCGGCAGGAAAACGTCATGTCGACAAGCTTTCGCAGCGAGAATTATTGCGAGATCAATCAAACAGCGTTCGAGTCGTTAGCGGACTCGCAGCCTCACTTCTCGACGAAGTCTTCGTGGTCAATCACATGCCCATCGTCCCGAACAGTCAGGTAGGCAAATGTCAGGGGATCCAGCCTGGCGCCGACGAATCGCACGCTGCCATCACAAAACAGGACATTCGCACCACCTTCATGGAAGCCGTAAATCCCGAACCAGTTGTTGCAGTTCACGCTGCAGTCGGTGCTATCACCTCGCCCCGGTGTTTCACCCGTTTCGGCATCCGCAGCACTGAATGCGATAGAGCCCCACCCTGCCCAGGCGCCACGTGCATTGGGACTCATGCCAAACTGCGTACTATCCGACTTCGTCAACTTGCCAACTCGCCATTCAGACGGTCGCCCAGCCTGCTCAATCAGCAACAGAGTGTTCGACAAACCATCTGTGATCTTCGACAGAGGCAGATCCTGATTATCCGTCATCGCCTGTCGTTCATTCCCAACTCCACGGCCACCCATAGCATTGATTCCATACCCATTGCCCGTCATCAAGACTCCGTTTGACGCGATGTAATCACACGCACGGGCTTTACTGATGTAGACCGTGTCCTTGTCTGGATTGGGCGTTTTCGTCGAGGCCTGAGACTGAATCTGCACATACCGGTCGGCCGGGGTCGACGGACAAAGGAACACCGGCATTGGAGATTCGACGATCGATTTATTTTGCGGGTCGAAGAAGTCGTAGCGCACATCATATTTCCCCTCGACTTCAGTCACGCCAAGGTAGTTATAGATGGATGCCCCCCAACCGCCGTATGCATTCCCATCGTTGAATCCACTCCGCCGAGGAGGGAATCCTCCATGCGCCGACTCATACTGCACAAAGGCTGCACTCAATCGACGAAGTCGATCCTGGCACAACTGTTCTCGCTGCCGGTCCCGTGCTGCAAGGAGTGCCGGGGGAACCAGACTGGCGACGATCAGCAAGCAAGTGGCGACGACCGCGACCTCGATCCGACTACGATGCATGAGTATCCCCAGTCAAAAGCAGATAACAGGAACTGAAACCACAGCGTGCGATAGCGTCAAAATCTGAATCAGAAATCATCACCGATGATTTCACCTGCATTGATCGTGACGATTCCCATGAGGACATTCATATCGATGTTCTCACTGAGGAAACGGACCGATCCGTCAGCGAACGAAGACGCTGCCCCGCCCGGATGAAAGCTGTAGATTCCCTGGCTATTGTTGCAGTTAATCGAGCAGCCAGAACCATCCTTCGTGACCCCATCGCTGCCGAACGCTTGCACCTGAAAGACCTGATTCGATGGCCAGGTCCCCCAGCTTGTCGCCTGGCTCAGAGCGGCATTACTCGCCTGCTTCACTCCACGAACGTAATAGTCAGCGCGACCTGCCTGCTCGGTGATGAGCATGGTCGTCGACGTTCCGTCCGTAAAATCTCGCAGCAATCGAACTCGAGGTAAATCGTCCGTCGCGGTGATGGTGTTATTGCCACTCAATGACAGCACACCAAACCTGGTCGACGAGAAACTATTCGGACCAAAATAGTCACCCGCGATTCCAGTCGTCGTTATGGCTCCCCCTTTGACGACGATCGATCGAGGGGAACCTGGTGATGACGGACACATGAACACCGTCAGCGGCATTTGAAGGAGCGGCTGATTCACGGGATCGTAGAAATTGGCGTTGAATTCATACTGAAATTGCAGATTCGCCTGATCGAGGAACGCCAGAATGCCTGGTGCCCATCCGCGCAGTCGCCCTGCAGTTGTCACACGCCGTGGCGGGAAAACTCCAAAAGCCGATTCGTAGTTGTGAAAGGCGAGCGCGATCTGCTTGAGGTTATTTCGGCACTGTATTCGACGAGCAGCTTCACGTGCTTGTTGCACTGCTGGAAGCAGCAATGCGACCAGGATCCCAATGATCGCTATCACAACAAGCAGTTCGATCAGAGTGAATCCGGAACGGCGATTCGCGAATCGTTGCACCATCACAGCCCTCCATCGCAATGAAACATCACGATGTTCGGGCGTCAGCAATCATTGTGCCGTCGCAAAAACGCCTATACATCCGCACGAATTCGCTCGAAGAACTTTCGCAAGCGCCGAAACAATCGACTTCAGTGTCGACTGAACTGACACCGGATCGGCAGTGTCCTTGCTTAGTGGAGGTCGTGAACTGGAAGCGCAACTGCTGACGAAAGCACATGACGCTGAAGCAACTGTTAACCGCTGCTGTGACAGCGTGAAATTGGGATCGAATTCAAACAACCCCGGCGATATCCTGAGGTTCATTCCGTTTACACGCTTCGACCCGCCGTGAGCGACAAAGGTCACATCATCGCATTTGCACTCGCTCTTGCGCCAACCGCTTTCATCGCCTGGGCGTCGAAAACGCGGTCCGTGTTCATAGGCGGGGTGATCGGAGCAATCGCAGGGCTGTATTTGGCCCCCACTGTCATGTCGGAATGGACTGACTACAACGAGCGAGATGCCGTTATCGACACCATTGGATGGGATGCTCCTTATACTCTTGTCGGCGCAGTCGTCGGCAGTTGCCTGTTGCAAACCAATTCGTGGAACCGGCGAAAGCGGCGATCCCCTCCGCACAGTTAGTTAGAGCGCATCTCAGTTAAGTGTAGCGGTTCTCTCAGCGTTCCCCGCGTCCTCTACGTTTCTACTTCTTCTCGGGTGTCGGGGTCAAGAGTTGGCACGCATCCGTCGCTGCACTCCCTCCTTCGTGCTCTCCGTGTGCTTCGTGGTCAACAGATTCTTGCGAAAGATGAGTGATCTACCACGAAGCACACGAAGAGCACGAAGGAAGACTTCGACAATCGAGTAGTCGAACGTGCCATCGAGGT
>CAXBSB010000295.1:0-7505 GCA_963977965.1 uncultured Schlesneria sp.
CCCTTCAGGATGCTTTGTGTTGGCGCGTTCTTCGATCCGGGGGTCGAAGCTTCGCTCCGACCCCCGGCTACGATCTGCGACGCCTTAAGCGTCGTATGATAGCCATGCTCCTCAAGTGTAATTCTGGCGACTGCAAATCAGACGCTGCCAAAAATCGTTACCTCCGTTCGATGGCACTCAATGGTTGTACATGAACTCTTTGGTATTGATTAAAGCCCACAGGATGTCTTCTATGACGGCTTTTTCCTCAACCGGGTTGCTTGCTTGCGAGAGATGCTTGAGCGCCAGTTCGAGTTCCGCGGGAGTCGGTGTGCGCGAAAAGGCCAATAGGAACACTTCGCGAATTTTCTGGTCTGTGGTTCTCGTCTTGTCTCGTAACAACTGTGCGGCACGGCCAGTAGGCGAGGAGACTTTGCCAACCACTTCACTCGAATTCATCAAGTGCAGATTCTGAGACAGGTTCGCCGTATCGTTCCGCTCGCATTCACAGGACGTCAGGCCGTCCGGCGTGCCAAAAATTGTCAGAAAATATTGCGACGGATATGGAAAATGGGGCAACTGCACGGCCCGCGCTTCGGGGGGCAGAGCCGGTGCGCCACCGAGGAACGATTTTGTCATCAGCACGTCATCAATACTGTCGAGCAGCACTTCTGCCGACATCCGCCGTGGATAAAACCGGGCGAAATGCTGTGTGTCTTTCAGATTGTAGTCGTTGGCGGCGGAACTCAATTGATAGACGTTGGACTGGCAGATCGTTCGAACGAGATCTTTTAGATCGAATCCATGCTCGATGAAATGCCTTGCCAGGGCATCGAGGAGTTCCGGGTTCGACGCCGGGTTGGTCTCCCGCATGTCGTCTTCCGGATCGATCAGTCCGCGGCCAAAGAAATGTCGCCAGTATCGGTTGACGAGAGCACGGCTGAAATACGGGTTGTCTGGTGCGGTCATCCAGGCGGCGAGCGCAGCCCGTGGGTCGTCGTCAGGGTCGATGTGCAACGGTTTGCCACCGAGCGGCGTAGGAAAGACGTCGACTTTCGTTTTCGGATGCGGAATCGAAGCGACGCCGCGATCATGAAAAATTCGTTCTACATTCGCTTGATATTCCTTGCCATATTTGCGGCCGACGCGGGAGTAAAACGCTGCCAGACCGTAGTAATCCTGTTGGCTCCATTTTTCGAACGGATGATGATGGCAACGGGCGCATGCAAGCCGTAGCCCAAGGAAAATCTGTGCAGTGTTCTCCACCTGATCCGATGGTTCTTTGATGTTCCGCCACCAATTGACCAGCGGGTTCTCTTCCAAGTCGCCAGAGGCCGTCAGCAATTCCGTCACGAATTCGCTGTAGGGACGGTTGTGATACAGGGCTTCGCGAATCCATTGCTGCAACGCGATGCTGCCGCGCACTTGACTCGTCTGATCGACACGCGAACGAAGCAGCATGACCCATTTGCGAGTGAAATAATCGGCGTACTCCGTCTTCGAAAGCAGAGTATCGATCCACTGATTACGCTTTTCCGGATCAGTGCTGGCAAGAAATTGCTCCGTCTCTTCCAGAGTCGGCAGCCGACCGGCGATGTCGAGCGTCACCCTCCGAATGAACATCTCATCCGATGAAACCTTGGATGGCGGGAGCCCGATGGACTTCAATTGCCGGAACACAAGTTCATCGATAAAGTTCCGCGGCTTTGGCAAATTCAGTACCGGCGCACCGAGCGGAATCGGCGCACGGAACGTGGCAACATGCCCCTGATATCGAACCATGACCGATGCGCTGCCGGTATAATTCAATGTCGTGACCAACCCCGTGCCGTTGACCTGCGCCAGTTCTTTCGTGTTGGAATCGTACTGCGCCATGCCTGTTACGTCTTCCGACGTACCATCGGCATAACGGGCGACGACGACCAGTTGCTGCTCGACGTTGTGCGGCATCATCCGCAATGCAGGATAGACATCGATGCCGACGACTTGCGAATCGTCCTTTTTCCCGAACGGCATCCCTTGAGTGATCCAGCGGCGCAGAATACGGTACCCCGCCGAGTCGACCGGGATCCGCGTTCCGCCACCGTGAGGCACTTTCCCGATCGGTTTGAGCAAGAGCAAACTGCGGTCGGGCATGGCAGGAAATACCCTGCGTCCGCGTCCTTCGCTCGCCAAGCGGTGGTAATCGTCCTGCATTTCAAACGCCAACAGCGACAGAGCAAACCCGTTTTGACCTCCCGCCTTGCCATGACACGCGCCGCTGTTACAACTGAATTTGGTGAGAATTGGTTGAACGTGCCTCTCGAAGTTGAGCGGGAGTTCTTCCCTGCATCGAGTGACGGCAACGTTTACGGAGGCATTGAGCCCGTCCTTCGACTTGACTGTGATCGTCGCAGAACCTTCTGCCAGCGGCTGAACAAGTCCCGTGGAGGTGATCGAAACAATTCCCGCCGGGATTGATTCATAGGCAACCTCGCGCGTCAGATCGTGTTCCTGGCCAGATGAGAAGTGCCCGGTAACGAGCAGCTGCTGCGTAGCGTCAGGGCCGTCAAGAATAAATGCCCCCTGCATGGTACGGCCAGTTTCCAGCGACAACGATTGCAACTGGCCTCGCGGCCCCATCCCCTGCGGCGGCGGAATCGATTCTTCCGCAGCAATCAGCGCAGGCGTAAGGAGCAATAACAATGAGAATAAACCACAGATTGTTTTGTGAGTGCTCATGTGCAAATCTCGCTCGTCAAGCTGCTATTTCTGCGCTGCAGCGGCAGGTTCAATCGTGAATTTCAATCCAGGCTTGAGCGTCAATGTCTGGCCGTTGTAGAGCATCGACACAATCACGGCAGACGCGTAAGTATCCGGTTTGGCGCCGGGCTGCACTTCAATCATCAGCTTGCCTTCTGACTGACCGGCAGGGATCGTCACCACCGGTGCGTTGATGCCGCTGATATTATAGCTCCCCTGAAATTGGAAATTGACCGGGCCATCAAATCCATAGAGTCGTTTGATGGTCAGGGGTAGTTCGAGTTTTCCACCTTGTTTAACGGCGACACGATTTGAGGCGAACTGGAATTCCACCGGCGCGGGAGTAATCGTCAGCGTGATCGGATTCGACTGCGAACTCATCTTCAGGTCCGTCGGCTTCGACTTCTCTCGAAGCGTCATAACCTCCTGGCGAAACATCTGTAGAAACGCAGCATCCTGTTTCGCTTTCTGGTCGGCAGCCACCACGGCCTGATCGGCGGCTGTTTTGGCATCCGTGAGCGATTTCGCGTCTTTCTGCGCCGCCTGCGCATCGGCAAGCGCCTTGGCCGCGGCGGCTTGTGCCTCCTGAGCGGATTTCAGGCTCACTGCGTTCTCTGCAACGATTTTCTCCACCGCCGCCAGCCGATCTTCGTGGGCTTTCAGTTTCACAGGATCACGCGCATAAGAGACTGTCCCGACGCCACTCACAAAAAATGAATACGTTCCCGGCGGAACGTTCGTCGGTACAGTGATCGTGAAGTCCTGTGAAGATTGATTTGCCGGCAGCGTCGTTGGCACGTGATACTTTGGCTGAGCGTGCATCGGGCCGTAAATCGTCGGCGGCAATCCAAACGTAAACAAGTCGAGTGGCCCCTGAAAATTACCCCGGCGAACCGCCGAGAGCGAAAACTTCACCGTCCCGTTAATCGAGGCGGCCAACTTCAGATCCGGATTGGCCTGCAGTGCATACGGTGCCGGTTCTCCTGCAATCACGGCCACCGGCAACTGGTCGGTCAAGCGCGAGCGGTGATAGGTGACGCCGGTGAGTTGTACGGCCCAAGTCATCGCGCCGTAACGTGCAGAACGAACCACCTCCGTCTGATTCAATGAGGATCTTCCCTGAATGGAGATCACCGAAATGCCTGGCGGTGCGTTCTCAGCAGCCTTCAATACCAGCGTGGCCGAAGGAGATTTCGCCGCAATCACGATCGATTGTGCGGTGACGCCTGCTGGCAGATTCGTCGCCGTGACATGAATGTCGCCGTCGAAGCCATCGCGACGACAGGCATAAACTTCGATCAGTTCCACCCCACCCGGCCGCAGATTCGGCGACCAGACCGTCTGCGACACGGCATGTTCGGACGGCAGATTCGTCGGAGGACGAGCAATGGCAACGAGGCGAAAGTCCGGCTGCGGCGGACGAATCGACAGCCGATAGACATACCGGGCATCCCCCTGTGATGCCCGCGCCAGATCCTGAGTGGGTCGCGAAAGATCCTGGATCATCACGCGATAAGTTCCGTCCTCCGGCGCAACGAAGCGGTAACTCGGGTCGTGCGTCTGCGTACTGTATAAGACAGAATCGAGCATCGACCAATGAACACGGTCCATATTCCCGAGATCGTCATCGATGGTTGCCAAATCGACAAGCTCGGTTTTTCCTTCCGCAGACTGTTTCATCTGCTGCACGATCATCCGGGGATCGGTCGGCGACCCCAATCGTTGCGAGAAGACTTCCAGCATCAGAACGTCGTCTTTTTTCGCCTGAAACGAGACCCAGTCGCGGTCGCCTCGCGGATAAAACTGCCCGACGTATTCGCATGGGAGTTTAAGTAAAGGGGCTTTTGCTGGATCGTTATTCGGTTCCTCTTCGAGCGTGACCGGCGCACCAGCCATATTCAACAACAGTGGATTTGACAGTCCGGCCTGCGATTTCAACCGGTACGTCACGCCGTCCAGAAACGATTCCGACGGCTCCACCAGGCGTCCCCCTTCACGGACAAGATCACGTTCACGCTCCAATGGCAGCGGTATCGTGACCTGCAGCGTCTCCAACGTACGTCCAAAGACGGTCTGCCCCACAACAGGCTTGCCGCCGGGAAGGTTGCGGCCGAAGAGGGAATAAGTGTTGCTGGAACCGGGTAATCCTGCTGGGGGGAAAATGTAATCGAGATAAGGCGCTCGGGAGATTGTCAGCCGATAGAAGCACTCGCCGCCGAACAGGTAATAGTTGTACGACTGATCATGAATAGAGACGAGATACTCGCCATCGGCCGGCGCCGTGAAATCGATCAACGGATCGCGGCGATTGACGTTGTGGCTCCGTTCCAGTTCCTTTCCCGTGGAGTCAAACAAAATCAAAGTGGCGTCGAGTCGAGAATCGATGCGGAATGCCTGGCAGTCGATGATCACCCGCTGGTCTTTTTTCACCGTGAACTTGTAGTAGTCATGCCCCGACTGTTCGCACAGTCCGTTCACGGTCGTGTCGATGTCGATTTCATTCGCCTGCTTCGGCAGATTGTTCGGCTCTTGCTCCCTTTTTTCTCGCAGGCTGCCGACGACAAACGCGCGCGGAGTTGAAAGACCATACTTGCTGATCACTCGCACGTCATACACGCCGGGCTCCACGTCCGGGGCGATTGTGATTTCGAACGAGCCATAGGCCGGCTGCGGACCCGTCTGACCGACGCCAGGCTCTGCCGTCTTCAACTTCGCCGTGATGCCGGAATGATCAAACCTCAGTTGTGTAGCCTCATCGAGATCATCGCCTGTGACGGTGAAGTCAAAGGTCGTCCCGACTTGTCCACCGGCTGGAAACGTCCAGTTCAAACGAGGATTCGGCAAAGTCGGCGGCAACTGGGCAATGGCTGTCGTTACGCACCACGCCATCAGTAAAGGACCGTACCAACCAGCACGCCCCGTACGGAGCACGGGTGACATAACTTACCCCCTTGGCTTGGATCGATCAGGCCGGCAGCAACTCGGAAATCGGCTGACCCGCTGGCAAGATCGCCATCGGTCGACCGACCGGATCGATGAAACAATGCTCGGTGTCGATCCCGAGGTGCTTGTAGACCGTCGCCCACAGATCGGTCGGGGCAAGGGGCCGGTCGATCGGATGATCGGCTTTCGGGTCTGTTGCGCCAACAATCTGGCCCATCCGCATGCCGCCACCGGAGACCAGGATCGACATCGCGTTGCAATGATGCCCGCGACCGGGACGGCCGGGCTTTTCGTATTCCACATAGGGCGTGCGGCCAAATTCGCCCGTCACCACGACCATGACTTTCTTGTCGAGTCCTCGCGCATAAATGTCTTCCACCAGCGCGGCGACGCACTGATCGTAATCGGGATATTTCCAGCGACTGTCCTTGAAGTGATTTGAATTGACCGAGTGAGTGTCCCAATTGTAATGGGTCTCTGGTGGCGCCGGACGACCGGGCGTGGGGCCATTCAATTCGACTGTGACAAAACTGACGCCGGCTTCAACCAGCCGACGGGCAATCAGCGTACGATTACCCCAGGCATGCCGCCCGTACATGTCGCGGGTGGCGTCGCTCTCCTTCGCCAGGTCGAACGCATTGCGGGCCTTGTCACTCGTGAGCAGCGAAGAAGCCAGTTGACTGAACTGATCCATCGCGGCCATGCCGCCAGACCGGTCGAGTTCCTTACGGATGCCATCAAAGCCTCGCATCAGTGCGAGTCGATTGTCGAGCCGGTTTTCCAGTTCTTTGGCAAGCGTGATGTTCTGAACTTTGAATTCCGGCGTCAAAAAATTCGCACCAACGGTGAATGGTCCATGTGCGGGACCAAGGTACGACGATTGATGCGGATTGGTCAGTGCATTCTCGTCTGTGCAGAGAATGTAATTCGGCAGTCCAATCATGCGGGCTTCGCGCATCTTCGAGACGACTGCGCCAATCACGGGGTATTCGTTGGCCCCATCTTCGCGCAGGGGCGGACGAGCCATCAGCATCTGTTTTGTCCCACCGCCGTGCTGATTGTAAGTGTGCGACACCGAACGAATGATGCTGAACCGATCCGCGACTTTCGCATGACGCGGAAATAATTCGCAGACATCGATTCCCGACACGTTCGTTCGAATCGGCTCAAACTCGCCGCGGTACTCCAGCGGCGCTTTCGGCTTCATGTCGTAAGTGTCGATGTGCGACATACCGCCGGGAAGCCAAACGAGAATCACCGATGTATCGGACGGTCGTTCCGAAGTCGGGTTAGCCATCGCCTGTAGGCGAAGCAGATCGCTCAAGCCAAGGCCACACGCCCCCAACGATCCCAAGTGCAGAAACCCGCGGCGAGAAAAGGGACCAAGGCAAGCTGGGAGAGCACGCATCACATAAGTCTCGGTTGATGAGGTATCCATCCAGTCACGATCCCTGAAGCCAACTTAACAAATGTACTACGGTTTATGCTTGTGATCAAGGCCCTAACGAACCGCGGGCAATTCAAATCGATCGCCTTTTGGCGACGAGACGGAACTCGAAATTGTTCGGCGAGACAGAGTTTCAAATTCGGGATGCCGTCCATCGGATTGGTGCTGTGGCTATGGAGTCCGCGCTTGAAGAGCGGCCCGGAAGTATCGAGAAACTCAAGACCTATGTCTATCGCCTCATTGATCCGATGGAAACGAGTCAATGGGCTGTTGGTCCACGTCTGTGATCCTCGATCGATTGTGATCCCCGATCGATAGGGTGCATGTCAGCTTTTGGATTTGCTGGCAGGGATTTTCGGAGTTTTGGGTGGTCGAGTGAAAGGGCTCCCGAGTC
>CAXBSB010000296.1:0-7432 GCA_963977965.1 uncultured Schlesneria sp.
GGTTACTAATCAAATCGTACCAAAATGGGGTTCCGAGCCCGGCGCAGAAACAAGTCAATGCGATCCCAAGCAACCAACGCAGTCCTGCTTCCAACGGCGGACACTTATAAAACTCAAATTGAAGCTTGAAGAGATTAATGGTTTTGAAGTAAGGAAAGTATGGGAAATAGTGCTGGCCAATCGGAAAACTGCTGTTTTTGAGCTTGTCTAAATCATTTTGAAGTTGACCGACAGAAGACCTCAGTGATTCGATGGCTGAATCTGCAGGCAGATTCGCTCCTGCAGCATTCGCTTGTGCATTCGCACCCGGCTGGGCCGCTTTTTCGCGTGCATCCAGATGTTTCTTCGCGTCATCCAAAGTTGATTCAAACTTCGACGCAATTTCGCGACTCAACGCCGGTGATTGAATGTATCTATCTGCAATATTGACGCTGTCGATGTTAAACACCAACGCCAAAACCAAGGCGACGACAAATGCCACCCAGCGTGATCGATCTCGTAAGTATTGCGTTAACCGATCCCCCTCAGCAGTAAGCATGGCCTCAAGCTGTTTTACAGTCTCATCGGTGTCAGCGTTGCCGACAATCGATTTGATAACCGTATCTACGGACGCAGACGTTGGAAGTTGTCCAGAGATATACTCCCAAAACCACGACCACTTGGTCTGCTTCAAATCAGCAAGCAGCTTGTTGACAATTTGCGTCGCTTCAGCCGATTCCTTGAACTTTACCGCAACGACGTTTTGCAGCATTTCCTGAAACAATCTGTTTCTAAGGTAAATCGCCCCATAAATGAAATCCACGATTTTTGAAACGACAGTTGCCACAACAAGCATTGTCACGGAAAACGCAATGACAGCATCAAGATAAGGCATCACAAGTCCCAGAAAAGGCCACACAAATGAAACGCGGGAACATCATGCAAGTCGCGCACAGCAGAATCAACCGAACCGCCAGCAATTCGAAGCTAAGCTTTCCACTGAAAAACTGACGGTCGGCTACCCTCTACTGACAGCTTCCACCCCTTACGGTAAGATCATTTCCGCTCAAGCGCCGCGATTGTGACAACCCCCGACTCGAGGAATTGCTGATGGATCTGCTGACCACGTTGCCCGGTTCGTTGATGGAAAACTTCTTTCCTGCTGGCTGGGATCTGGCGAAAATCGATGCCTGTGTCGATCCTGACCCTGCGACGATTACGAATCGCCAGAAGGGCTGGCATAAGAACTTTCAGCCGATTCCATGTGGCAGTCTGGCCGATTTCGACATGATGCTTGGCCATGAAATCGCTTTGACCATCAAGCTTGCCCGCGATGCCGGTGAAGCGGCAGCCCTGATCCTTCCCGTCGGCCCGATGGGGATGTATCGCTGGGCGGTCTATTTCCTGACAGAATGGAACGTCTCCTGTGAACATGTCCACGGGTTTAACATGGATGAATGGTCCGACAAGGACGGAAACACGCTTCCGTCGACTAATACAGGCTCATTCCAGTATGCCATGGAACAGGCGTTTTACGGCCCGCTCGGCAAGCTGACGGTCCCGAAGAAACAACGCAATTTTGCCACGAAAAAGCTGCTGCCGACTTACAGCGAAAAAATCGGCGAACTGCGGGGCAAGGGGGCGAAACTTACTACGATTTTCGGGATCGGACGCGTCTGCCATATCGCGTTCTGGGAACCTCACTTTGCCGCCGAGTTCGATTCAGTGAACGAATGGAAAAAGCAGACACACCGCCTGGGGGCTCGTCTTCACCCTTTGACAATTGAGCAGAACGCGTTGACGAGCTTCAAGAGCCGTACGACTCACGTTCCAGCATTTGCAAACACCATCGGCCCAGGATTGTTCCTGGGTTGCGACAAGATCATCGGTGGAGCGGACGGAACCTTCGGACGCGGGATGATGTGGCAGGGGCTGTCACTGTGGATGACCTTGCGGCACGAACCAACACCGTGGATTCCGTCAACATTTATGCCAACTCAACCAGGTCGCCTGTTCTTCCTGAAAGAACTCGCTGGCCCATTGCTGGCGGAATGCAACTGAAAAACGAGGCCTGTTGGATTCGGAGCAAGTTCAGAATCCAACAGGCCATTTTTCGTCATTGCATTGCGGGGACTGCTGGCTGGCCAAGGAGTTCCGTCATTTTCTGCTGTCGATAGGCGAAGATCCGACGCAGGTCGGGCTGGACGAACAGCCAGTGAATCAGACTGCCACCTGGAACGGCATAGATGACTCGGTCACGAACGAGCGTGCCGCCATTCTGTTCTTCGAACGTGTGCAAGTGCTCCCACAATCGGTAGGGGCCGATCAACTGGCGATCAACGAACCGAAACGGTGGCTGCCATTCGCTGATTTCGGTTCGCCATCGAATCGGGATTCCATGCAATCGCAGGCGGTAGTCGATCAAGGATCCGGGAAACATGGGGACTGGCTTGGGAGTTTGCACATGAAAATGCAGCCACGGGGGCGTGATCTCTTCCAGGCGATATGCATCTGAGAAAAATGAAAACACCTCAGCGACCGGCCGGGGAAGCCAGAGTTCGTCGGTTAACACGTAAGTTCCCGAACGCAGTTCATTTCGGACGATTGTTGGCATACTGGGCTCCTGATGTTTCGCATTTCGCGAAGCGTTATAGACATGTTGCCCACCGGGACTCGAGATTTTCAGTTGGCCATCTGCCGCAGGACTGTCAGTTGCATCGGTTGTAAGCCGAGGAGATACTCTCTCCAAAAACGAAGAGCCAACAGAGGTCACCATATCCCCGGATTCGATTCGCAAGCCTTTTTCAGGAATGGACTTGTGGACAATTATCGTGTGTTGCCGTACGGTCGAGATCGCTTGATATTCAATCGGAAATGGCGTCCCATTTTCGCAGCTTGAGCGACGCGATTCGTTCTGGTTGGAAAACTGAGCTGCGGAAGTGGCATTGACTTGCGTGTCCGAGTCGCCCCGGCTAAACTTCCCTGCTCGTTTGTGTTTTTGGAGAATTTCCCGGATCAGGTGTTACGAGTGCTTGAGCGGGGACTGAGGGATCTACGATGCCAATCCGTCCGCGGACCAAACTTAAAATTGAACGCAAGACCAAGCGTTGTCCCAAGTGCAACAAGATTGTTCGCATGCGGGTACGGTGCAAAACCTGCCACAAGAAGCTGCGGTAGTCTGCCGTAAGGAATTGCGACCAAGAGGATTTACTGACGGTCAGCAGCCGTCGATTTGTTTCGGAGAGAACAGTCTACCATGCCGCGCACTGAACGAGATCGCGAAAAAGAACGCCGCCGCAAGCACAAGGTCAAGCTGAAGAAGCTCGAAGCCCGATTCCGCAAGGCCACCAGCCAGAGCGACAAGCAGTTGATCGCCGCCAAGGTTCGTCGGTTCAGCCCGATGATCAACTTGGAAGTGCGCGCTGCTGAAGCTGCCGCACAGGCCAAGGCCGACGCTGCCGAGAAGAAGGCCAAGAAGTAGTCCAGAACCTGGGACACTTCGGTGCTGGAATCCGTCGAAATCGTGATGCACGACTTAGGTAAATCTGGTCGTGCATCGTTGTTTTTATGGGTTGCGAAAGTATTTAGCCTGCTTTCATAGATGCGGACGCGCATGACGCCGATCAAAGCATGCGATATGGTTGAGATCCCGTTTTCGCCGGATGTGGTCTGGCGAGTTGTCTCTGACTTTGCCGCGTACCCCAGTTGGTGGCCCCAAAGAATCCGGGTCCGGGTGTTGTCCCTCGAACCAGCGTTGGTCGGCACCGAAATTCAGATCTGCCCGGCAGGTGCCATCCCGTTTTGCTGTCGCGTGACTGAGGTCACATCCGGTCAGCGAATCCAGATGAAATACTTCGGCGGGATCGTCGAAGGGGAAGGGGAGTGGCGTCTGAAACCCGCTGGGACCGGAACCTGCGTTTCGTATGAAATCAATGTCGATGCGCGCGGATGGTTGGTTGCGCTGATCGGTCGTTTCGTGTCTCTGGCTGGGATACACTCAGGACAAATGCGGGAAGTTTTCGCAAATCTGGCCACTCGTGCAGCGGCGATTAAAGAGCCGTGATCGTTCGCTTCGCCCTGACATTAACTTGGATTTCAGCCTGCAAACACGAATTCACTCGCGACCGACGCCAAGAGAATCTGCGACACGGTTGATGTAGTTGAACCAGGCTGCAATCAAGGTAATTTGCAGAATCCCCTGATCGTCGAATCCGACAGCTCGTAGTCGAGCATGGTCATCAGGGCTGACTGACGTCGCGTCACGCGTGATCTTGATCGCGTAATCGATGATAGCCTGTTCGGACTCACTGAACACGGCTGACTTCAGGTCATTCTGGATTGCTCGAACAAGCACATCGTCACCGGTGGCACGGCGCAGGAATTCACGGTGCGAGACACTGCAGTAGCGAGTGCAGTTCTGTTGCGACACGACTGTTGCGATGATTTCATGCTGCCGCCGATTCAGAGGCAGATTCGGGTCCATCAAAGCCCCGAATGTGGCGAATGCGTGGTGCAGGGCGTTAGGGATCAGGCTGTGCGATGCCACGATCCCGTCACCATCAGCACTCGGCAACCCATCCACGTCCGCCTCGTACTCGCGAGGGTACCAGGCATGCTGTGCATCCAGGGCGGCTCTGTATTCGGGGCCTGCCTGTGATTTCGGAATGGTCTGGATCCAGGTCATCGCGGATCTCCAGATGAATGCAACGTTACAGCAGAATTGTCTGGGCGCGATCAGGGCCAATACTGATGAACTTCACTGGCAACCCCATCAATTCGCTGACCGAGTCAACGTAGTAACGGGCACCTGCGGGAAGATCACTCAGTTTTCGAGCCCCAGTGATGTCCTGCTTCCATCCAGGAATCCGTCGCAGGATCGGCTTGGCGACTTCGAGATCTTCGACGTGCGCCGGGAAGTCGGTCGTTCGCTCACCACGGATTTCGTAGGCCTCACAGATGCAGACTTCATCCAGTTGAGACAGCACATCCAGCAGCATGACGGCGATTTCATCAACACCACAAATCCGGGCGCCGTAAGCAGTCGCAACTCCATCCAGCCATCCACACCGGCGTGGGCGACCTGTGACAGTTCCATATTCGTGACCAACGTCGCGAATGTGCTGGCCGGTCGCGTTCAAGAGTTCGGTCGGGAAGGGGCCACCACCAACGCGAGTCGTATACGCTTTCACGATGCCGATCATCCGGTCGATCTTGCGCTCAGGAACCCCGCTGCCGCTGTGAATCCCCGCAGAAGAACTATTGGAACTGGTGACGTAAGGGAATGTCCCGTGGTCGACATCGAGCAGGCTTCCCTGAGCACCTTCAAACAGGATGTTTGCGCCGTCGCGAATTGCCCGATGCAGCCATGCGGTTGTGTCGGCCACAAACGGCTTAATCTGTTCAGCATAGCCGGTGTAAGATGCAAAGATGGCGTCCGCATTCAGTTCTTCGACGCCTGGATCAAGGGCCTTCAGCATCAGGTTTTTCGCGGCGACGATCTCTTTTAAACGTGACCGGAACGATTCCGGATGGTAGAGATCACCGATACGGATCGCATGTGAACGCAAGGCCTTGTCTCGATAGCACGTTCCGATGCCACGTCCAGTGGTCCCGATCGCCTGTTCACCACGTCGCTTTTCATAGACGGCATCTTCGATGATGTGGTAGGGCAGAATCACGTGAGCGCGATCACTGACCATCAGGTTTTCACCGCTGATGGGCAGACCACGATCTGTGAGCGATTTGATTTCCTTGAGCAAGGCTTCTGGATTAACTACCAAGCCGTTTCCGATGACGGCTTTGACTCCGGGCCGCAGGATTCCCGTGGGAAGCAGCGAAAGCTTGTAGGTTTCGCCATCGAATTTCACGGTATGGCCTGCGTTGTTGCCTCCCTGATACCTGACGACAACCTGATGGGAGTCCGTGAGGATATCAACGATCTTTCCCTTAGCCTCATCCCCCCACTGCAAACCAACAACAGACGTGACAGTCACGATGCACTCTCTTTTGATGAAATAACCGCATGGAACCCAGCGCAGAAAAACGGGGGCGGTCATTGCCCCCGACTGAATTGACGGTGCTGGCTGTGCTGCACGACCTGACAGATCAGATCCGTAGACAAACGAATGTCAGCCATACCGACGTTCCCGCCGCAATAGTGTAACCACTGCAATGGTGCAGGGTAAGGGTCGCGCTGTGATAAGTCGTTGACAAAGAATTTCAGAAAAAAGGGGCGTTGATGCCAAACGAGATTGGAGAACAGTCTTCAATTCTAGTGGGGTTCTCACGGCATCAACCAGCGATACATCCCGAAACTGCCCCATTCGTTAAATGTACAAATAAAAAAAGGAGCAGTTGCCTGCTCCTTGGTTCATCGGGGGATCATCGAGATCAAAGCGATATCAAATCATTTCAGTGGCTTCAGCGATGACCAGATGTGACTCAATTGCGACAAGTTGGCACTGCTGGCGCTGCTGGTTCCAGTGTTGTGGCAAGTGAAGCAGTTGAATCCCGTCGCGGGCGAATAGGTAGGCGGGTTTGGAATGACTTGATGATAAGTCTCCATTGTCGCGTTTGACAAAAGTACGGAACCAATCGATTGTGCTGGTGAGGGAATTGGCACCGCAGGTGTCCCACCATTTGGCGGAATTTGCCCCCCGGTCCAGACCGAGCCAATATGCACATAGTTCTTGCGAATGTCGCTGCCAAGCATACCGATGACAGCGTTATTGAGCGAAATGATTTCCGTGTTATTTTCCACTCCCGCATTTCCCTGTGCACCGCCCCAGGCGAATGTTCGGATCGTATTACTCGAAACTGGCTTCGACCCAGTGCTGTTAACCTGTTGAATCCCCGTTGACACGGTCTTCAGATTCTCAACGTTGAATGGATTGGGGTTTGCCGCTCCGTTATTGAATAGCCACTTTCCTTGGGGGGTCAACTGCAAAGGGACAGTCGCTCCAGATTTATTCCGGTAGGAATAGGCGCCGTTCGGAGCGTTATTGACATGCTCAAACGTGGCCCAGATCATTTCTGGGTGCCCTGCGGTAGAACCAACAACGTGCATTCCAACCATGGCGAGCAATTTCTGTTGCACAGGACCTGTTGGCCAAATTCCATTCACAGGGGCGACGCTAAAATTGTATGTTGGAACCAACGCTGTCATTGTGATGTAGTCTTGCGGATTGGGAACCGTCGTCGCATCGACCCAGGAAATCTTTAGCTCCATCGCCAAGGCTGTTGGATCAAAAACCTGCTTGTGGAGTTGCTGGCTGGCAAAGTCTGTAATCTGTTTCAGCTGAGCAGAATTCGTCGGGAATCCGGTCAAGGGTGGAGTGATTGGAGGAAGGGTTGTGGACTTCGTGCCTGTCAACATATACGCAAACACGTCATTAACGTGAATTGAGTAGTAGACCAAAGAGCCGTTTTGCGAAAGTAGCGTCCCGCTTCCCCC
>CAXBSB010000297.1:0-7396 GCA_963977965.1 uncultured Schlesneria sp.
GTGTACGAGTTGATCGGGCGGACGCCAACTGGCATGAACCGGTCGATGGTCGTCGTCGTCTCGATCTGACGTTAATGCCTGATCCTGGTGAGGTTTTGATTTCGTTCGAATCGGTCATCGACGAACCGTCCAAAGGAGATTGGGAATTGCCAGAGACGACGGGAACGGCAGGTTTGAGAGTCTTCACATGCCACCTGCGAAATCGTGAGAGTATCAAACGAAACATCGGTGATTTCTTCCTTCGTAATGGAACACGGCGCGAGTTCATCGCGAGTGACCACTTTACGAGCAGGACGGTGAAACAAAAGCCAATTACAGTTCCTGCCCAAACATGATGCGATGGCCATCGATTGTCCGGATGCCAAATTCACGCATCCGCCAAGGCTCATCGCGAAGATGTTTGATGAATTCTGCGTTCTTGCTGGCATATTCACGGTAGTACGCGCCGGCGTCATCAACCACGATGTATGCAAAGTAAGAGTGATCACCAAGATCCCCCGGCGGAATGGAACCAGGGCAATGGCCGGCCATGATCCGGCAGCCTTCACGTTCGAAGATTCGCCATCCGTCATCTCCGATCTCGTGAATCGCGAAGCCGAGGACGTCGCGGTAGTACGTCGCTGAAGTCAGCAGATCTGGAACGGCAAGAACGTACATATTGCGATGAATCATGAGTTCGCCCGGAAGTTTGAGGGCTCGTTCTTACCACAGCGTCGCAGTGGTACATACATCACTGCGCAGGGGAAATCCAAATCCGAGCACAGATATCAAATCTGTACTCGGAATCTGAGATTCTTTCGGCCGTCGAAGCCGTTCACTCGCTGTTTGTCTGTTGTACTATGACAGCAGCAACTTCAGGTCGTCGGTAGTCAGGTTCTGGAGCAACGAGTTGTTCTGTTCCAGAATTGCATCCGCCAACTCACGCTTCTGCTGTTGCAGTTCAGCGATCTTTTCTTCGACAGTATTACGACAGATCAAGCGATAAGCGAAGACCTGACGTGTTTGACCAACGCGATGTGCCCGGTCGATTGCCTGAGTTTCCACGGCAGGGTTCCACCAGGGATCCAGAATGAAGACGTAGTCGGCTGCGGTCAGGTTCAGACCGAGCCCCCCGGCCTTCAAGCTGATCAGGAACACACCGCACTTGTCGTCGCTCTGGAAGTGCTCGACGCGCTCTTTTCGATCGCGTGTCTGACCGTCCAGATACTCGTACGGGATCCCCTTCTTGTCCAGGTGCTGTCTGACGATTGCCAGCATACTCGTGAATTGTGAGAAGACGAGCGTCTTGTGCCCTTCTTCCAGCAGTTCTTCGATATGAGGAATCAGGACATCCAGCTTGGCACTGGCATCTTCGGCAGTCGCTTTGTCGAGCAGTGCCGGGTGACAGGCAACCTGTCGCAAACGCAACAAGGCTTCGAGAACATGCATCCGGGACTTCGCCATTCCCTGATCTTCGATAATCCCCAGCAGCGAATCGCGATAGTGGTCTCGCAGTTCGTTGTACAGACGCTGTTGATCGTCGCCCATTTCGCAGTAAATCGTTTGTTCGAGCTTTTCCGGCAGTTCGCTCGCCACACTCTGCTTGGTACGTCGCAGAATCAGCGGACGCAGCCCATCGGCCAGAACCTGACGCGTTTCCTTGTTTTCTGGATCGGCCGCATGCAGCTTAAACGCGGAACTGCGACCAAGCATGCTGGGATTCAGGAACTCAAAAATCGAGCACAGGTCACCCAGATGGTTTTCAATGGGTGTACCACTGAGACCAATTCGATGATGTGCCTGGAGCAAGCGAGACGCTTTCGCCACCTGCGAACTGGAGTTCTTGATGGCCTGGGCTTCGTCCAGGATGATGTAGTCGAACTGAACTTCCTTCAGGGACAGGATATCGCGGCGTAACGTACCGTACGTCGTCAGAATCAGATCGTACTTCGTAAAGTCGTCACGCAACTTTGCTCGATCCAAACCAGCGTATTCCAGCGACTTCATGTCCGGAGTGAACTTCTCACACTCCTGCTTCCAGTTGAACAGCAGTGATTTCGGGACGACGACCAGCGACGGCATCCGCTTCTTGTTTCGTCGACGCCGACCTTCGAGGAACGCCAGCATCTGGATTGTTTTACCGAGACCCATGTCGTCCGCGAGGCACCCACCGAAATGGAACTCTTCCAGGAAGCGAAGCCATCCCAGACCTTCTCGCTGATACGGACGCAGTTCTCCTTTGAAGGTTGCTGGCTCTTGCTCGGGTTGAACACCACTGAAGCTGGCGAGCCGTTCCCGGATTTCGAGGAATCGTGCGTCGTAGTCGACGGAGGGTTGTGAAACCAGCAGTGCATCCAGAATCCCAGCCTGAACCAGGCCGAACTTCAGATGTTCTCCTTCGACGTCCCCCAGTCCCGCCAGCAGACCGTAACGCTTCATCCACTCTTCGGGAAGAATCCCTAACGATCCATCGTCGAGCATGATGGTGCCGTCACCACGTGCCAATGCCGTCAGCAATTCCGGGAAGGTCACGCGAGCTCCACCGAAATCGACATCAGCATGAAGCTCAAACCAGTCGATGTTCGACTTGATCTGGAATTTCAGTTCCAGAGGCTGACGAACCTGCTTCCCATCCGCACGAACCTGCCACGCTTCGGCAATCAGCTTTCGAACAGCGGGTGCCAGATCACGGGCGGAGATTTCCGCATCGTGTTGACCACGTTTCTGGTCGAGTAACCGACGGAAACCACCGTCCTGCAGCTGCGACCAGGCAATCGCCTCCGCCTGCTTGTCACGCAACAGGCAGCGGCTGACAGCTCGCTGGACGATCGCCCATTGGCTGCTGGTCCCGCGAACGGCCGTGCCATCGTAATCAAATAGAACTTCGGCTTTCAGACGATCCTGATGCCAGCGAGATTTGCCAGGAGCATGTACCACCAAAATCGGTTTCGGCGAAACGACAACTTCTTCCAGTTGAAGTTCTGGCGGCAATTCCAGTTTTGGCAGCGCTGGCATGTCCAGCAACCGGTCAACCAGTTCGTGCTCTTCGCCGGCAGGAACCTGGAAATCGTCTGACCGTCTGAGTAATGTCACCCAGGGGTACGCATCAAAGTCCTGAAACTCGCAGATTCGATTGTTCGTGATGGCCAGGCCACCTGGAACGACCAGCACGGGTTCCTTCAGGGATAGCCGTTCTTCTTCACGCGTCAGGTAGCCGCGCAATTTCCAGACGTTATCCGCTTCGAGGAATTCAATCGCCAGGCAAAGCTCCCATGTCCCGCCGTCATCCCAGTCCAGCGTTTCCGTGACACGTTCTTCTTCGCCCTGAAGACGAATACGTCCAGTCGCACAGATGGCAGGCAGCAGCAACTGACACAAGTCATGTGGAACGCGATAGCGGAATGCCGCAAAGTTATCGGCCGCTCCGTTCACCAGCGTGCGGTCTGGAGTCCCGCCGACGAGGTGAGCCAGAATTCGTCGATCTTCATCGTCGTCGATTTCTTCGAACCGACCGGGACGCAGCTTGAGAGGCTTCAGTTTGCCCCACTCGCCATTCGCCCGGCGCTGGCGCTGGGAAGTCTGGATAATGATCAATCCCGCTTCTTCACTGGCAGCGGCATCGATCTCGTAGAAGACCTGTCGCTCACGGCCAGCCGATGAAAGGGATGAGTCTTCCACCTGCATCGCTTTACGCAGGTCGCTCAAACGGGATTCCCATTCGCGCAGCCGAGGAGGAGCCTCAACCTGCCGGGTTTCTCGTTCAACGGAACGAGTCTTCACCGAACGAGAAGTCGTGGGGGTAAAGTATTCGTCCGCTTCCTGTTCCAGATCGTCCAGATCAAAGTCCAGCGGATCTTCGTCTTCGACGGCAAATGGAGGAATGAATCCTGGTTTCGCCGACCCAGAAACATAGTGTCCGGCATCGGCAGCCAGAATGGTGGCCCACAGATGCTTGCAATGCAGATTGTTGCTGGGGTTGGCGGATGTTCCGACACAATTGCATGTCATGGCAAGGGCTGTGCCGTCGCGGCTGAGCTGCGTCTGAAATTCGACGCCATCTCGAACCACGGCAAACAGATGATCGGGCGTAACGCGAATCACAGAGACGCGTTCCGCCTGAATGTAGGCCGCACCACGAAATCGAATATCACCACGAAACTTGCTCTCCAGCAGTTCCGACAACGTCATGGACCGTTCCCTGTCGCGAGTATTAATGCGCGCCAACAACTACAGAAATTCCAAATTTCGCGCGCAGCACGAAAGAGTAGCTGATCTGGGCGAATGAGGGTAGTCAAAGAAGAAAGAATGCTGAGATTGGGTTCGGTTTACCACGTGTGAGAAATTGATTCCGCGAGTGGTCGATCGCTCTTGACGAAATCGGCAGCCTTGTCAAAGAGAAACGCCGCACAGATTTGTGCGGCGTTTGTTGAAGTCCGAATTCCCATCAGCGGCGGCAACTATTTCACACGGACAAGCTTGATGATGCGGCCGGAAACGTTCCAGTCCTGGACATACAGGTTGCCATCCTTATCCCAGTACGAACCATGCGTTCCACTGAAGACACCTTCAACCCACTGGGCTTGCGGAATATTGTAGTTTGCCCCTTTTCCACGATCGGCATTGTGACCGAGAACCGCCATGATCGTGTTTGTCTTGTCCAGAATCACGACCCGGCCGTGCAGGTCAGGAACCGAAACGTAGTCTCCCTGAACGGCAGCGGACGTTGGCATTCCCAATCCGGTGATAACTTCTTCAATGAATTCACCTTCCAGGCTGTAATGCAGCAGGCGGCCTTTCGGCTGATGATTACGGTCGCAAATCAAAAGCCGAGCTGGGCTGTAGCGTGTATCCAGAGTCATCCCGTGAGCAGTATTGAACTGCTTCAGGTCGTTCCCCTTGGATCCGAAGTGCATTAAATACTTGCCCGTCTTGTCGAATTTGAAAATGTGGTTGCTGGCATAGCCGTCCGACAGAAAGATGTCCCCGTTCGGAGCAACGGTGATGGCTGTGGGGCTCAGGCGAGTCAGCTTCAATCCAGACTCGGCTGGAAATGGCAGCTTCATGACGACGGCACCGGTTTCGGCATTCAGCTTGATTCCTTCGCCGGCCACGTTGCGAGCACCGTAAATGTATTCGCCGTCAGCTTCTTCACGGATCTCAATATCGTGGGTCTGAGTGTATTCCGGCCCGACAAACCGTCGAATCAGTTTTCCATCGGGTGAGAAGACGAAGATCCCCATGTCTGCACTGGTGTAGACATTTCCCGCCTTATCAACAACGACACCACCGTGGGTCGGACCGATCTGCGACTTCCCTTCGGCACTCAGCCCCCACCCCGGAACCGTATCAAATGTCATGATCCCGCACCCCATCCGAACCGGGGCTGGGGTGTCTGCGGCAACGGCTGACAACGTCAGGCCGAAAGCAAGCGCGGTGGCGAGGTACAACGAACAATTCTTCACAATCGAACTCCTGGGTGTAGTGTCAAGTTCTTTAAACAACGCGGTGTAACACGCGGTCCGCAAACTGAGTGCGTCGGCCACCGGTTGCTCCACTGGATTATTCCGTGTCACCGACATCATTTCAACCGGGGCTTACGTGTTCACCAGGGCTACTCGTCAAATCGAGCATGTCGCACCGGAACGACCTTGCGGGCTCGGCAAGCCTGAGACTTTCGGTTATTCTCGCACCATGACGTTTTCCGGTTGCTTTTTCGATGCGGCATTCCGGACAAAACCAGATCGACACCAATGAACGACAGACGATTTTCATCATGAGCCAATCCTGGATCGCCGACCGGATGCACAAAATCGATGCCTCCGGAATTCGAAAGGTTTTTGACCTCGCTACGAAGATGAAGAACCCGATCAACCTCAGCATCGGGCAGCCTCACTTCGATACTCCCGACTCCGTCAAGAAGGCCCTGTGCCAGGCCGTTGACGAGGGACGGAATGTCTACAGCCAATCTCAGGGGATCGCGCCGCTCCGCGAAGCTTTGCAAAAAGAGTTTGTCGCACCGCTGGGACATGCCGACCGAGATTTGTTCATAACGAGCGGAACGAGCGGTGGACTGATGCTCGCACTTTCCGTTCTGGTAAATCCAGGCGATGAAGTGATTGCCTTCGATCCGTGGTTCGTCATGTACAAGCACCTGGTCACGCTGGCAGGTGGAACGTGCGTGCAGATTGACACCTACCCCGATTTCAAAATCGACCTGAACAAGGTTCGTGACGCGATCACCCCCCGGACCAAAGCGATCCTGTGCAACAGTCCCTGCAATCCGACGGGATACGTCGCCAGCGAGGAAGAAGTGAAGGGGTTGGCTGAGCTGGCTCGTGAAAAGGATATCTGCCTGATCAGCGACGAAATCTACCGAGTCTTTTGCTACGACAAGCCGTTCGTCAGCCCTGTCCGCTGGAACGACCAGACGATTGTCATTGATGGGTTCAGCAAGTCACATTCGATGACAGGCCTGCGCCTTGGTTTTGCGCACGGACCCGCGTATCTGATTCAACAGATGATCAAGCTGCAGCAATTTACGTTCGTCTGTGCTCCTCAACCTGTCCAGTGGGCCGGTCTGGCCGCGTTGACCTGCGACGTTTCTGATCGCGTCGCTGAATATGCCCGCAACCGCGAATTCCTGCTGAAAGAACTGGGGGGAACCTACGACATCCGGGGAAGCGGCGGTGCTTTCTACCTGTTCATCAAGGCCCCCTGGGGAACTGCGACGGAATTTGTCTCCAAGGCGATCGAGAACGAACTGCTGATCATCCCCGGCAACGTCTTCAGTCAGCATGATTCGCATTTTCGAGTCAGCTTCGCGGCAGACGAATCGACGCTGCACCGTGGCGTTGAAATCCTGAAAAGAATCGCTGCCCGAGCGTAGATCGCAGCTCTTGATAGGAACGGTCGACGACGAGACGTTGCTCCCACCCGGTCGAGCCGGGTAGAGAGCAGATCCGATGACAAACAGCTTTCATGGTAGCTGGCAAGTCGTTCGTTCCGCTCGAGTAAGTCCAGCGGAAACGGAAGAGAAATCACAGGTAGTAGTGGAACAGATTTCCGCCGGGCTCGACCGGGTGGAAGCACCGACTTTTCAGCAACCAATTCGTCTCAAATTCATATAGACGCATCCGGCGCTGGCGGTCGGATTAGAAGTCACCGACGATTTCGCCACCTGAGCGAGTACTGAGCGAACGCCAGACGTTGATGTCGATGTTTTCACTGATCGTACGAACAGTTCCGTCTGCCAACAAAGAACTAACACAGCCAACGTGATAGCTGCGAGATGTGATTGCCGCATAGCTGGGTGTTGCGGGCAGCGTCCCTTCCTGCCAACTGAAGAAGGAGTGCAATCAAAACGGCAATAATGGCGATCAC
Source organism: uncultured Schlesneria sp. (assembly GCA_963977965.1). Lineage (GTDB taxonomy): Bacteria > Planctomycetota > Planctomycetia > Planctomycetales > Planctomycetaceae > Schlesneria. The sequence goes on from CAXBSB010000297.1 coordinate 7,360, forward strand.
GACCAGTAACTCGATCAGCGTGAATCCACGTTGCGAG
>CAXBSB010000298.1:0-7280 GCA_963977965.1 uncultured Schlesneria sp.
CGCTTGCAGATCACCTGAGGAACGCTGCATCCGGGGTCACTGGGGCAGCAGCCGCTGTTGGCACCAGCCACATAGCCATTGTTTGCGGCAGCACAGGCGTCGCAGTTCGGCTGATACTCGTTGCAGCTGTTGCACTTGTTCCAGCGGAACCGACCACGCAAATGTCCGCCGACACCACAGTTCGAAGTCTGGCAGGAGTTCTGGCAGCTGACGACCGGAACGTTCACGCATTCCTTGACGATCTGCCATTCACCACCGCAGACATTCTCACACCGGGTTTCGGTGATTGGTCGGCAGGTGGTGTAGCAGACAGTCTTGTACGTGGTGTTGGTCTGAGTCCGGTAACCCGTGCAGCAGACATCGCGATAGCACGTCTGGTAGCAAGGCTTGCAGACGGTGTAGCACTCATCGCGATAGCACGTTTCGGTGACGTTGCGGGTGCAGGTGACCGGAACTTGCTCCGTGCACTGTTCATAGACAGTACGGCAGCAATTATAGGTCTGCTGTTCCCAGACGGTTTCACGAATCGTCTGGTAACGGGTACCGCAGCATCGCTTGGCGGCACTGTAGGTACCGCAGGGCGCACAGGCTGCGGTAGGGCAGCATTTCGCGCTGGCTGCTCCGCAGTAGAACGCTTCGACTCGTGATTCGCTGGCCATGGCAATAATTGCCGTTGCGAGCAACATCCAGGCTGTGTGTCTCATTGTTTCGATCCTTGTCCCAGTCAGAACGGCGAATTCAAGCTGTCAATCAGGTGTGTTTCGGCATCTGTGCGCGCAGAACTCGGTCCCTCATCCTTAGGGATCGGCCCGCAAACCCATCCTGCTTGAGCCAAAATGCGCATTTTCGCGCCGCGATCCCTCGCTCGCTTCCTCCAGGTCAACAACAGCCCCCAGATCCTTCGCATCCCGCTGCGAAGTTCGCACTGAAATCAAATTGGGAGATCTGCTTCCAGATACGACATCGGCAGACGTTTGCTGAGCACTTCGCAACAAACTCAATGAATTGGCGATCTACCGCAGCTTGCCCGTTGGTTATGACCGACAGAACAGGAAAATCTTTCCTCGTGATCATGTGAAACGGCAGTTCATGCTGAACTTCGCTGCGATTGGAACGGCGATTTGCATGCTTGTTCATTACAGCGAAGAACAAGACGGGTTTACCCGGAAATCGGCGAATACTGCCGGACCGTTCGCCGTGCTCCCAAGTCAGATATTGAATCAGAAGAAGTATGGCAGAACGATGAAGGGCAGGATGATTGAAGAAATCAGAATCATGATTCTTTATCGTTCTGCCCCAAATCGTTCTGCCAATTCCTGGATTCTGAAAACCGGCAGAATGGAAACGCAGAGGGCGCGGAGATCGCTGAGTAAAGGCTTGAGAAGACTGCGACAGCCCTTTCGCCTCTACGATCCCTGTGCTCTCTGCGTTTCTAAATCCATTTTTATTGAAACAGAAGAAATCGGGCAGAACGCGAAAAAGACTCGGAGTGATCGGCAGCAACTGCCTGAACTCGACATCGTGCGAAAAACTGCTCACGATATTTCTCCGAATCAGAGTTGTTTCACAGTTGGAGAGATTGAATGAAGTTCGCGATTTGTCAGGAACTGTTTGAGGGATGGGAATGGGAGCGGCAGTGTCAGGCGATGGCATCAATCGGCTACACGGGAATCGAACTCGCTCCGTTTACGCTCGCCAGCCGCATTGGTGACGTCAGTGCCGCACGTCGTCAGGAATTAAGAAAGGTCGCTGAAGATCATGGCCTGACAATTTGTGGACTACACTGGTTGCTTGCGAAAACGGAAGGATTTCACCTGACAACCGACGATGCTGCTGTTCGTCGTGCCACGTCACAATATATCTGCGACCTGGCCAATGCCTGTGCCGATTTCGGTGGAACGATCATGGTCTTCGGATCTCCCGGCCAGCGGAATCTTCAACCAGGCGTTACACGTGAACGTGCGTATGCGAATGCGGCAGAAGTGTTCCGCGCTGCGACGCCCGTATTGGCTGATCGTGGAGTCACGATTGCCATGGAACCACTGACACCCAAAGAAACGAACTTTGTGAACTCATGCGCTGAAGCGGTGGAACTGATGCAGCTTGTCGATCATCCGAATTTCGCATTGCATCAGGACGTGAAGGCGATGTTGAGTGAACCAACTCCGATCCCTCAATTGATCGCGCAGTACGCATCATGCACGCGACATTTTCATGTGAATGATGACAACCTGCTGGGTCCAGGGATGGGTCGAACCGATTATCATCCGATTCTTCAAGCGCTCCGCGAGACTCATTACGATGGTTGGGTCTCGGTTGAGGTCTTCGACTATCGACCCGGCGCAGAGTTCATCGCGCGCGAGAGTCTGCAGTACATGCAGCGAGTCCTGCAGGATCTCGACACAAGCTCATCCTCATGAAGCATCATGGTCGTGATCATTCCACGTGATGAATGGTCGCAGTACTTTGTGCGATCATGTCGTAGATCAACAAAAGCCCTGAAAAACAGGGCTTTTTTGTTAACGCGAGGAGTTGCGACGATGTGATACGATCATGATCTGCATCGCTTGCGACGTCATCAAGGAAGATGACGAATCAATGATGTCGATCCATGATGAGCGTGATGAAATGATGCGATATGCATGAGTAACATGGTCTACATGCGTTGTTCATTGCTTCGAATGGCATCAGCATTCGTTGCCCGAGTTCATGTAAACTTTTACAAAACGTGATTTTTCTCATCATCATTGCATGGAATTGGCTTGAAGTATTTCATGAAATTCGTAGGATGACGCCCAGTTTGTTGTTGGTTGGTTTGGTTTACTCGCTGTCAAGTCAACGTCTTCGAATTGCTGCCGCGATTCAAAGAAGCACCTGACAGACCCAAATCGGTCAACAAGCGGCTTGTCAAGGTTGACAGGTCGAACGGATTCGGATGGTGATTGTCGAGCCGATTAGCTTAGCCCGGTGTGCCAACGGCAATGACAGTCACGCAGTTGTCTCTTGGAAGGAGATCTTGCAGTGGCAAAGAAGAAAGCAGCAGCAGCGAAGAAGGCCGTCAAGAAGGTCGCAAAGAAGGCCGTAGCGAAGAAGGCCCCAGCCAAGAAGGCCGCCAAGAAGGCTGCCAAGAAGGCCGCCAAGAAGGCTGCGGCTCCCCCAGCCTGAGGTCTGACCTGACAGTCTGACTTGATTGCTACAACGAAGGAAAGAGGCGAGTGGTTTACCACCCGCCTCTTTCCTTTCTTTGATTTCCTCAATCGACGTGAATACTGGACGTAGGGCTGTTCGCACGATGTCTCTGAAATAGGCGGCACGACGCAGTTACTGCGATCAATCAGACCGGCGCAGGTGTTTCTGGTTCGGTGTTCAGTGCCTGTGCCATTTCCTTCTTCCCCGCGAAGTAGAAGACAACGCCAAACGCACCCAGGATCAGTGCCGCGAATCGATAGGCGAGGGCTGTCAACAGGCCATTGGCCCCGGCACTCTTTAGCTCTTCGGGGGTACTCTGTGGATTCAGTGCCAACTGGTGCTGTTCATAGAAGTAGCCAACCGCCCCTTCCAGCGTGCCAACGCCGCCCGGAGTCAATGGAATTGCCGCGATCGCTTCAGGCAAAGGCAATCCCACCAGGTGGTCGATGAATCCAGGGATCGATTGACCTTCGTGAAGTGCTGCACCACCGAGATAAAACGACGACAAGAAACCGACATGACCCAGCAGGCTCAGTCCTGCCGCCAATGCAATCACGTGACGACGTCCCTGATAGAACGTGATCGAATTCAACAGGTCCTGTACCACATGCCCGATCTTCGGCCAGGTCGTGATCCATTTCATCAGGCGAGAATGCGTAAAGGCTGGGACCAGCATCAGAATCAGCCCGAGCAAACCGCCCACGGTTCCGCCCCAAAGCAGCCAGACCGCCCACTGCATCTGGGGACCGAGCGGCACTGCTGTCGGGACGAGCGATGCAAGTGCCCCTGAGAGAAACAACGCCCACAGCCCGAGGATACGGTCGAGAACCACTGTCGCCGCCGCGGATGCCCGTCGTTCGCGATGGTCCTTGGCAAGCCAGACTGCCTTCACAACGTCTCCACCGGCTGCTCCAGGCCCCACAAAGTTGCATGCTTCGCAGAACATCCCCAGACGAAAGGCATCCCACCACCTCAGCGGCAGGCCGATTCCTGTCACGAGCAGCCACCATCGAGAAAACGTCAGGCAGAGCGACGCGAACCGGACCAACAGAACCGCACCAAACAGTGACCAGTTGATCTTTCGTGAATTCAGATCCTTCAGACCATCACGATTCAACCAGATCAATGCCCCCAGGATCACAATCGCCAGAATCCATTTCAGCCATCCGGCATTTTTTTTCAACCACGACATAAACAAGTCACCCAGGATGAAGATTTCTGGTGCGGTTTCCCGCAGTTCACCGCCCGTTGCGACGCAGTGACGTCAGATACAGGCCGTGATCAGCGTGCATGAGTCAAACAGCGTGTTTGACTCAGTCCAATTTCGACGTCGGATGGCTCGATACACGCCACGGCTGAATTTGGCAAGATCAGGCTGAGTGCGGGTCGCGTTAGTTTGATGGCTTCAGTTCGAACATCGCTTCGACTTCGACAGCGATATTTCCAGGGAGCGACCCCATCCCTACGGCGCTTCTTGCCCCTTTGCCGTTTGTTTCGCCCCAGATTTCCACCATCAGGTTACTGAACCCATTGATGACCTGCGGATGCGTGCCAAATTCTGGTGTGGCATTGACCATTCCCAGCGTCTTGACCAGTCGCTGAATTCGATCAAGGCTGCCGAGTTCCCTTCGCAGTGTTGCCAGCATTGTCAATCCGACCTGGCGTGCAGCCTGGTGAGCATCAGCTTCATTCATGGTCGCGCCGACTTTTCCCGTGATCATCGAACCATCAGTCCTCATCGGACCATGGCCTGACACGTAAGCCAGATTTCCAACGATGACGACAGGATGGTAAACGCCTCCCGGCTTCGGGGCTGGCGGAAATTCGAGATTCAGTTCGGCAACGCGAGCTTCAGCACTCATGGCGATTCTTTCTGATCAACTTATCGGAAATGAAGAGACGCTTCGCAGACAGGATATCGACGACCTGAACGATGCGAAACTCGACGGTCCGTCATCTGTCTTCAGTTCACCGATTGTCGCTGGGAATTGACGGCCCTATCGACGGCTCAGCTCAACCCACAAAGAGAAAGGGGACGCGTTCTGGTGGAACGCGTCCCCTTGACGATCAAAATCACTTCACTGGTACGATCACGTGGCAGAGCCGCGTGGAGCACCTGTGAAGGGTGCCGTTTCCTGACGTGGTTGCTCAGGAATTGGTGTGGGTGCGACTCCTGCTGGAGGAGCAGCTTGTGGAACTCCGCAGTTTCCGGTGGCACATCCACCTGTTGCACATCCGCCAGTCGCACAACCGGTCGGGCAGACCGTTTGAGGAACCAGCTTGCAGACTTCGTACGATTCCACGCGAGGAACGCACTTCGTCACCATGCGGGTGCACTGGATCTGTTCTTCGCGAGGGACGCAGCGAGCGACTCGCTTGGTCACGACGAACGGTTCCTGACGGCAGACCGTGTAAGGAATGCGGCAGGTCTTGGTTTCGGTGACCGTGCGGCACGTCTGGATCGGAACTCGACGGGTGCATTGTTCCGGAACCATCTTGCAGACCTGGTAAGGGATCCGTTGAGTCACCTGTTCGCAAACCATGCGGCAGGTCTTCACCGGGATCTTTTCCACGACGGTTTCATTCACAATCCGGCAGACTTGAACCGGAACCTTGGTGACGATCGTTTCAGGAACCTGACGGCAGACAGTGACTGGGACCACCTGCTTGCAGACAACGGGCTGATAGGTTGTGCAAGGGACCTGCCGGCAAACAACATTCGGGCACCAGACAGGTCGCAGCGTGTAGAATCCGCGTGGGACCATGGCCAGACGTGAATTGCCGCATTCATCTCGCACGCATCCTGGGAAGCAGAAGCTGGGGTTCCAGGCTCGCTGCAATGTCCACTTGCCGCAATCTTCCTGAACGGTGCGATACGTGGTGACGGGCTGCATCGTCGTGTAGCATCGTTCCTGATTGATCGTTTCGCTGACATTGCGGATGACCGTACGACGGCATTCACGTTCGATCGTTTCAGTGACCGGACGCTGAACACAGCGACGGACTTCACGGGTCGATTCTTCCCAGACCGGCTTCTGAACGGTGTAGTTGCATTCGCGATACATCGTCTCGGTTACGGGACGCATCACCGTGTACTGCTCTTCGCGGTCTGCAGTCTCGATCACCTGACGAGCGACCTGGTACTGCTGTTCGCGATACGCAGTCTCGACGACGTTGCGATAGCAGGTCGTCTGCACGTCTTCGTACGCCGTCTCATAGACGGTGCGACAGACGGTGTACGGCTGTGCTTCCTGAACGTACTCGTAAACTGTCCGTTGACATTGCTGTCGTTCGACGCGGCATGTTGTGTAACACGCCGCTGGCTGACAAACCGCTGTCGGACAACAGCGATAGCTTGCCGCTCCACAGTAGCACCCGGCCGACGCGGACGGTGTGACTGCAGTGGCCAGCGCCAGCGCAACCAGTGCGCCAACCATTCCTCTGCTCATGTTCGATCCCCTCAAGAGACGTATTCGCCAATCGTATGCAAGCACCCCGACAACATCCCGACGGGAATTGCATACGTCGATTCATCCGTGTGACCGAACGATTCCGAGTTCACGATAGAATCACATCTGCAGCGCTAATCGCCAGAGTGCCTCGTGAAAGGAACCGATGCCGTAATGATAAAGCCCCGTACAACCGCGCGCTTCAGTTAAAATTAAAAAAATCACCGAACCCGCGTGCGAAATGAAAACATGCAGGAATTCCTCGTACAATCCGTAGAAGTCCCTGCGGACGCGATTCTCGCCGGACCGGACAACTCACCCCAGTTTAACGCGACTTTGTCGAGTAAATCGCCGATGCCGGACCACTTTCAACGCCTGTGCCAACGGTTCCTGACAGTTGCAATTTGGCATCATCCCAGCGCTGCCAAAACGCCACATTGAAAAAGAAACGATTGCGTAGTTCGCGTAAACGCCATCAATCTTGCGGGGTGTTGGAATCAAAGCACGAACACGGATCGTTAGTTTTGAATCGACGAATTGACATTCATCAAGATTGATGTGAATCGACTCCTGCGACGTCAATTGGCTTAGGGAGAAGGTGGAACGGAAGTCGGGTGGTACAAGTGGCGCTTCGCCGCGCGG
>CAXBSB010000299.1:0-7236 GCA_963977965.1 uncultured Schlesneria sp.
GGGCCGCACCCGTGAAACCGGATGCCCAGGTTCTGCGGATGAAGCGACCCGCTGGTGACAACGAGAAGTCGCCCGCGATTGCTCCGCTTCAGTCGCAATGGATCTGGTCGTACGCGAATGCGTCGTCAGCCTCCCCCGCTGGTGAAAAGGTAACGTTTCGACGTCAGTTGAATCTTCCAATGGCTCCTGTCCGAGCGGTTGCCGTGATCACGTGCGACAACGAGTACTCGCTGTTCGTGAACGGTCGCAAACTGCAATCGGATGAAAACTGGGAAACCATCGAAGCGGTCTCTCTGGAAACGGCACTCAAACAAGGCGCCAACGAAATCGTGATTGCTGCGAAGAATGCTGGTGCAGCACCGAATCCCGCAGGTCTGGTCTTTGAAGCTCGCCTCACGCTGGCCGACAAGTCGACGCAGACAATTGCTTCGGGAGCTGATTGGGAATGGACGTCGGCAGCTCCCGATGGCAATGGCAAATTCAAAAAGGCTCCAACTGATTGGAAGCCAGCGGTGCCTGTCGAAAACGCAGCCGTCTGGTCGGGCCGGGCCGGGCCTGAACTGCTGGCAATCCTGAATTCCAGCTCCACGGGATCCGTGCGGATGGTACGTGCTTCTCTAGTGAAAGGTGACGCTCTGATGCGATCCCTTGGACGCCCCAATCGGGATCAGATCGTCAGCATGCGACCGAGTGAACTGACAACTCTGGAAGCGATTGATCTGGCGAACGGTCAGACTCTCGCTGACGATCTCGCTCGCGGCGCGAAAGCGATCCTTGCGAATCATTCCGGTTCTGCATCGGCTCTTGGCAACTGGTTATTCCGCTCAGCGTTCTCTCGCAGCCCGTCTGCCGCAGAATCTGCCGTGGTCGCGGATCTACTGGGGGCAAAGCCTGACGAGCAATCTGTGCAGGATCTGTTGTGGTCGATTCTGATGCAGCCAGAGTTTCAGTTGATTCGATAATTCCAGTCATCGCCATGTTTTGACAATTGATCATCACGAGTGACGATTGCTGTTAACGCGACGTCACCTGAATCGGGTTGAGGGACGTCCCTCATGAAGGAATGACGCTATGACAGACCAAACCTCACGAATGAACTCACAGGCAGAAGCGATCGCTCGCCGCACGTTCCTTGGCCAGCTTGCTGCGGCATCGACCGCGACATTGATGTCGTCAGGTCCGAAATCTTTGCTGGGGAATGAATCGGTGCTGCACCCGAAGCCGACGGCCGATGCCTGCATTCTGCTTTGGATGGCAGGAGGGATGGCGGCCCCCGAGACCTTCGATCCCAAGCGATATCACCCGTTTGAAATCGGAACCCCTGTCGAAAAGGTGATGAGTACCTTTAAGTCGATCGATACTGCCGTCGACAACATCAAGATTTGTGAAGGACTCGAACAGATTGGCAGCGTGATGGATCGTGCGACCCTGATTCGCTCGCACTTCCAGCCCGACCTGGGGAGCATTCTGCATTCGCGACATCAGTACCACTGGCATACGGGGTACGTCCCACCACAGACAGTGGCGGCTCCTCACATCGGAGCCTGGATTTCACGAGTTCTCGGGCCACGCAACCCTGTCATGCCTGCCTTCATCAATATCGGGCAGCGGCTGGAAGGGATTGGTGAGAACGAAGAGATCAAGGCGTTTACTCAAGGGGGCTTCTTCGGCACCGAGTTCGGTCCGATGAACCTTCCCTATCCCGACGAAGCGGCACGAGCCGTTCGTCCTCCCAAGGGGATGGAACCCGGTCGATTCGAAAGTCGGCAGAAGCTGTTCCGCAAACTGCTCGATCAGAATCCCCAGCGCGAATTCATGAGTGACTATCACCAGCAATCGATGCTCCGCTCGCTGGATAATGCGCATCGCCTGCTCAGTTCGAAAGATCGTGATGCTTTCGATCTGTCTCTGGAACCGAAGGAAAGCTACGAGAAGTACAACACAGGCCGTTTTGGACAAGGCTGCCTGCTGGCGCGGCGACTGGTGGAATCAGGGGCTCGGTTCGTTGAAGTCACGACCGAGTATATTCCGTTCGTCCATTGGGATACGCATGCCGATGGCCACGCAACCGTGGACCGCCTGCACAAGGAAATGGATCGACCAATCGCTCAACTGATTCGCGACCTGGAAGCGCGAGGTCTGCTGGACCGAACGCTGGTCGTGATCGCCAGTGAATTCAGTCGCGATATGATTATTGAAGGTGTCCCAGGCTCCAACGCGCGTGATCAGGCGACTGCTCCAACCGATATCCTGAAGGAACCGAAGCATTACGGACTGCATCGCCACTTCACGGGTGGAACTTCGGTCGTCATGTTCGGGGGCGGCGTCAAAAAGGGATTTCTGTACGGCGAGACGGCTGCTGAACGCCCCTGCCTGGCAATCAAGAATCCTGTCTCGGTCTCAGACCTGCATGCGACGATCTTCCATGCGATGGGGATCAGCCCCAAGACCGGGTTCGATATTGAGAAACGTCCGTTCTACGCGACCGAAGATGGCAAGGGTAAGCCTGTCACTGAGTTGTTTTCCGCGTAGAATCCCATAGGGGCGAGAAAAGAGCGAAGGCTATTGTTTCGACACCAGCAACCTCGCACCCTCTCTCGAAACATGTTACCTTACGCAACCTCGATTTGCGGGCTGAACGGACAGTCGGCCCGGTTTTGCTGTTGTGAAGGATGCGCCGCGGGCGCTTTAGTCTTGAGAGAGAGCATTGAGTGACGTCGACTCCCTTGTCCCAGTCTCCTGATAACTCTCCGCAGCCTGCAGGCGGAACCAATGAACGGCCTGAGAGCAAGCCGAAGAAGCAGGGACATTTCTGCGTCTGGCATGGCCTGACGTTTGGAACATGGGTACGCCTGCTGGCCAGCCGTCCTCCGATGCACTGGACGAGCCTGCCACGCATGGTCTCCATTTCGGCACTCAGCATCCTCAATTCCTGGAACGATTTGCTGGAATCAGCGATTCTTGGTGGTCGGATCGAACGACAGAAGATCGAAAAGCCGCCAATCTTTATTCTCGGGCATTGGCGCAGCGGAACAACTTTGCTGCATAACCTGATGACGCTGGATCCTCAGGTGACCTATCCCAATCTGTACCAGGTCATGTACCCTGGGAATTTTCTGCTGACCGAACGAGTCGTGACTCGTTTGACGGGGTGGGTCCTGCCGAAGACTCGACCTATGGATAACATTCCTGCTGGCTGGGGACTGCCGCAGGAAGATGAGATGGCATTGCTGCTGATGACGCTGATCTCGCCCTACCTGATGCTGGCTCATCAGGGGCGTCCCGAAAAGTATGAACGCTTCATGGATCTGAAGCAGTTGACCCCGGATGAACGGCGACGATGGCAGACTGCGTTTATGACATTCGTGAAGAAGCTGACCGTCCGCGCCAACAAGCCGGTCGTTTTGAAGTCTCCATCACACACGTTCCGGATCCCGATCCTGCTGGAAATGTTTCCCGACGCCAGGTTTGTTTACATTCACCGCGATCCCTACGCAGTCTTCAACTCGGGCATGCACTTGCGCCGGACGCTGTTCCGCGAAAACGGACTCGGCAAACCTGTGTTTGACGGGATGGAAGAAGAAGTCTTCAAGGTCTACTCGGATTGCATCGAGACCTACGAGCAGACCAAGCATTTGATCCCCGCCGGACGTTTGCATCAATTGAAGTTCGAAGACCTGGAAGCCGACCCGCTGGGACAGATGCGCCAAGTCTATTCAACTCTTGGTCTCGACTTCAGCCAGGTTGAACCAGCCATCCGCAACGAGCTTCCAGCCCTGACAAAGTACACGAAGAATTCGTTCAAAATGGACGAAGCAACCATGCGCAAAGTCTACGCCCGCTGGCGATCTTCATTCGACATCTACGGCTACCCCAGCCGACTTCCCGATTGATCAGCCTGGTTCGTGTGATTCAAACCACAAACCAACTCAACATCCCTGGCAGCGCCAGCGTTCAATCTCCACCCCTCCGCCCACATACACCTTCAGGATCGCATCCAACGCGGGTAACGATATTTGTCGGTGAAATCGTGAGGTTTGGAACAATAAACTTGATCGCGAAGCGATCGCAGATCGTAGCCGGGGGTTGCAGCGAAGCGGAAACCCCCGGAACGGAATCGCCTTGGTAACAGCATCCCGAAGGGATGCCAGAAAGCTGGACTTCACGGCTGAAATGCAATCGGGGACACGTTCTTGATGTTGCGAATCCATTCTGTATGACGCGATCTGGCATCCCGTCAGGATGCTCTGCGTTGACGCGTTCCTCGATCCGGGGGTCGAAGCTTCGCTCCGACCCCCGGCTACGATCTGCGACGCCTTCAGCGTCGTATGCGAGCTTTGCTCGACCGCATATCAGACGCTGCCAAAATCGTTACCCGCGTTGTGTGGCATCCCGCTGGCGTCGTCCCGCCCGCTTCGCCCCGATGTCATCATACTGCAACGTCAAACCCATGTCCCGACGCGACACAGACCTCCACTGACCGCACCCGGCGCAAACAGCCCCTAAATCCAAATCACTCCCCCCACGCCACCGCCCGCCCGGCGAGGGCCTATTTGAGGCCTCGGCGGATGAGGAGGGCGTCTACGGTGGGTTCGGTGCCGCGGAAAGCTTTGTATGAGAGCATTGGATCACGGCTGGACCCTCGGCTCAAGATTTCCTTGCGGAACGCCTGGCCGTTTTCGAGAGTGCAGCCTCCCTTGGCCATCATGTGAGCAAAGGCATCGGCGGCCAGTGATTCGCTCCAGAGATAGGCGTAGTAGCTTGAGGAATATCCTCCCGACCAGATGTGAGCAAAGTAGGCGGTTCGATAGCGAGGAGGCACGGCGGGGTGACTGGCACCGACTTTCTTGAGCGATTCCGCTTCAAATGCTTCGACATCTGCCGGGATCTGTTCGCTGGTCAGCGAATGCCATTCGAGATCCAGTAATGCTGCGGCCAGGTATTCGAGTGTTTCGAATCCCTTGTTGAACTTCTTGGCACTGATCGCTTTGTCGAGCAGAGCTTTGGGGATTCGCTCCCCTGTCTGATAGTGCCGGGCATAGTTCGCGAGGATTTCGGGTTGAATGGCCCAGTCTTCTTCAAACGTTGACGGAAACTCCACGAAGTCACGCGGCGTGGCCGTCCCTGCGACTGTGGGGTAGGTCACGTCTGAGAACAGGCCATGCAGTGCGTGGCCCATCTCGTGGAACAACGTGGTGACGTTGTCAAAGCTGATCAGTGCCGGTTCCCCCTTGGCGGGGCGAGGGATGTTGAGGCAGTTGACGATCACGGGCTTCTCATGCAGCAGCTTCGACTGATCGACGAAGGAACTCATCCAGGCACCACCACGTTTGGTGTCACGTTTGAAGTAGTCGGCATAGAACAAGCCGATCTGAGAACCGTCCTGATCCAGAACATCAAACACCCGTACATCGGGGTGGTAGACGGGCAAGTCTTTTCGTTCGCGGAATGAGATTCCGTACAGCTTGTTCATCGTAAAGAACACGCCGTTTTTCAGGACTGAGTCGAGTTCGAAGTAGGGGCGGACGGCTCCTTCATCGATTGCAAATCGGGCTTTGCGAACCTTTTCGGCATAGTATTCCCAATCCCATGGCGCCAGTTCATGGTTCTGGCCACATTCCTTGATCATGGCTTCCAGATCGCGAGCTTCCTGTTTGACGCGATCGAGAACTCCGGGGACGAGATCTGTCAGCAGTTTGCGGGCAGCGGCAGGAGTCTTCGCCATCTGATTCTGCAGCTTGTAGGCAGCGTGGTTTTCGTAGCCCAGGATCTTCGCTCGCTCGGCTCGCAATTGAGCGATTTCGAGGACGAGTCCGCGGTTATCAATCCCGCCATCGCGTCCCAGACCTCGATAGGCCGATGCTTCCCAGACTCGCCGTCGCAGGGCTCGATTGTTGAGCGAAGTCAGGACTGGTACGCGGGTGGTATTTGAAATCTGCAGCAGATACTTTCCGGTCAGGCCACGTCCTTTGGCTTCTTCGGCTGCTGCGGCGATTTCCGAAGCAGGCAGGCCATCGAGGTCCTCGGGCTTGTCGACGATAATGGCCCGTTCTTTGGAAATTGCCAGCAGATTCTCTTCAAACTTGGTTTCGAGTTTTGAAAGCTGTTCGTTCAGAGATCGAATTCTCGCCTGATCCTGATCGCTCAATCGGGCTCCCGCTCGCACAAAGCCTTCATAACGCTGCTTCAGGACTTCGGACTGTTCTTCGGAAAGTCCGAGTGACGCTTTGTTCTGCCAGATCTTCTCGACACGCTGGAACAGGCGGCGGTTCAATTGAATATTATCCCAGTGAGCGGCCTTGAGTGGTGCGAGTTCGGTTTCGATTTTCTGGAGAGCTTCGTTCTTTTCAGCGGAGGTCAGATTGGAAAAGACATTGTCGACTCGAGTCAGCAGGATTCCCGTTCGTTCCATCGCTTCGATGGTGTTTTCATATGTGGGTGCATCGGTCCGGTTGGCGATGGAATTCATCTCTTCCAGTTGCTGACTCATCCCGAAGGCAAACGCTGGCAGATAGTAATCTGTTCGGAATTTATCGAACGCTGGGGTATGCAGTGGCAGGGGACTGGGTACCGCAAAAGGATTGTCAGCCGGCAGTGCAGGGGGCTTTGAAGGGGCATCAACAGCGGCAACATTTGAGATGTCCGACCAGAAACAGAGTCCGGTGCCGATTACTGCGACCGCGACAAGTTTTCCAAATCGCAAAGAACCGTTCCATGTCCGGGGAAATTTCACGATGAGGTCTCTCTGGTAATGAGTCTCTCGCACAAGTCCGTTCAGTGCGAGTTGGGATTTGCCTGCCGATAATAATCCGGCCGCCACATCATTACGAGGACAGACGGGTCTGGGGCACGGGCATTGCGCCGCCCCACCCTACTTGTGATGTGTTCACCTTGCGCCAGAGTCGATATCGTTTGCGACGATTCGAACCGTGGGCTAGCGCCCAGCGGCTGATAGTGCGACTCGTAATCGAGGTGTCTCCAAACAAATCACTTTCAACAACATGATTCCACAATCACCCCATCAGCCGGTACGCGCTAGCGTCCGGTTCAATCCGTGTACCACTTTTCGAAACGTGTCATTCCCTGTGGACTGAAAGCCCACGATCGCTACCCAATCGCGAGATATAGATCTGGGTAACGATGGCCTCGCCCTACCGTTTGGGGTGCATGTCAGCTTTTGGATTTGCTGGCAGGGATTTTCGGAGTTTTGGGTGGTCGAGTGAAAGGGCTCCCGAG
>CAXBSB010000300.1:0-7186 GCA_963977965.1 uncultured Schlesneria sp.
GTCGTTTCAAAACGGTATGGCATTCTCAGAGTCATTCACGATCTGACGGAATCACTTCTGACAATTTATTTCCCCTTTGCGTCCTCGCGACCTTGCGTCTTTGCGTTCAAGCATCTCTGCACCGGGACGCTGCTGCGATGACCGCCCGCCAGCGATTTTCTACTTACGTGATGACTTTACGGCCGCGTTCTTGCGAGACATGTCGACGATCATTGGCGTGTTGATCTTATCGAGTGCACTCATCAACGCCGGGAGGCCTGATTTGAGTTCGAGTTGCCGTTCTTCGGGATTCAGTGGAACCAGACGGTAAAGCTGCACAGTAATTCCGGAAGTGTTCTGAAACTTCTTGTCGGGAAGTAAGAGCAGGCTGTCGAATGTTGTGTCCGGAGCCAGTGGTTCTACCGGATCGCGTGACATCACAGTGGCCGGGGCTCCCAGCCAGGTGTCGTTGGTGCGAGGGTATTTTCCCAGCCAGCGCAGTTGCATGATCGGCCAGTTCAGTTTCGGATCGTCAAGATTCTCGTACTTCCAGCCTGCCGGGAGTTGAATATACAACTCGGCGAATTCGTAATTCTTGAGGTATGTCGCAACCTCTGTATTGTCGCTTTGCGGGACATTCATTTTGCGGGACGACAGCCCTGTCGTGAACAGCGTGACAAACGGTCAATCTTTGGCAGCCGGGATGACATGGACGGAAATCGGCGTATCTCCCTCAGGTATTATTTCCGTCAGCGACTTCAAATGGACCGGACCAACTTGCGCATTGAAATAATCAATCACCTGTTGAGCATTAGACTTTTGATTGCCGGGCTTCTCGGATTCTGCGGGGATATCAGCCGCCGCTTTCAACTCCTTGGCCGTCTTGGCACCGACAGTGCGCAGATATTCGGCACATTCCCCATCAGCCCAATCAAGTGCCGTGAAGGGTTTGTCCTTGTCGCCAAAGACGTCAAACACCTGATTCACGTCGAGCCCATGTTCAACCAACATTTTCAGCAGCCGAAGGCGTAGTTCGGAGTCCTTGCAATTTAATGCGCCGATCGATACCCGTCCGGTATTGGGGTCAGCTCCGCGACTCAAAAGAAACTGGATCATCTCAACCGCGGTGCCCTCGTCTTCTAGACAAGTGAATGCCTTTGAAAGCGGGGACGGACAGTCCTGGGTGGAGTAGTTAATATCCAGCCCTTGGTCCAACAGCCATTCTGCAATGTGCTTTTGGCAATTAATTGCTGCCATCGAAACCCACGTCCCCATGTACGTCGATTTGAAATGCATCAACTCTGGATGCTCTGCAAGAAGTCGTTTGACGAGCGGCAAATCTCCACTAGATATTGCCCGTGCAATCTGTTGCACTGGTGTGAGCGGTTTTTCAGCAGGTGCGGAATTCATTTTTTCCTCGCTCACTTCATTCGAACTTGTGGCCTCCGAAGGCGGCTCAACTGGTCCCGGGTTGCCACATCCGACCAGCAGAATCAGAGGCAGTAGACGTACAATGTAGATGCACATTCTCATTTGATGGCTTATCACACGGTAGTAATTATTGTAAATCGGTTTGGAATTCTCGGAGCCATTCACGATCGGACTGACTGCTGACAACTGAATTCCCCTTTGCGTCCTCGCGACCTTGCGTCTTTGCGTTCAAACAGTTTCTGCGGTGCAGCGCTGCGGCGATGACCGTCCGCAGGTTGGCCATCGCCTGCCTGAGGCTACAACGTAACAAGAAGTTTACCAACGTGCATTCTCGATCTGTGAAGCTTATTGAGACTCCGTCACCTCTGTAGCCGAAGCGAGGCAACTTCTGCGATCCGATCAGCGATTCCATTCCGCACCTGCAACAGCCAATAACTGCCGTGCAGCACCACCCGGCCTGGTCGCTTCCACCTCACAAAAGTCCGCTACCGCCGGGTCCCGACTCGCAAACGATGTCAGCGACCAGAATGCGGCACTCTTCATCGCCAGTCGGATTAAATCTTGCCCGTCCAAAGTCACTGGCAATTCATCAAATTTCAATTGCCCTTGTCTGGCGAGCAATGCCACGTGCAGATCGAGATCAACCGGGCCATCGATCGTTTTCTTTGATAAATCGACTGGCATCGTCCATTGGATGAACCGCTGTTGGATTAGCTCGTACTCAAGCTCGGCTGCAAAGTTGTCCGGAAGTTGCGACAACCACGATTCAATTCTGGACCTGACGCCATCGTTCCAGTCAAGAACAGTTAAGACACGCTTAACATACTCAAGATCTTTCGTGTCCTCATACGCTTTCCAAAGTGCGTCGAGAAAATCCGGCCCGTCGACAGGATTCTTCAGCAGTTCGGCATGGTCGTCTGGCATGACTGTATCCTTGCCGTATCACGTTCACAATCACCCGCTGGTGGGTGAGTTCGGTTTGAGTTTACACGGGTTTCGCCGCCTGTTTGCAGTCCACGGGGTGCAGGATATCGTCGTTGCAGTGAAATCGGTTCACGAAAAAGGCCGAGGCGTGTCACAGCATGCCTCGGCCTGAAGTCATTCATCGGCTTTCAGAAGCAGATCACTTGGCAATCTTCGCAGCCGGGGGTGTCCACGTTCCGTCAATGATCGACGGAGCTGTTTCCTGTGGCCAGTAAAGGCGAAGCATCAGGATGAACTTGCCTTGCGGGGCCGGTAGCCAGTTGGATTCTTTGTCCTTGCCGGGGGAGTCTTTTTGAATGTACAGATCCAGCGAACCGTCTTCGTTGTACTTGAGGTCATTGCGAGGGCTGATCGAGTACCGGTTGAGCGGATTGTCGACGAAGAAGTACTCGGCATTGTACATCGTCAGTGACCAGAAGCCTTTGGCGGGTGGCGTCTGTCCTTTGGGGAAGTGCATGACGTACTTGTTCGCTCCGTCGTAAGGCTTCCCGTCGCCATCAACTTCGGATGTCGGATAGACCGCATCCTGTGGGCGGTTGGCACCGAGACCAATCGCAGTCACGAGCGCACGTTGCAGATAGTCTGTCCCGTAAAGGCCGGTCTGGGTGGTGTACACCCAACCGTTCTTGAAGACACCCGCATTCGTGAAGTGGCCCATGATTTTTTCCTGAGCAACCTTCGGGACACCTTGCAGTGCTTTTGCAGTGGCAGGATCGAGTTTGCTGATGTCGAAATCGTTGCCCGGCACGATTCCAATTTTCGCCAGCTTTTCCACCATTGCCCCATCAGCTTTCGCCGGGCGGTTTTCTTTCATCAACGAAGCCAGCATTTTGAAGTAGCTCACGGCATCCAGTCGATGCACCTGATCTCGAACTGGCGTCTTCATGTCGACACTGGGGTCAACCTTACCAATCGGAGGAGTGTAAGGTTTTCCGAAGGAGCTGAGCGGCACGAGTGAATACTTGTCTTGCAGAGCGTGGACCGCCTTGTAGTCGTCGGGAGTCCCCGTGCAATAGGTACGACCGAGGATCCAGACGATATTGGTTGGCGACTTGAGTTCTTTGACACCTTCTGGCAGTGTCCCCTTCCAGCCGGGGCCGGTGATGGCATACGTCTGAGCGCCGGTTCCTGTGGTCCGCTTTCCGGGGACTTCAAATACGTCGGTCCACCCTGACAGCATCGGCAACAGGAAGTAGCGCCCCTGCTCATCGGGAAGGCTAAACACGTACGGTTCCTTGCTCAGGTCGAGCCACGCGGTTGAGTAGAGTGTGTCAGCGTTCGGAGCAGTACACGTCTCGAAAGGAAGCCGAAGGGTATGACCGCAAATTCACGAGTTGCCCCATGGGCCCTCGAGTCCCTTCCACCTTTGCCACATTGGTCGAAATCCTGCGCGTCATCTCCATCGTGACCAGTGGATAGCCGAAGATGTAGGCTTCGACGCCAATTCGGGCTGCTTCCTCGGCGTCCAGTTTCGTGTCCTGGGCTTGGGTCGCCCCCGGTTGCGTCGCCCCGGCGACGACTACCGCCAGCAGGACGCTGAAGACAAACTTGATTCTCTGTCGCATATCTTCCCTTTTTTATGGTGAGTCAGTGGTTCTATGGTGAGCCTGTGCGGCTGAAGGTCTTAAAGCGGGCGTGAATAGCCTGCGATCCCATCACGTTTCCGACATGTTCTTGTTTACTAAGTTCCTGAACAGAGTTCCATCGAAATGGATGGATGATCAGTTCGATATCATCACATCAAAGAATGATGCTCTGTCGGGCTGGCTGGCCAGCGCAAGGTGAAGTTCATCGCAAACGACAGTCGGTGAAACTCGCCACGATGCGGGGTGACGGAATGCCAGACGTACGCAGGAAAGATCAGCATCAGGCCAGGGCGAGGGAAAACCCGGACATGATCGCGATGACAAACGGTCGTCAGGTTTGCATTGAAACGCGGGTCGTGGAGTAACAGGGCTCCATCGCCAGCCTCGAAATAGTCTTCGCCGCCAGCTGGATCAACGGGCGGTCGATGAGAGTCGGCCGTGCAGGCATAATAGATACCGATGAGGTCAGCCTGATGATTGTGAACGACCGTCGACTCTCCGCGGCACGAACGATTGCTGAACATCAGCATGTCGATTCCCTCAGGCCCCGCAATCCCTTCTGTCTGCAGCCAGTGCTTTACCCCGGTAATGAATTTGGACCTGAGGTCTGCGATCGCGGGGACAGTCTCTGCCAGTCGCAACAGGTTCTGTGCATCAGGGTGCAGGTTGAATCTGTCGTCGAGTTCCGGTCGGCGCTCAAACAGATCGCAGAGTCCCGCGTTCAGAGACTCTGCGTCCGCGAATTGGATTGTGACCACTCGCGTGGGAAAAAAAGCATAGTCCGTCACTTCCATCAGTCGACCTCACTGCGCGTCGACCGCCGGGTTCGACGCGAATATTTCATGATCCCCCCAAAGAGAAAGTGCCTCTGGGGGAAACCACCGATGAATTTTTTCTTGTGTCATTATGGTCCCGAACTCAGCAATCGAAAAGGAGGTTGCCAGACGCCACAACGATCAGGGATGCGTCGATTTTGTGACGAGACAATGTTAAGACGAGCGTTTGACTTGCGGCAGCGATCAGCTGCATGGCTCCCAGACTTCCCGTGACACGGTTTCATTTTAAGAAAATCAAATGAGTGGCAATTCTGTGACGACCGATGATTTTGAAAAGCTCGACATTCGAGTGGGCCGGGTGATCGATATTCAACCGTTTCCAGAAGGACGATACTCCACGCACATTCTCATGATCGACTTCGGTTTCGAACTTGGCGCGAAGAAGTCTCTGGCAAAGCTGGCGCCGAACTATGCAGGAAACGAACTTCTCGGCCGACAAGTGCTCGCCGTTGTGAATTTCCCACCCCGGCAGATCGGCAAGCATCGTTCGGAAGTCCTGACACTCGGCGTACCAGATAAGTCTGGAAATGTGGTTTTAATCCAGCCAGACAAAGACGTACCACTGGGCGGCAAATTACATTGAGCTCGAGCGCCGGTCCCTTGGATAACTACCTGATTCACTGGAAAAAGTACCCAGGAAATCCTCTTCGCCCGATCTCAGAAAATAGGTCCAGTGGCCTGCTGATCCACGACGGTCGCGAATTTCGCTTGTACACGATGCACAACCGAGTCGATGTCCACGTGAACCGTAAGGATTGAGGTGCTCGATCGAAGTTCCCCCGCACCTCGCCCACAAGTTCCGACAGGGCACTGGCTGGCTGAATTGCCGGCCAACTTTAGCCGCAAGACGTCCTGCCCACATGAACCACGCTCTTTCAACACCAGGCACGCTGTACTGAAAAAAGTCCCCTCGGTATTCCGCATCTCGTCATCATTTTTACAGCCCCGATAGACGAACTGCTCCGAGAACCGCTTTGCCGGTTTTGCCCCGTCATTCAGGTGAAACTCCGAGGAATGTCCGTCCTACGTAGGCCGGACATTCTTGTCAGGCTCGCTCGTTGGGTTCAACTGCCCGTATCGGATTCGTAAACCTCAACTCCGGCTACCAACTGCAAATCATAAGGCATGCATACGGCCGAGCGAGGGTCCCTGGTTGCTTTTGCCCTCGTGAGCATGACACTCTTCACTCAACAGGGAACTTTCTCGCCCATGGCAAACACTTACTTATTTAGTACAATCCAATTTCAAAATGACCCCGACGCGATGGTGCCTTTTTTAACCGGGAAACGATACGGATCATGTTCGAAACACTTTTGCGGGGCAAGGCGACGACGAAGTGTAATCGTCGCCTGTTGCGCCCGTTGACCAGCGCATTGTTTGTGATGTCACTCGTGTCATCCGCCGCCCGTGCGGAAGATCCGATCAATTTCAATCGTGACATCCGGCCGATTCTTTCCGACCGTTGCTTCGCGTGTCATGGTCCCGACAAGAATGCCCGAAAGGGTGATCTGCGTCTGGATCAACGTTCTGTGGCGGTCGAATCGGGCGCTATCACGCCTGGCGACCTTTCGAAGAGCAAACTGATCGAGCGGATTGATTCCATCGATCCGGAAACGATGATGCCACCTCCCCGGCATAACAAGCCGTTGACTGCTGATGAAAAGAAGTTGCTGAAACGCTGGATCTCCACGGGGGCTGAGTACCAGCCTCATTGGGCATTCATCCCCGTTCCAAAGGTGGTAACGGTTCCTGCCCCACGCGATCCGGCGTGGATTCGCAATCCGATCGATGCTTTTGTCCTAGATCGTTTGCGTCAGGTGCAGATCGACCCCGCGACAGAAGTGTCGCGTGAAAAGTGGCTGCGCCGAGCCAGTTTTGATCTGACTGGCTTACCACCGTCGGTCGCCGAGATCGACACGTTTCTTGCCGACCAGTCTCCTCAGGCCTACGAAAACGCTGCAGACCGATTACTCAAATCGCCGGCATTTGGTGAACGATTTGCCAACGAATGGCTCGATGTGGCTCGTTATGCCGACACGTTTGGTTATCAGGCGGACCGCGATACCCATGTCTGGCCGTGGCGAGACTGGGTCATTCGAGCCTTTAACGACAACCTACCCTACGATCAGTTCATCACTTGGCAAACTGCTGGGGACATGCTTCCCAACCCCACTCGGGATCAGCAACTGGCAACGACCTTCAATCGACTGCACCGTCAGACAAATGAAGGAGGCAGCATCGAGGCGGAATTCCGGATTGCCTACATTGCTGATCGCGTTGTGACAAACGGTACCGCGTTCCTGGGGCTGACCTTCGATTGTGCTCGCTGCCATGACCACAAGTATGACCCGATCACCCAACGAGACTTCT
>CAXBSB010000301.1:0-7184 GCA_963977965.1 uncultured Schlesneria sp.
CGGGGCAGGGACTGCGGCAGGCTCGTTCGGGCAGTTCCTGTTCTCCCCGCTGGCGCACGCGTTGATCGATGCGTTCTCCTGGCAGACAGCGCTCCTGGTGTTCGCCGGGCTGATGATGCTGGCCACGGTCGACATCAAGGATCAGAAGTGGTGGCGGGCGACAGTGCTGCTGTCGCTGGCGTTCGCATTCAAACCGGTCTCAATCGTCCTGATCCTGCTTGTCGCGGCAATCTATCCGCAGATGCTGTGGCGGTTGGTGATCGGGATGGGTGTCGTGGGTGTTGCTCCATTCCTGATGCAGCGCCCGGACTACGTTATGTCGCAGTTTGTCGCCTGTTATCAGAACTCACGCGTCGCGTTTTCAGTGGGCGAAACCGGACATTGGGCTCAACTCTTCGGGATGCTGAAAGTCGCGGGCCTCGACCTTCCTTCGCCCGTCCAACAAATCGGACGACTGACCGCCGCCGCAGCCACGCTGGGAATCTGCTGGCTGAGTGCTCGCCGACTTCCTGCGAATCGCAACGCGTTTTACTTATACGCGATTTCGGCCTGCTACCTGATGCTGTTCAATTCACGGACGGAAGGAAGTACCTATGCGATGGTCGGCCCGGTCTATGGAATCCTGCTTTCCGAAGCCTGGCTGATGCGCCGCCAATCCATTGCGACAGCAGGATTTGCCCTGGCGATCATCGCAACGGTCTTCAACTTCGATCTGGCGCTGATTGTCGTCAAGCGTCCCAACGAAATCTGGCTGGCACCCTTCATCTGCGTCCTCGTCACCGTCGGCCTGCTGGTTCAATTGACTCGAGAACTTCGCCTGGAATCTGTGAAGGGCGATACTCACTGAGAGTTCACGGCTGAAACTCTAGCAACTGAGACCAGCTTTCAGTTCTCTTGGACCATCAGCCGGAACGCGCTAGCGTCCGGTTCTCTTTCGCTTTTCGACAGGCATCCAAAGTCACACCGAAGCAACGTTTCGAGGGGCAATTCAGAAATGCAGGTTTACCACAGGGAGCACAGAGAAGGCACAGAGGAAAACTTGGCATTCCCGTTGATCACAGCCCGTGAAACTTTGGCGATTTATGGCGTACCACAATTTCACTGAGCAAATCAGTCGGAACGCGCTACGGCCTGTTGATTTAGTTTGTTTTAGTAGGTATGCCGTTTGCGACGATTCGAACCGTGGGCTAGCGCCCAGCGGCTGATGGTCCAACTCGAAATCGATGTGGTTCCAAACAGATTTCCAGGACGACAAATTCTCCAGTTTCAGCCCATCAGCCGGAACGCGCTACGGCCTGTTGTGATCGTCGATGCGCCACACAACGAGTTTGAATCCACTTCTTTCCTTTGCGTCTTCCCGTCTTTGCGTGAACTCCTCTTCGTTCACGTCATGAACGATTCATTCGTCACGCAACCTGCGTCATGCCCTTCCAGGCTGCGTTTCGTATTTCGAAATCAAAGTTTCACGCAAAGGGGAGAGGAATCCATTCGACTGCCATTCTTTTGTTCGGTTTCGAGTGTCATTGATGTAACGTAACTGAATGAGAACCGGATGTTGGCGCGTTCCGGCTGTTGTGCTGAAACTGGACATCTTGTCGTGCTGTAAATCTCAATCGCTCTGCAGAATCGCATTTCGGGCAATGGATCGTTCGATCCAATCCCAGTTCTGACAAATCAAAAAATAAGTCATCACTGTTGGCATCGCCAATCCTTCGGAACATACTCTTGGCGCGAGGGCTTTTGTTGTTCTTCTCGCCCCGGACGTAGCGTCCGAACTTCGAAAAACACCCGCGTCAGAATTGTTCGTTGTTATCTGATGCTCAACTTTTCAATGGATTGCATCTGTGATGATTTCGAAATCTGCGACTTATGCGTTTGGCCTGCTGGCTTTGATGGTCTCAGTCTCGATGGCTGCTGAGCCGCAATTGAAGTTGCGCAAGGGAGACCGGATCAGTTACATCGGAAATACGCTGGCAGACCGCATGCAGCATGCGGCCTGGCTGGAAACGTATCTGCACGCAGCCTATCCCGAACTGGAACTGACGGTACGCAATCTCGGATTCTCTGGTGACGAACTGAAATTGCGGCCTCGTGAAGAGAATTTCGGATCGCCTGATCAATGGCTGACCAAAACCGGAAGCAGCGTTGTCTTCTGCTTTTTTGGATACAACGAAGCCCTGAAGGGAGATGCCGGTCTGCCTCAATTCAAGAAGGATCTGGCAGAAACCATCGATGGGATGCTGGCTCAGAAATACGACGGTGAAGCCGCACCGCGACTGGTTTTCTTTTCGCCAATTGCTCACGAAAACCTGCGTAGTCCGCATCTGCCGGATGGTACTGCCAATAACGAAAAACTGGCCAAGTACACATTGGCGATGGAAGAAGTCTGCCGCTCAAAGAAAGTCGCATTTGTCGACCTCTTTTCGGCCACGAAGAAACTGTACGCCTCAGCCGAAAAGCCATTGACCGTTAATGGAATCCATCTGCTCGATCACGGGGATCGGGCTGTCGCAAACGTGATCGTCAAAGAGTTGTTCGGAATCGAAAAGCAGAATCTTCCCGAAGCGGAACTCGAAAAAATCCGCCAGGCGGTTCTCGACAAGAACTATCACTGGTTCAGCCGTTATCGCGTCATCGACGGTTACAACGTCTTCGGTGGACGATCGAAGCTGGCATGGTTCGGTCAGTCGAATGCTGACGTGATGATGCGCGAAATGGAAATCCTGGACGTGATGACGGTCAATCGCGACAAGCGAGTCTGGGCCGTGGCCCGAGGTTCTGAAGCCAAGGTCGAAGACAACAACCTTCCCGAACAGTTGGCAGTGAAGACCAACATCCCCGGCCAGCTTCCTGGCGGCAAGCACCTTTACCTGGGTGGAAAAGAAGCGATCTCCAAGATGAAGATTGCCGACGGAATGCA
This sequence comes from uncultured Schlesneria sp., assembly GCA_963977965.1. GTDB lineage: Bacteria > Planctomycetota > Planctomycetia > Planctomycetales > Planctomycetaceae > Schlesneria. Next base: position 2,921 of record CAXBSB010000301.1, read on the forward strand.
GGTCAACCTGTTCGCGTCGGAAGAGATGTTCCCGGAACTCATTAACCCGGTTCAGATGGCCGTCGACACCGATGGACGCCTGTATGCATCTGTCTGGCCGTCGTACCCGCATTGGAATCCAACGGAACCTCGCAAGGATCGGATTCTCTGCTTCCCGGACGACAACGGCGATGGCGTGGCCGACAAGTGCGTCATTTTTGCAGATGAACTGAACAGCGTTACCGGCTTCGAATTCTGGGGTGGCGGGATGCTGGTCGCCGCTCTTCCCGAAATCTGGTTCCTGAAGGATACCGACGGAGACGGCAAGGCCGACGTCAAGATCCGGATGTTGCAAGGTCTGTGCAGCGCGGACTCACATCACTCGGCTAATGCGATGCTGATTGGTCCCGATGGCTGGCTCTACTGGTCTCGTGGAATCTTCAACGTGTCGACCACAGAAACCCCGACACGGACTGCCCGCTCAGAACAGAGTGGTGTGCATCGGTTCAACCCTCGCACATTTGAAGTCGAATTCCATTACCCGATCGGCCCGAACCCTCACGGCGACGTGTTTGACCAGTGGGGCTATCAGTTTGCCAACGACGGCACGGGTGGTTCAGGTGGCTACGTCAACATTGGGAAAGGGGTCGGCAACAAGAACTGGTTTAAGACGCGAGTCCGTCCCGTGGCGGCCACCGGAATCCTGTCCAGCAGTCAGTTCCCGGACAAGAACCAGGGGAATTTCCTGATTTGTAATTGTATTGGATTCCTGGGCGTTCTTCAGCACGAAGTGAAGTACAACGGGGCCGACATCACCGCCGTAGAAATTGAGCCTGTCCTGGTCTCCAGCGATCCCAACTTCCGTCCGACGGATGTGGAGATCGGTGGCGACGGTGCCCTGTATGTCTCGGACTGGAGTAACGCGATCATCGGGCATATGCAGCACAATATGCGCGATCCCAATCGCGATCATGAGCACGGACGTATTTATCGAGTCACCGCGAAGGATCGACCGCTCGTTAAGCCAGTAGCGATGAAAGGGAAGCCGATTCCCGAAGTCTGCGCGGCGTTCTTTGCCAAGGAAAATGGGACTCGTTATCGAGCTCGCCTGGAATTGAGTGGTCGTGATTCGGCAGAAGTCGTGAAAAGCCTGAACACGTGGACCGCCAGTCTCGATCCTGCAAAGCCCGATGCCGCTCAAGCCTTGCTGGAAGCCCTGTGGGTCTTTGAAGAACACCGAGTTCCCAATGGTGAACTGTTGAAGAAGGTCTTTCGAGCTGCCGACGGTCGTGTTCGTGCCGCGGCGATCCGGACCCTCGGCCACTGGGGAACTCAGGTCACCGACTGGGAGCAGATCATACTGACTGCCGCTCGCGACGAATCGGCTCTGGTCCGAGCCGAAGCGGTCAAGTCGGCCGTGAGCTTTGAAGGAATGCCTGCGGCGGAAGTGATCTTCGAGGTTTCAACACGTCCGACCGATCCAGAGTTGGATACTGTTCTGAATTTCGCCAAAGGTCGGATTCAGGTCGACAGACTTGTCCAGGAAGCGGTCAACGCGAAACGTCCGCTGTCGAAGGCGGCACAAATCTATGCTCTTCGAAATGCCAGTGTGGACGACCTGCTGAAGCTGGAGCGAACGGAAGCGGTCTACGAGGCGATCCTGAGTCGTCCCAACGTTGCTGCGAATCCCTTGCGAGAAGCATTGAATGGCTTGTCGGCTCTCAGAAAAACTGACGTTGTTTCGATGCTGCTGCAGTTGATCGAAGACCGAGACAAGCTTGATCAGACTGCCAGCCTGGCAACGCTGGGCCACCTGTTGTCAGAACAATCTGCCGCCGATCTGAAAAAATCGCGCAATCGCGTCGAAGGACTCACTTCGAAGGGGAAGGCTCCGGTCACACGGCAGATCGGGTATGTCACGTGGATCGCGCTGGATGGCTCAGCCGATGCCGCGTTGCTGGCCGCGTCGCGCAGCAAGGAGAGTCTGCGAGACTTCCTGGCCGCAGTTCCGTCGGTCAAGACTGAGTCCCTGCGAGCTTCACTTTATGAACCGGTTCGGTCGCTAATGTTTGAACTGCCACAGAATCTGAAGGCCGAATCGGGCGGGGCACTGTTGTATCAGAGTGGGATTCAAGTGGATTATTTCCACCCCAATCCGCCTAACGTTGCGATTGAAACGCTGGCCAAGTTGAAACCTCAAGCCAGCGGGATTGTCCCTGAAATCGTCATGAATGTGCCTCAGCGGAAGGAGCCGGATCAGTTCGCCCTGCGATTTACGGGATTGATTCAGATCCCAACGGCTGGGAAGTACACGTTCTATCTGAGTTCCGACGATGGATCGCGTCTGTACGTTGGCGACAAACTTCTGATTGATAACGATGGCTTGCATGGCATGGTCGAGAAGACGGGAACCGTCGACCTGAACGCAGGCAGCCAGAATCTTGTCGTGACCTATTTTGACAACGGTGGTGGCGACGGACTGGAAGTCCAATGGTCTGGCCCGGGACTGCAGCGTCAGAAGATTGCTGCCAACCGACTGTCTGTCAGTGGCGGTGAAGAAACCCTTCACGACCTGGCAATCCAGACCATCGCATCGATTCCTGGCCATGGCCCCGAGAAATTCCGGGACCTTGTCCAGTTGATCAAGGCCGATCGATCCCGCACCTCGGCAATCGGTGTGCTGCAGTCTGTTCCCGAACAGGACTGGGTTCAGAAGGACCTGCCGGGACTGGTGGACAATATCGTTGGCTACCTAAGTGCAATGCCGGCTCAAGTTCGAACCAGCCCGCCGGCGGTCAATGCCGTTGCATTGGCTCGGTCACTGTCGAAAAAGCTTCCGGCAGATCAGGCCAAGGCCGTGGAAGACCGGCTGCAGAATCTGGATGTGCGAGTCATCCCGATCGGGACTGTTATCGAACGTATGATCTACGACAAAGAGACGATCGTTGTTCAGGCGGGCAAGCCGGTCGAATTCCGGATCTCGAATACTGACCATATGCCACACAACTTTGCCATCGTTCAGCCTGGGGCCTTGGAAGAGGTCGGACAACTGGCTGAGGCGACGGCTCGCGATGCCGATGCCAAGGATCGACAGTTCGTTCCGAAATCTGACAAGATTCTGCTGGCCAGCCGACTGCTGGATGCCGGTCAGACTCAGGCGTTGAACTTCGACGTCCCGGCGGCACCGGGTGTTTACCCGTACGTCTGCACCTATCCGGGACACTGGCGTCGCATGTACGGGGCATTGTATGTCGTTGCGAACCTGGAAGAGTACCAGCGCAACCCGGATGCGTACCTGGCGGCGAATCCGCTGGCTCTGAAAGACGACATGTTGAAATACACAGGTCGAAACACCGAATGGAAATTTGATGATCTGGTGGGCTCTGTCAAACCGCTGCCGAAGGGACGTTCACACGAAGTCGGCAAGAACCTGTTCAAGGTCGCGAACTGCGTCGGCTGCCATAAGCTGGGTGGCGAGGGCCGCGAACTGGGTCCGGATCTGACCAAGATCGAACCGATGAAGCGGACCACAGATCAACTGCTCCGTTCGGTTCTGGAACCGTCAAAAGAGATCGCCGAGAAGTTCAATTCGTACACCTTCATCCTCGATTCCGGCAAGATCGTCACAGGGATGATTGTGGAAGAGAACGCATCGCAGGTGAAGGTCCTCGTCGATCCGCTGGCCAAGGGCGAACCCGCGATCATTCAGAAGTCCGAGATCGAAGAACGCAAGAAGTCGACAACATCGATCATGCCTCAGGGCTTGCTGAACAAGCTGACTCGCGAAGAGATTCTTGACCTGATCGCGTACATCTATGCGGGCGGCGATAAGAATCACGCGTTGTTTGACACGCATCACCATTGACGGTGGCGGCAGGTCTATTGAACAGAGCGACCCCATCGAGAGTGCCTCTCGGTGGGGTCGTTTTCTATTGTGTCATTTCCTCTGGCTGACGGCGAACGGTCTTCGGCCCAACGGCCAACGGGCTGGCCATTCCATCGGGGAGTTTGTCGTCACAAATACTCCGAAGGAGTTACGCCATATAGCCCAGGGTTGCCGCGTTTCGCGGCTACCCTGGGAATGCGTACAGGACTCATTTACCCAGAATGGGTTACGCCCGAATGATGACGGAACCCGAAATGCATATCAGTGAAAGCTCAAAAAAGACAAAGGCCAAGATCAAGTTTCTGTTCTTGTATGCTCACCCCGACATACTCGTCTCTGAATTACTCTCTGTGCCCCTCCGTGCCCTCTGTGGTAAATCGCATTTCCCTCGAAGAACTC
>CAXBSB010000302.1:0-7184 GCA_963977965.1 uncultured Schlesneria sp.
AAGCGACGGTCTTCTTCGCGAACGAGTCGCGATGAGGCACCAGTTCATCGAAGCTCATCGCCAGATCTGGCCGACCCGAATGCTGTGCCGAGTCTTGGATTGCGATCTAAGCTTGAACGTTCGCCCCAAGAATCAAGGTGTTTTTCCTTCCTCAGGGAGTGGGTCCGTGCAAGCAACGCAATCCAAAGAATTGAAACCATCGGCTGCCGATCTCGAAGCGTATGAACTTGTCAAACGGCAGTTCGGCATCTGTTGCAGTCACTCAGAATTCCTCGGCGACTTTTACCGGGACTTCACCGGTACCTCGCCCGACATTCAAAAGGCATTCGCAAATACCGACATGCAGGCACAAAAGGAAGCACTCAAGTCGGGCCTGACGTTTCTGATCATGTACGCTTCGGGAAACACCTTCGCGGCAAACAAACTGGATCGACTTGGGCAAACGCATTCGCGCAGCGGCTACAACATTCGGCTGCAACTTTACTCAATCTGGATAGATTCTCTTCTGCGTACAGTTAAAAAGCACGTCAACGGATTCGATCAGGTCGCTGAGCAGGCGTGGCGACGAGTGTTGCAGTTGGGAGTGACCAGAATCCAATCTTCATACTGACTTTTCCATGAGATGTCACACTTGGTTCTGCGATAGCGATATTGGCAAACTCTTTCGTCCAGCCACAATCTCGCTGGAATGATTGCAATTCGTTGTCGAAACATGGGTTTGACGCTGTTTGATGCCCGCGGGGCGCCACACTTAAACGGAATGCGATCTAAATCGAGAGCAAATCGTTATTTGCTCGCTTTTTCAGGGAATGAACCATTCCCCGTAAAGTCCCGGTTGCGGCTGGCAGCAGCAATTGGAATTCGGCAGTGTGCCTGTTCGTATTGGTGCGGGGATCGGTTTGAGGTGTGCAGGCTCAGTCCTGGTGGTTTTGGATTTTTCGAATCGATCTGGACTGCCGACCACATCGAGGGAGGCGTCGATTGCAGCTTCTGTCGGCTCATCAGCCGTGACGTGTAGTCGACAGGTCGCTCGTCCGGTGGATTGGGCGAGGACTCGCAACACGGCCTTTTCTGATCCGCCAACGGGAAGATCAGCGATCGTGGACTCGACTTCCGATCCCCAGCGATGTTTCAACTGTTCCGGCAGTTGAACGAACACTCGGACACCGTGCAGCGGGATTTCGCCGGTATTGCTCACGACGATCGTAATCTCTACCATCTCATCAACTGTTGCCCGAGGGAGTTTTTCGACTTTGAGCGACAATCCGGAAAGAGTTCTTAGAGCTACTTCAGCAGTTCTGCGGGAATACGGAATCACTTCCTCGAGTCCGAATCCCTTCCATCGAACTGCGGTTTGTGTCTCACGCAGCGACTGCGCGGCTCGCTGGATCGTGGCACTCCACTCTTCCCTGGTTTTAAGATTCACGCCGAACAATTTCTCTGATGCGACCAGATCGGTCGCGGTCCGTTCACAAATCTCGATCTGTAACTCGTATAACTTCTTTTCACGACGCGCTTCGCACCAACGCTTGAGGGTCGTTCGATCGCGCAGGAAAACGGGTGTTTCAAGCGCCAAATATGCTTGCTTGAATCCCGGCGTTATCGTCCTGAAGTATCCGGCAGTAAGGTTTCTCAAAATCACCTGGCGACATGCTTCGCCAACGGTGTAGTCGTATGTGAAACCCGAAAACGCTTCGTATGTGACACAATATGCAGCATCGATCGTCAAATCCTGGCCACCTGGACCGAAGGCATCAATCGGATGTGCCTCAAGTGCCCACCCCAGCTTTGTCGCAGCATCGCGAAACCGCTGCCAGGCTGAATGATAATCTGACGAAAAGACCGCGACTGGACTCACCAGGACTCCGTTATCAGAGATCTACAATCATTCAATCGAAATAGTGACCCATCCGCTGTCAGACTTCACGGAAGCAATCTTCGGGGCTGGACCGCTACCGGGCCACAGTGCGGCAGGAAGAACGCGATTGAATTCCAGTGGAATCAGATCTCCTTCAATCACTTTCTGGATCGTCGTTTCGACAATCGTCTGCGGCGCGGTCGGATCACTTCGATCCTGTGCCACAACGCGAGGCTGGCCTGCGACCCAGCGAATTTTGTTACCGGTCAATTCGGTGCGATACGGAACTGTGACGATCATTGGCGGGACAATCGCCTGGCCGACGGGCTTGAAGTGTGCCTTGATGGTCACAATCAATTGATCACGCTCCAGCTTCAGCACCATCGGTTCATTTTCATCAAATTCGATGTCGGTCACAAAATCCTGCCCCATGGCCAGCGGAGGTTTGAGAGCTCCCTCACCCAGTTGTGCCTCGCCATCACCAGGCGCTGCATCGGTCGAGGAACCTCCAACGGATGACAGCAGTGATTTTTCCAGCTCTCTCAGCTTCTTATCCGTCGTCTTGAAGCCCTTCAGCCCTGAACGCTCAACGAGTGTATTCAACAGGCTTTCATGAATGGAAAGCCGCAGACCATCGCCTGCTTCGGCACCTTCTTTGACTGCCGACGACATTGTTGTCGCCGTCGTTCCGATCTGCATGTCGTGATAGAAGTGAGTGTCGGTCGTCCAGACAGATTGCGACGATGGCAAAAGTTTGGCGGCATCCAGTCGTTTACGGAGTGGCTCCAATTGCCGATTGGCCTGCGACAAGCGGCCATCCACCTCGCCATCAAACGTCGGAAAAAGCTTTTCCGCCAGACGATCTCTCGCGACAGCCTCGCCCGCAGGCTTCTGTCGTTCGGCTGCGGCGTACGCGATGCGATTGGCGATTCCGCCAAACAGTGTGCCACTCAAGGGGGTTGTTGCTCCGACGGTCTGATTTCGAGCACGAATGAAAACCGTGGCGTGGCGCGTTGAGAACTGGACGCCATCGAAATAGACATCTTTCGTTGCCAGAAACTGCTGCTGGCCAGCGGTGTCGATCATGGCCTGAGGCGTCACACCCGTCGTCAGTGTCTGAACATCACCATTCAGGACGAACGCTCCGGTCGCCTTGTCGTTTGATGGCTTCAAATCAAGCCGAACTCGCGAAACCGTCGTCTGCCTTCCGGTGACTTGAGCTCCCAGGATGTAATCGCGAACCGGCCCCGGTTCGACTCTTTCCTGAGCGATCAGCCGATTCATGAATGCTTCGCTGATGGCAACGCGCAGATTCCCCGTCCCACTTGTGCGACGGGATTCAACGGCGACAGGAGCCGCCACTTCGGAGGATGGAGCAAAGTTTGCAGCAATGGGGACAGGTTGCGGAGGTAGAAACCGAGGATCCGCTGGCGCGACCAGAACCGGGGGGCCAAAAACCGGGGCTGCGTAAACTGGCGGACCGAAGACCTGAGGAACCAGACGGCCATCAGGGCCAACAATCGGCTGTCCGAAGTAGACGGGCTCATTGATCGGCCGATACAGCCCAGGAGCCGGACCGATCGACATTGGCTCAGCGGTGACTCGCGCGGCAACCCGACCTGCGGATTCTCGCGGAACAGGAGGCAAGGGGCGAGTTTGCAACGGGGGAACGGATTGAGCACTGACCGCCTGTGCGAAACACGACAGCAGCGCCAAGGCAGAAAACGCTGAAACAAAACGCGCCTGATGCAAGCGGTACCTGAGAAGAGCTTTCATGTTCTACCTCTCGTATCACAGCCGAATGGTCCAAGCGAACCCCATTCTTCGTGGGCCTGCCGACCGCGTCAAGTCTCGTTGGTCCCCCAACACAACCGACAATCCTACAATCCACTGTTCCAGAAATGGTAGAGATTTCAATTCTGACAGTCTCAATTCGCGGATTCGTCGGCCTCCCTTGGAAAGTCCTGTGATTGCTGAGTCGTCAGAATCGTTATAACCGATTAATCAAGCACGTTCGTTCGCTGCCATTCGCCTGACTGAACTGGTTTTGGCGACGTGGTGATCGGGCCGGGATTGGGAAAATCCGCATTTGCATGCCTTCTCACAGTAGATACTGAACTCCGTGGGTTGTGTCGCGTGTTCTACATTCCGTTACTCGGCTTTCCGCTTATCGTGTATGAAGAACTCGTCCACGACTCAACAATTCCCTGCTGCATCGCTCATGAAACTCGATCGTCGTACCTTAATTGCCGGTGCCGGCGACTGTTGCTGCTTCTGCGTGGAGCCTGGCTGATTTGGGGAAGCGTGAAACTTCGGACGTTTCTGTCGTTACTGACAACGGAAAACGGATCGTGACGGCCAACGGTCTTCCCGATCATGTGACGGGTGATTTTCCGAACTGGCACGATCCGGTTCCGATGCGTCCTCAAAAGCTCAAGCTGGAGATGCCTCTGGCGCCGGTTGCTTCTGAAAAGCCGGTGCCGCTGCTGATGTGGTTGTTTGGAGTGGCGGTGAATGGTGTCCCGTTTGATCCCTCGGGGCCGTTCTGGAATGCCGATGGGAACAGTGGCTGGCAATTTGAGGTTCTTCATCCTGCCAATTCCGTCGCACTTGGCATCGATTGCAACCGGGCTCACACTCAGGGACGCGGAGCGTATCATTACCATGGGCTGCCAACTGGGTTGCTCTGGAAACTCGCCGCTGCGGCCCCGGACAGTCCGATGCATTTACTCGGCTATGCGGCCGATGGATTCCCGATTTATGGCCCCGAGTGCCCCGGAGAACCCACAGACCTGAAGAGCAAAACGCGACGGCTTCGATCGAGTTACCGATTGAGGCAGGGAAAGCGGTCTGATGGGCCGAAAGGTCGCTTTGATGGGATGTTTGCGGAAGATTTTGAATATGTCCCGGAATATGGTGACCTGGATGAATGCAACGGCCGATTCGGGCCGACTCCGGAATACCCCGGCGGAACGTATTACTATATTGTGACGGATGAGTTTCCGTTTGTGCTTCGATTCTTTCACGCAGCGCCAGACCCCAGCTTCCGGCATGGTCCACCTCCGGGAGTGTCTCCGCCTCTGCCATCAGAACTCAGGAAGTACCAGAGCAAAGATTGATCGAACTTTCATGTCGCTGATTCAAACTCTGTTGCTGTTGTCGACGTTGGGTGCCGATCCACTCGGACCGGGCGACCACATACGTAAACTGACCGTCGATGAGCGGCAGCGCAACTACCTCGTTCATGTTCCGGCGAACTATGATCACGACCGCCCCACTCCGGTTGTGCTGGTTTTCCACGGTGCAGGAATCAATGCCGACGTGACGGTCCGCATGACGGGTCTCAATCAGAAATCTGACGAAGCGGGCTTTATCGCGGTTTACCCGAATGGGACAGGGGTTGGAGTCTTTCGGACCTGGAATGCAGGAGGACGGAAAGGCAAGCTGGGCGAGAACAGTGCGGACGATGTGAAGTTTATCGACAACCTGCTCGATGACCTCGCGACAGTGATCAACGTCGATACCGGGCAGGTCTACGCCACGGGAATTTCCAATGGTGGGATGATGTGCTATCGGCTGGCCGCGGAACTCTCGGAACGCATCGCGGCAGTAGCTCCTGTTGCCGGGGCGATGGCGATTGATGAGGCCAAACCAACTCGTCCGGTATCGGTCATACACTTTCACGGCAAGGCAGACAACATTGTGCCGTTTGACGGTCCGAACACGACCACACCCAGGTTTCTGACATTCAAATCTGTCGAAGAATCGATCGAAATCTGGCGCAAGGTCAACGAATGTCCCGAGAAACCGAAGATTTCGTCGATTCTGAACAAGAAGGGGGACGGTACCTCAGTTCAGCAAAAGACGTATGGGCCCGGCCGTGACGGGGCAGAAGTGATATTGATTGAGATTGAAGGTGGTGGCCACACATGGCCGGGACATCGATCGGCATTCAACCTGATCGGCAAGTCGACGAAAGAGATCTCGGCCAACGACCTGATGTGGGACTTCTTTCAGAAGCACAAACGAGAAAAGTGATCGTCACTGGAGAATTCTGCGATGCGATATTGGCTGCCCTTGTCGGTTTTTTGTGGCCTGCTGATCAGCACGGCTAATGCTGCTGACCCCGTCTCAGTTCAATACGGGAAAGACCCGAAACAGTCCCTCAACGTTTATCGCTCGACAGTGGAAAGCAAAGAGAAACTGCTGCCGGTGGTGATCTGGGTTCATGGGGGCGGATGGCGAACCGGAGACAAAGACAATCGCGCCGGCATCAATCTGTGCCAGAAATGGGCCAGGGCTGAGATGGTAGTTGTCGGCCTGGATTATCGACTGTCACCAGCCGTCGTTCATCCGGCCCATGTCGAAGACGTGGCCGCAGGGATTGCCTGGGTTCACAACCATATCGCCGAATATGGAGGCGATCCGCAGCGAGTCTTTCTGCTGGGGCATTCGGCAGGTGTTACATATAATTATTCTGGAGCTGGAGACCATTCAGCACACCTTATCGGGTCATTTTTAACAGCGTCGAATGTCTTAACATCGGGAGTTATTGTAGCTGGACTTTGGGATTTTAACGTTTATTTTTCTACAAGTCAAAATACTCACCAAAACGATGCTTATTTTGTAGTGACAGTAGTCGAAAGTGACGGTACAACATTAGTCACAACTCTTTACAATGGCAGCTCAAACTACTTAAACGTAACGACGGTTGCCGCTGCGGTAGTTGAGTTTGTACAAACCATAGATATCGCTAGTTATACCATTGCCGATTTAAGTTATCGGATTAAAGTAGATGTTTACGTTCTCCAACCCTCTGGTTCTACTTCAGGAAACTCGGTAACTATGTATTACCGAGACCAAACCCAATCCCACTTACATACTACTCTTGTTGCGAATGCGGCTACTGGTCCTACCGGACCTCAAGGTGTTCAGGGTATCCAAGGTTTACAGGGAACATCCTCAACAGTAACTATAACAAATGATAGCTCTACCGCCTCAGCACTTTATCCATTATTTACAAGTGCAACATCTGGAGTAATTGCAGCAGCATCCGTAGGAAGTGCAAGGCTTACGTTTGTTCCTTCAACTGGACAATTGTCAGCTACATCAGCCAACCTATCATCTGAACTTTTTGTAGGTGGTGGAGCAACAACTCAAACTGCTATTACTTTTGGTGATGGGAATACAGCCATAAGTTGCCAACTAATTAATGGCTCAATTAAATCAACCAGTGCCAGCTCAAGTGCGACAGGAATGATTTATATTCAAAACGCTTCTTCTAAAATAACAACAAATTGTTATTTTGAGTCTAATTGCGTTTATA
>CAXBSB010000303.1:0-7124 GCA_963977965.1 uncultured Schlesneria sp.
CACGCCCAGACGCTTTGGGATGGGCGTGGTCTTTGGTGAATCTCCACGCCCTTCGAAGACTCAGGGACGTGCCACACTTCAGAGACGCGTCGAACGTGGGTTAGTGAAACAGACTACTCCAGAATCTCTGAATAGACGTGTTGAGCCCCCGTCACGATGATGCATCCATCGCACGATTCGATTAATCGAGTGACTTCGGCTTCTGATTCCAAAGGAGTCATGAACAACTCTTCGACCAGTGATGGAGCCAACTTGCTGAGCAGATAGACCGATGCCCAGTCCGCCGCTGCTGCAATCTGGCTGGCAGGGACCAGATCTGGTGGTGATTCTTTTCGCAGTGGCTGAAGTGCCGCCCGGGCTGATCGACAGGAACGCAGAATCCCGATACCTGGCCCCGGTTCAGCAGCCAGATCCGACAAGACGATGATTCGGCCTTCTCTTACAACCAGTCGACTCGCGGCCTGAATCGCATCACCTAACTGATCCCACCCTGTCGGGTTATCTGCTCCAGCCGGGATCGAGACGATGGCGGTCTCGCCACGCTGATCGACCTTGATTCGCCAGTTGTCGTCGAGTAACCCGCGTCCCTGCTGTGCGACCGAATCAGGCTGGCCAGCCAGGACTGCTGCGGCCCCACCGTGTCCGCTGGATGGCATCACTAGAACGGAGAATTGAACCCCCACCAACCAGCCGATTTCCTGAATTCGTTGTCCGATCGGACGTTCATCGTCAGGCCCCAGTTCGCTATGCCCCTGGCCACGCGACTTCGCAAATGCTTCGGTGTTTGACAAACCGGGATAGAACGAACTCATCGCACTCCGTCGCCCCTGAACGGGGTCAAAACCAAGTCGGCCGATCGGCAACACGAAGTCGGCATTCAGCACATCGCGCGACAGATAGATTCGCTCGCCATCAGAACTCGACGCGAGATATCCAATTCCATCGGTGTCGCTCGGGTCGTGGATTTTCCAGGTCACAGCACGACGGACTGATTCCGAGAGCAATCGGCGTGGATCGTCAGGGCGAAGACTCGTCAGCGAGATTGGCTGCAGAATCGTAAAATTCTCCGGAGCAATGCCCGCCCCTTGGCAAACGTTCCAGATTCCGGCAATCAATTCAGCGGCTGATGGAATATCTCGATCCAGGACAACGGTCACTTTGTCATCGGGGACAAGCGCCTGACGTAATGCAGGAAAGTCCAGTGGATTGTTTAACGCTTCCGCGATCACGACTGCCGGATCAGGTAGCGCATCCGGTCCACGAAACTGCCAGAGCAACTGGGCTTCCGAGACTGCGCCGCGCCAGCATCCGCTGGTCCCATACTCCAATGAAATCGACGCCATCCCGGTTTTTCCTCAGTTCCATCGCACTGACGTTTCCATTGGCTGATGCCCAATGGAAACAGTGCTTCTCATCGTTGGTAAATGATATTATCGACAAGCCCACATCCATCGGCAAACGTCCGACGCGGACCTGCAACTTCGTCGTCATGCATTCGGAAATGCTGACGCCACGCTACGATTCAATCGGCAGGCCAGCGTCCTTCCAGCCTCGGAAGCCGCCATCCATGCTGATGACGTTGGTATAGCCCATTTTCTGCAGGTTATCCGCGGCAAGCGCTGATCGAAAACCGCCGCCACAATAGAGGACCATTTCGGTATTGGGATCGGGAACCACGGCTTCAATGTCCCGCTCGATGATCCCTTTTCCCAGCCAGCGCGCTGTCGGCAGGTGTCCCGCGTTGAATTCGCTCTCTTCGCGAACATCGATCAGCAGGAACTTGTCGCCGCGGGCCAGTCGAGTTTGAACGTCCGCAACAACACATTCGCGGATGTGAGGACGAACCGATTCCACGATCTGCAGGAATCGGGGTGAGTGATGAGCCATCGATCTAGATCTTTCGACTGTTGGACGGTGGGTTGATAACGTCGCTCCAGGTGGCTGCACCACCTTCGCGCATGGCGATATTCGCCAGATGAGCCGCCGAGGCTGCGGAAACTCCCGCTTCAATCGGAGCGGTCGGTTGCTTCCGGGTTCGAATGCAGTCGATCCAGTTCGTCAGGTGGATCAGTTCGCCGTCCGGCTTATCGTAGAAGTCTGCTCCACGCGGTCCGCTTCCCAGGATCATTTCTGATGCTGGAACCTTTGACTTTCGTTCCGGAATTACCTGGTAACCGCCTCGGTCAATGTGGATTGAGGCCTCGGTTCCCTGGAATTCGATCCGCGACCCGTTTCGAGCGTTCGAGAACATCCCCTCGAAATGCATCTGGATGTTTCCCGCATATGTCAGCAGGGTCTGAACGGCATCTGGAGTTTCCCAAAGTCCTTCGGCATTAATGTGCTGACCGATACTGACAGCCTGTTCCGGGTGATCGACATTCAGGATCCAGTGCGCAACATCGATCCAATGAACCATCAGATCAGTAAAGATCCCGCCACCAAAGTCCCAGAACCAGCGCCAGTTGAGCATCCGATATTCATCAAACGGTTGCTCGGGCGCGTTCCCCAGGAACTTGTTCCATTCAACACTCTTGAAATCGAGTGGCGGAATGTTGCGTTTGAAACGATCCTGGTTGCGATTCCAGCTCAAGTGAACTCGCACGACGCGACCGATGTGTCCTGACTGAATCAATTCCCGGGCTTCGATGATGTGCGGCATCGAACGCTGCTGCATACCGACCTGAACGATCTGCCGGGAATCGGTCGCGGCTTTCAACAGGGCTGCACCTTCCGACAGATCATGAGTCAACGGCTTTTCGACATACACATCCTTACCCGCTTCGCACGCGGCCAGTGTCAACGGGGCATGCCAATGGTCTGGAGTACCAATCAAAACCGCGTCGATTTCTTTATCATCCAGAACTTCCTGCCAATCCTTCGAGATCTTCGCCTTGTCATCAGCCAGTGGTTTGGCCAGCCCTATCGGATGATCCCAGACATCGCACAGTGTCGTGATCTTAACACCTGGAATCGTGCGCAACGATTCCATCAGCTTGCGGCAGCGACCACCTACACCAATGCATGCAACATTGATGGTGTCGTTGGCTGCGAACGCTCGCGTGGATGTCAACAAGGCCGACGATGCCGCCAGAACACCAGCGGCCTGCAGGAACTCACGACGATTCGTCTCAAGCATTATTCAAATTCCTGGAATCTCGGTCAGGGTTCGCAAGGCGACTACTTTGCCGAAATCGCTTGCTGCAGCGGCCGCAGAACCTGGTCGATCACATGTCGTTCCAGAAGCTGCTCGGCACAGGTCCGCAGTTGAGCGAACGTCGCTTCATACGACATTTGTGATTCCAGGCTGCCATACTGACGAACGGTAAAGAAGACGACAATCGGCTCTTCCGGGAATTCACCCCGTCGAACCTGATAAGCATTCGTGCGGGTTTCGATCGTCAGTCGTGCCTGCCGTCGGCAGGAATCATCGAGAGCGACAGTCATCGTCGGCTCGTAATTCAGCATCTTCATGCCGGGAATGTCCAGCATTCCTTCCATGGCCGAGCTGACTCCGAGTGCTTCCGCAACAAGTTCGTCGTGATTTCCACGATAGGTGAATTCGAAGCCCATCATGTAGTCGAGTGCTTCGCAATCCAGAGGGCTGACGGACAACATGAAGGGGACCAGGTCGAGGATCAGCGAATGCTGCTCGACGGCGCTATCGACATCATCGGGATTGAACTGGCCACTGCAGATTCGGCGTGGCTCGAGAGTCACCCAGCGCTGGCGTCCCGTATCTTTGTCCTCTTCGAGCACAAAGTCACCGTTCTCACGCGTGTAGAAGTTGCGCATCGTGGGATACTTTTTCTGGACTCGCTCAAAGAAGCCCAGAATCGTTTCACGTCCTGCTGGAAGCTGCATCTCCGTATTGAGAGTCATGTTGACGTAGAAGTCGTCGGCCAGGGACGCATACGGATTCATTTGTCTGTTCCTCAAAAAAGCGTGACGTGCCGAATTTCAGAGCGACCTGTATTTTCGACATCTCGCCTGTGGCACGTCATCTGTCACTCGTGCCCAGACGTCGCATTACCCGGATCGAACAACTCCAATCTGTCGCAGCCTTTCCGCCGGAAAACCAGTCGCAGCATCGCGATCCTGATTTGAATTCCAGCGACAGGCGTTCGGTCGATTGCAGTCATCCGACGGATATCGCAAACTGGGCGAACTTCATCGGGGATTGTATAGGTCTGCCCAACGGGGGTCAAAGAGGAGGATTGCCATGTCCAGCGCTAACGCGGCAAAAACAGCCGGATTTGACGTGCAGGCCGACGAATTCCTCGCTGTTTTCCCGACCGAAATCGGCTGGATGGGAATCACCGGGAACGCGGGCATTGTCCACTCTGCCTATGTCGGACACTCGTCTGCAGCTTCCGTCAGAACTGCCGTCCGTCGGGCACGAACTGACGCAGGATCGGCCGAATTCCCGGTTGAGTCTGATTGGCATCCCCAATTGCGGTCAGCACTTCAGGACTATGCACGAGGCATTCCCGTCGATTTCAGCAGCTTCAAGCTGCAACTGCCCGAACGAACTCCGTTTCGCGACAAAGTGCTGGCGGTCACCAAACGGTTGAAATACGGAGAAACAACCACTTATGGCCAGTTGGCGCGTGATGTCGGGCATCCAGGAGCCGCGCGAGCCGTGGGAACTGTGATGTCGACAAACCGGTTCCCCATTATCATCCCGTGCCATCGAGTCCTTGCTGCGGGTGGCAAGCTGGGGGGATACACTTCGCCAGCAGGCACCAACCTGAAACAGCGACTGCTCGACATGGAGCAATCTGCCTGATGTCGCGAATTCTCTTTCAACTGACCGCGTTCGCGACAACGGCTTTTATCATCACGATTCTGGCGATGGTCGCGATGATGCTCGGTGACCCGATGGCCCCGATTGCGATCTGGTTCAACCAGCAGGGGATGGTGGTGATGATTGTCGAAGTGGTCGCCATCATCATTCTGGGACTGGCTGCAATGACAGCGGATCGTCGGGAAACTTTGCGAGGAAAACCGACGCCGCCGGTTGATCAGGACGCAAAAGAAACCGAACCTGACCATTCCTGACGGCTGCTGGCCAGAACTGCCGGTCTGTGAACAACTTTCCTGCAAGTTTTGACTTTGATTACGTCGATGCAATTTCGTGAAGCGGCAATCCGTTCCGGAAATTGATCGATGCTCGATTCAAGCCAGACACAGCAGATCGCAAAAGTCCCCGTGCGAGTTACCGTAGAACTGGGTCGACAACGCATTCCTCTGGCTCAGTTGTGTCAACTGGTTCCAGGCTCAGTCCTCTCGCTT
Source organism: uncultured Schlesneria sp. (assembly GCA_963977965.1). Lineage (GTDB taxonomy): Bacteria > Planctomycetota > Planctomycetia > Planctomycetales > Planctomycetaceae > Schlesneria. The sequence continues at coordinate 5,293 of CAXBSB010000303.1, forward strand.
TCGATACCGGCGGCAACTCAGGTCAAGCTGCTGGCAGGCCAGAAAACTCTCGCCGAAGGGGAAGTCGTTCGAACCGGATCAACTCTCGGTTTTCGACTTGAAGGGACTGACGCCGCACCAGCATCACGCGAACGAATTGCTTCCTGATCGCGTGCCATTCAAAAAAAGTGCCTGGCTGAAACCAGCCAGGCAACAGAGTTATTCTCGACGATCAACTACCAGCCTGCGGTAAAAGGGGTCAGACCCAATACTGTTCGGCACGGCGTTTGATTGTGTGGTTTTCAGCCGTCACTTGTCGAGCGCTTTTCTGGGTTTCGTCGCCTACTTCGTGTTGTGGCAACTGTGGCTTGGTCGTCGCGGGGTTGCCTTGCTGATGTCCGCGCAGCGTTAAGGAACTCGAATCGCGAGTTGCGTTCGGGCCACATCGGCAGTCAGTTTGTTTTCGCGACCTTCTCGTCGCTCTTCGTCAGTTTTGCGATGTGGGCCGCAACTTCTTCCGCCGAGGCCCAACCCGTCAGGAAGTAGCACAGCATCTCATGGGTTCTCTTCGTCGGCTTGCGGCCGGTCCACAGCGCGATCAGCAAGCAGGCGATGATGGCGCAGTACGTCTGAATGGTGATTCCGTTCTGGTTGTGACTGAGAAGGTGACGACAACCTAGCAGATGCTTGAACTGGCGAAAAAAGATTTCGATCGTCCATCGGTACTCGTACAACAGCGCGATGATCTCGGCAGGGACGTCCAGTAGGTTCGTTGCGATTCTGAGGAACCCGTCGCTGTCGACCCCAGAAGTTCCGCCCTTGTACTTGCCTTTGGAGATGTGAGGTTTGATCTTCACAATCACCAGTCGTACGGGATGATCGGGATGGTCTCGTTTGGCCTGCGAACGGCCCAGGTTCACGACCTGGTCTGAGACGACCCGAACAGCGCGATCGGCCTCAGTCAGCGGTCGTTCTTCCAGAACTTCGAAGATACTGTTGTCGCGGATGCGGCAGACATAGCTGGATTGCCGGGCCACGATCGCGTTGAAGAGACTGAATTTTGCATACCCACGATCCATAACGTAACAACGGTCCGAATCGAGGGTTCGCTCAATGACGGCGCGTTCATCGTTGTCTCCTCCTCCATCCCGAGTTACATCAATCCGAGACGGTTGGTGACGGTCCACCTCGAAATGCGTGTGCAACCGCCATTTGACCATCCCCTTGCCCGTCTGTCGTTTCATGACGGACGCCGCCATGATTCGCGGCATTGCGGAGATGATCGTCGCATCCACCAGTGTCAGCGTCTGGGTGATGTCCTTCAGTCGGGAGTCCTTACTCAGGGGTTGGATCTGGCCGCCAAGTTCCTGAATGATCTCAATCAATCGGTCGGGATCGAACACGGTCGACGCTTCTGACAACGATCCGAGAGAGGCTCGTGCACACCCCAGGCGGCGCTGGACGTTCTGAAGTTCGCTGGCCTGCTGGATAGCTCGTAGCGAAGAACACGTCGGGTTGAACAAATACAGCAGAATCAGCAGGCAGTACTGATCGTAATGCAGTTCCCGGTTGCCCGCCTTGTCCCGCAGGCAGCCGTCATCCTTCAGTCGCTCCAGCAGCGGAAGCAACTGGTCGAAATATTTCAGCCCGACAATATCCGGACCTGCCAACGGCGCGGGCCTGTCCCGTGCTTCGTTTTCAGAAATTGTCGGTGAAGCTGGCGTATCCGCGCCTAGGGGTGTCGCATCCATGGCGGTAGAATATCCGACCATGAGTCATGCGCAAAAAGCGTGCCGAACAGTATTGGGACAGGTCCATTATTTAACCTCCGACGATGTTGGACCTCGGCAAAA
>CAXBSB010000304.1:0-7117 GCA_963977965.1 uncultured Schlesneria sp.
TGGACAAGATCCTGCACCAGCGGACTTGCCCAATATCATTGCCGAAGCAGTGCGTGCGGAACGTCTCGTCAATATCGCGAAGGCTGATGAAGATGTCAGTCGTGCAGAACTGGAAGTCGTCAAATCCCCCGCTGACAAAAAGGGGGAAGCAGACAAAAAGCTGGTGGCCGCGAGGACGGCACTGGAAGCTGCGCGCAAGTCATTAGAGATGCCTGGAGAAACTTACACGTCGCTGCCAGGGGCATTCAAGACGCTGGAATCCAACATGGAGAGCGAAGAGTCGCGTCGCAAACCATTCCCCAGGACCAGTACTGGTCGACGTACGGCGTTTGCCAACTGGATCACGGATCCCAGGCACCCGCTTCCTGCTCGCGTGGCCGTCAATCACATCTGGTCGCGTCATTTTGGAAAGCCGCTGGTGCCGACCGTTTTTGACTTTGGACGAAAAGGGACTCCGCCAACACACCCTGAACTTCTCGACTGGCTGGCCGTTGAATTCCGGGAGCACAATTGGAGTATGAAGCATCTGCACCGGATGATCGTCACGTCGAATGCCTATCGCCTGACGTCATCGAGTGCTGCGGTTGCGCCAGCGACGATGGCAGCCGACCCGGACAATCGGTTCTACTGGCGAGCGAATCCCATTCGAATGGAAGCTCAACTGGTTCGCGACAGTTTGCTTTCACTGGCAGGGGGCCTCGACCTGACGCGTGGTGGTCCCTCAATTCCTGTGGCAAATGAATCGTCAAATCGACGGAGCCTGTACTACGTTCATTCACACAACGAACACCAGAAGTTCTTGTCGATCTTCGATGATGCCAATGTGCTGGAATGTTACCGCCGTTCGGAAAGCATCGTTCCACAGCAGGCTCTCGCCCTCGAAAACAGCGCGCTGGCAAGTTCGATGGCAGAAAAAATTGCGCAGCGAATCACCGCGTCGGGAGCGAAGTCGGATGACGAGTTCATTCGCATGGCGTTCTTGACGGTTCTCGCCGTTGAGCCAACGTCCGAAGAACAGGCTTTGGTCAAAGATTCCATGAACCAATTGAAGGAAGCCGCCCGAAAAAGGAACAGACCCAACATTGAACAGACGGTCTTGACCAGTGTCGTGCTGGTTCTGTTAAATCACAACGACTTTGTGACGATCCGATAGAGAAACGGCAGGTCAAAGCGAGATTCTCGCCAACGAATCTGCCCGCGGGGAAAGTGATATGAACCATCATTCTGGATTCGCATGCAACTGTTCGAACGGTGGCATGCATCGACGAGCGTTCCTGGCAGATGTCGGTATGGGATTTACCGGCCTGGCTCTCGGAGCGATGCTCGCACGTGATGGAATTGTTCGAGCGGATGTTCCGGCAGAATGGCAGCCCCCAAATGGCCAACCGCATGTCACTCCGAAGGCGAAGAGTGTCGTCTGGCTGTTCATGAACGGCGGCGTGTCGCACATGGAGAGTTTCGATCCCAAGCCCGAACTGACGAAATACAGCGGGAAGTCGATCGCTGAAACTCCCTACAAGGACGCTCAAAATCCTGAAAAACTGAAGCTGGCTCGCGTCACGGTCGTCAACGACGCCAATGGCCAGCAACGCAACAAGCTCTATCCGCTTCAGGTCGGATTTCGGAAGTTTGGTGAAAGCGGGATTGACCTCAGCGACTGGGTTCCTCACATGGGAAGTTGCATCGATGACATCGCTGTCGTGAGATCAATGTACACGACGGACGATAATCACGGAGCACAGACGCAGTTCCACTCCGGCCGACATATGCTCGACGGAGAATTCCCAACCCTGGGTGCCTGGGTTCATTACGGTCTTGGTTCGCTCAACGACAATCTTCCTCAGTTCATTTCCATGGGGAATCGTGAATATTGGAACGCCAAAGACGGGCATTACCTGGGGCCTGCTCACGATGGGATTCCGATTCGAATCGACCCCAACAATCCTCTCGATTTTGGCAAGTCGGCCAGAGACTCGAATTCCGAGGAACAACAGATCGGGTTTGATCTGGTCGGTCGTTTGAACCAGTTGAAGAGTGTTGAGTATCCGAACGATCCCTCGCTGGCCGCACGAATCAAAGCTTACGAACTCGCCTACCGGATGCAGACTTCGGTCCCTGAAACACTGGCTCTCAACTCAGAGACCAAGGCGACTCAGGAAATGTATGGCCTCGACGATCCTGCTACCCGTGATTTCGGAATGCAGATGCTGGCGACGCGACGCTTCATCGAACGGGGTGTCCGTTTCATCCAGGTTCAGCATGGTGCGGGTGGTGCGGGTGCCTGGGATGCTCATGGTGGCTTGAAAGCTAACCACGAAAGAAACTTCAAGGCGGTTGACAAACCTGTCGCCGGGTTGCTGAAAGACCTGAAGCAACGAGGACTGCTCGATTCCACGATTGTGCTGTTCGCCAGCGAATTCGGGCGAACACCCGGAACGCAGGGATCAGATGGTCGCGACCATCACATTTTCGGCTTCTCCGTCTGGATGGCCGGTGGTGGGATCAAAGGGGGAGTTGTTCACGGTGCGACGGACGAAATCGGTTTTCATGCCGTCGAAAACCGGCATTACGTGACCGATATTCACGCGACGATTTTGAAGCAACTGGGACTCGATTCACACCGGCTTGAGGTTCCCGGCAGAAAGCGACTCGACATCGATCACGGCAAGCCGATTGATGAGATCATTGCCTGACAATGCAGTGCGGCCCCTTCGCGGAGTCCGTTGTACATGGCTCAGAACTTACCGTGATTCAGTTTGCAGTCTTGCCAGCAGGGACTGGGGCGGAGAATTGTCGAAGACGTTCGCCAACCAAGGTCGCATTCGGTCGCAAAGTTCCCATGACTTGGGCAAGTGCCGATTTTACCGCTGGATGATCGCTCGCAACCCAAGCATCGTTCACCGCAGCAATTTCATCCTTCGTCAGCAGCAGACCGAATCGCTGAATGTGGAAACCGAGTTGCGAGGCGGCCACCTGACGGTGAGCTGGTTCGAGTTGCGAATTAATCGCGACCGACGCCAGACGGCGTTGAGCGGTTGGCGTAGAAATTCCGCTGAGAGCTGCCAGAACATTCTCTGCGATGGCCGGATCATCGGCGACAAGGGACAGATGCTTTTCTGCGGCAGCGACATCAAAGACCTGGCCAGCACGTCCCGAGTTCAATGAGGCCAGCCAGTAAGCGGCGGCCGACTTCTGCTGCTGACGTTCCCGATCAGACAGCGGCTGTGATTTAGCTGCCCGTGAGAATGGAGCAAACTGTCGCTGGAAGTCTGATACGGTCGAGGATTCTGCGATGTACATCGCTGGCTTGTTGCGAGAAATCAAACGGCTGACGCTGGCCCGGACGTCTTCGCTACCGTATACGACGATTGGCAGAGCCGCGGTTCGAGAATCGGCACGAAGGTTCGAAATCGTTTGAGTCAATTCCCAGCGAGAAACGTTTGCGTGTACGAATACGACCTCAACCCCGGCATTGTCTGAGGCTCGTTCAAACCCTTCACGCCCCGTTGACGTCATCAAAGTTTCGTAACCCATGTCATTCAGGTACGAGCCCATTTGTGTTCCGCGAGACTGATCGGGATCGATGATAATCGCCCGTCCTCGCCCGGCATCGGAAAGAGCACGCGAAAGGACCGCAACTACGCGATTGGAATTCGCGAATCCAACGCGAGGCTCGATTCTCAGGATTGCCACCGCTGCTGCAAATTGAATGCGAACGTCCGGTGAATTCAGCGCCGCCAGAAGCGGTGACTTCAGCCCCTTCTGGTTCAGCAACTGTTCACGCGTTCCGATCTGCGACAAGACTTCAATCGCCCCGATGGCAGTGGCAGGCTGCTCAGCAACCAGCGCATCGCTCAAGACATTCGCAACGGTTTCCTCACCGGCAGTGACTGCCAGATACATTGCAGTGCCTGGCAGCGCTTCGTGCGGCTTATCCCAGCCTTGCTGCAGGATCTCCAACCCGAGGAGCGAGGCGAGGTATTGACGCTGCGGTTCACTCTGGTCAGGAGAAAGCGACAACGATTGGCTGGCAAACCGAGCTGACATCACCATCGATGCGATCGCAGGCGAGTACGACTTTGGAGCAACGGTTGCTTCCGTCGCATCCCATCCCCAGATTGTCACAGAGCCATCTTCCTCAGCCGGGAGAAGACTTGAGTTTTCGAAGAGCATTCGCGAGAGTCGGCGCAGTTCGTTAGCGGCAGCGACAGAAGAAAGTCTGTCAACTCGATCCGATGAACCGGTGACAAGCTTTGCCAGGGCGCGGTTCGCGGCAATCCGGATTCCGAGTGGCTGGGTTTCAGAAAACGCTGGGAACCAGAGATGAGGAATTGCTTCCTTGGCCTCCAGGGTGGCCAGAATCCCGATGATCGCTGCACGAACGCGTTCCTCGGGCGAGTCCATTGCCCCCAGCAGTGGTGGAACAACTTGACGTCCCATGCGGATCAAAGCGATCACAATCAAGTCTTGCTTTGAGACCATTTCTGGTCGACTCATCTGGCGAATAATCTGCGGAACTGCACGAGGTCCGGCATTGCGCAGTTCCGAGGTCGCGTTTTCTCGTTCCGTCGGATCTTTTGAGAGCCGGGCAATCAGGCTCTCGATGTAGACAGGATCGTCGGATTGCTTGCGCGAGGCTTTGTTCAATTGGTCGAGAAGTGGGGACGCGATCGGGCTGAGTTCTTTAATCCGGGCGATTTTTACGAACGCGGCTGTCCCGTGCTTGTCGCGCAGCTTGATCAGCATGGCGTCATCGGGTGAAAAACCGTTGAACTGATCGAGGTACTTGACGGCCAGATCGAGTCGTGCGAGATCAACCATCAGCAGCACTGCCCGGAACGATTCTTCGGGGGTTGCTGGCTCGGTTAAGAGCGGCGAAGGTTCCGCAATCGGCGCAGATTTTGGCGGAGGCGTCCCGGGGGCCGGGGCCTCTTGTGCACTAACGATAGTGGAATACGCCAGCAGGCAAACCGCAAAGGCGGTTCCAACAACCAGCATTTCACGAAGCCGGGGCATTCGCTGACTCCGCTCTCACGTCAAAACTGCTGGACATGCGACGGCATACCTGACAGTGATCGACGAATTGGACGCTTTGAAGACTTACCACAGATACTACGAACGCTGTTGGGGGTGAGACAACGACAAAGCACGGCCGTGCGCGAATTTCATCGCACTCGTCCGAAGTCGAATCGACCGAAGCGGAACTGGTATTCAGCAAAGTCAGGCGACCTTGGATATTGAGGGACGACCCAGGTCTGGCATATGGGAAAAAGCGGTCGCTCGGGTCATTCTGGTCATGACACAGGTACCGGCTGTATGGCCTGCAACGGTCGTATTGCAGGCAAAACGGGAGGGCGAGGCTCCCGCCGAGCCGCAATTGGGTATTGCGCTTCCCGGTCCCAAGACGGTTCGGCGGGAGCCTCACCCTCCCGAGTTGAAGTTCCGTCATTCTTCGCATCCCGCGTTCGCGTTGGTATAACCATCTGCCAGCGTGAACAAGCGACGGCAGGAAAACCGGTTACGACTCCAAAGGCGAACCGAAGCCATCCGGCTTTGGGCGGTAGAAATGACTCACCCATACAGCTGCATCCCCGAACTTTTCGATCTTCAGGCAGGCGGGCCGATTGTCCGGATCCCGACAGGCCAGGATGTGCCATTTACCGCTCGAGTTCGCTCAATTGTCGATACGGCTGAATTCCAGCGACTGCGAAATATCACTCAACTCGGCCTGGCAGGGCGAATCTATCCTGGTGCAACGCATACACGTTTTGAGCACGCCCTGGGGGTCTTTCACAATTCGCTCCGCTACCTCTGGCAACTTGGTAAAGACGAACGGTTTGCAGCGATTGTAACACCGCATCAAGCCGAAGTACTGATGGTCGCGGCACTCCTGCATGATCTGGGACACTGGCCATTCTGCCATCCGATCGAGGATATGGGGCTTGAGGATCTGCCTCCTCATGAAGCCTTCGCTGCAGAATTCTTGTCTCCATCGCGTGAACTGGGGCAAGTTCTGCTGGACGAATGGAAAATCGAACCGGCTGAAGTTCTGGATATTCTGGTTCAGAAAACGGATTCGAGTTCACTGCGTCTGGTCCGTTCAATCCTGTCCGGCCCGATCGACATCGACAAGATGGACTATCTGGAGCGGGACAGTCTGCATGCGGGGGTTCCGTACGGCCGGAACTTCGACAGGAATCGTTTGATTCAGTCGTTGCTGGTTAATGAAGCGGGTGATGGATTAGCCATCACGTCCAAAGGAAAGACCGCCGCAGAACTGATGGTGTTTGCCCGATACGTGATGTTCAGCGAAGTCTACTGGCACCACGCCGTTCGTTCTGCCACCACGATGTTTGCCCGCAGTTTCTTCGAATTGCATCGAAAGCTGGAATTGCGAACATTGTTTCAGCAGAGTGAATTCGAAGTGATTGCGGCGCTGCGAGGTGCCGCGGTTGATACTCCGTCGGCATCACTTCTGGATGGAGTTTTTGGGACCAAACGCAAGCTGCATAAGCGAGTCATCGAATTCAGCCTGTATCAGACGCCGGAACTGTACCGTGCTCTGGCAGGGCGGCCCTATGCAGAGTTGATCGGAGTGAGTGGTCGAGTTCTGGAATTGGCCGAACGCTACCTGGGCCGATCGCTCAATCCAACAGACCTGCTGATCGATGCTCCGCCGATCCACAAGGAAGTCGAGTTCAAGGTCGATATCTTCCACCCGAAAGAGGGGGTGTACCGACCACTCAGCCAGGTGTCACCCGTCGTCGCAGCCTTGGCAAAAACGCAATTCGATGACTACGTCAAACGGGTCCGTGTCTTCGCAGAACCGACACTGGCTCGCGAACTCACGGCCCTCAAAGACTTTCCTCAATGGCTGTCAGACGCAGCCAGCACATGATCTCCTGGCACCTTGTTGTGCAATGGCTGTCTTTTCGGCCCGAGGGACAACGCTGAGAAGCGTCTTGCAGGCTGGATACTGGGATTTCCATGAGTGGAGCGGCGACGGCAACGCCTACGTTCTCTCCTGTTCTCAACGGCCCGGTCAGGAGATCGGAAGAGCACACGTCTGAACTCCAGTCACGTTTCGGAATCTCGTATGCCGTCTTCTGCTTGCAAA
>CAXBSB010000305.1:0-6998 GCA_963977965.1 uncultured Schlesneria sp.
CGAGAACAAAGCACAGGGCTTTCAGCCCTGTGGAGACGGATGGCGCAGGGTATGCCACACTGATGTTGAATGCGGCCGAGTTTGCGCGTTTGCGTTGTGTGATAAAGGCCATCAGCCGGAACGCGCTAGCGCGTACCGGCTGATGGGTGTATTGCAGCCAGCGGTTGGCTCACATGCAGTACCAGTCAAATCGCATCGTAGTCGCGGCATTTTCGAAGCAGGTTGGGACCTGCGGCGCTTCGCCGCGCTGGCCCACCATGACTTCTCGACATTTTCTTCTGGTGGGCCTGCGCTCGAAACGAGCTGGTCTCCACCCTACATTGAAAATGCCGATTGCCCCGGCGAAATCTTCGGAACCCGCGCCAATTCAAACTATTGCGGATATCATGCCGCAGAGCATTTTCTTGCGATGGCGACAAATCTGAGTGAACAGAAAGGAACACGGAGTTCTCCGTACCTCGATGGTCATGCGAAAACTTTCCTGTTGGATATTACTGGCTGGATCCCTGGTGTGGGGACTTGGGTGTGGTGGCTCCAAGTCGGCTCAACCTGCGTCCGAAGTGACTACAGACAAGCCGACGGAGAAGCCCGCGGCAGTCAGCCCCGCCGAAAGCAAACCCGCCTCTCTGCCTCCGATCGAAAAGGACTCTGCTGCGGCAGCGGTGCTTACAACGCTGAAGGGACTGGAAGCTGGAAAGCTTGCCGAAGCCTATGATTTTCTGCCGGCTTCCTATCAGGCGGATCTGGACCAGTTGCTGCATGACTTCGCGGGGACGATGGACCCGGAAGTCTGGTCACGGCTGACAGGTACGGCTCGCAAAACGATTGCGTTTCTCAAGTCGAAAAAAGAATTCCTGCTCGAACTGGACCTGTTTCGGAATCGTCCCGAGGCAGAACCGTATCGACAACATTGGGATTCCACGCTGTCGTTGCTGGAATCGCTCGTCGAAAACGATGCCGGTGACCTGGCAAAGCTGAAGCAGGTCACACTTCGTTCGCTGCTGCCCGGGAAATCATCTGCGGGATCGCTGGATGTCCTTGGACAGGCCATTGGAGCAAATCTTTCTCGCCAATTTGCAGGAGTCACCGTGACACCCGTTCGAACCAATGGTGACGAACAGGTCGTTGCAATCCGAGGCCCCCACGACGAAAAGCCAACCGAGTTTGTTTACGTCAAGCACGATGGCAAATGGCTGCCCAAATCTCTGGTCGAGCGATGGAGCACCGGAATCAAGGAAGATCGTGAATGGCTGGCAAAGCTGCCCGCACGAATCAAGACGATCAAGCCCAAGCTTCTGGATGCCTTGTCGCAGGCAGATGAAGCTCTGGACCAGTTGCAGTCGGCCAGCGACAAATCACAGTTCGAACAAGCAGCCGGTCCGGCGATCCTGGCAATGGCCTCGGCCTGGCCGGGCCTCGTGTCTCTTTTCCAACAGGCCGTCGCCGGGCAGGAGGAACTTTCGCAGATTTCCATCCGGATCAACCGTGAACTGACCGAAAGCGAATTAACCAAACTGGTCGCCCATGTCCTGAAGCCGCTGCGGGAAGCAGGCAGCAACTACACGTTGCTGGCCAACGATGGGCGGACGCTGTGTCGAATCACTCGTGTCACCGACATCGCAAAAATCCGCCAGAACCTGGCCACGCATTTCTCACTTCCGATCGACGACGTGCAGCTTGATCGAGACGAAGCAACGATCACGATTGAACTGACTCAATGATCTTTTTCTTCTGATGGTTCTAATCGCATGCGAAACGCCATCCTCGCCCTTGCGCTATTTCTGACGACATCGTTGATGTGGTCATTTGCCGTCGATTCCGTTCCACCCAAAACCACGACGTTTCCGGATCCCGTCAATACGGAAGCGGATACCAACAGCAAGGCACTTTCCCCTGAGGAAGCCGCGAAGCGATTCCGGGTTCCCGAGGGATTTCAGGTCAATGTGTTTGCCGCGGAACCGGATGTCCAGAATCCGATTGCCATGGCCTGGGATTCTCGAGGGCGTTTGTGGGTGGCAGAGAACTACACGTATGCTGACCGCAATCTCAAGTTTGACCTCAGCCTGCGTGATCGCGTTTTGATCCTGGAAGACACGGATCGTGACGGCCGGTTCGACAAGCGGACGGTGTTTACCGACGACGTGCAGATGCTGGCCAGCATCGCAATCGGTTGTGGCGGAGTCTGGCTGATGACCCCGCCTCAATTGATCTTCATTCCTGATCGAGATGGTGACGACAAGCCTGATGGTGCACCGATCGTGATGCTCGATGGCTTCACCCCGGCAACGGATAACCATCATACATTTGCCAACGGTTTGAAATGGGGGCCTGATGGCTGGCTCTATGGACGCTGTGGCGCGTCCAGTCCGGGACGGCCTGGCCCGCCCGGAACACCCGACAATGAGCGAGTTCCCCTGTTCGGCGGCATCTGGCGGTATCGCCCTGACTATGGCCTCCTATTTCCGAAGCATGTCGGACAACAGGAGACTGCTGAGCATCCTTCAACGCCAATGAAGCCGATCGTGGAAGTTCTCTGTCACGGAACCACTAATCCCTGGGGCCACGACTGGAACGAACACGGTGATGGATTCTTTATCAATACAGTGAATGGTCATCTGTGGCAGATCATTCCGGGAGCCCATTATCGCCGGCCACACAGTGAAGATCCGAATCCTCACGTGTACATGACGATTGATACTCACGCAGACCACTACCACTGGGATACCGGTAAGGATTGGACCGATTCACGGAAGGTCACGGGCGAACACGATCGATTGGGGGGCGGCCACGCTCACAGTGGAGCCACGATTTATCTGGGTGACAACTGGCCGGATTCCTATCGCGGCCGTCTGTTGACGCTCAACCTGCATGGGCGCCGAGTCAACGTGGAGCGACTGGTTCCCGAGGGAGCGGGGTATGTCGGTCAGCACGAACCCGACATGCTGCAGTCCGCGGACCCCTGGTTTCGAGGACTGGATCTCAGTTACGGCCCCGATGGTGCTGTCTACATTCTTGACTGGAGTGACACAGGGGAGTGTCACGAACATACGGGAGTCCATCGCAAATCAGGCCGGATCTTTCGAGTCCACTACACAGGGGGACAACAGCTTCCTGCAAGTGTTCTTTCAGGCGACCTGAAGGATCTGGATGTGAAAGCCCTTGTCGCATTACATCGTCACCGCAACGAATGGTTTGTCCGACAAGCCCGACGAATCCTCAATGATCGCATGTTCACATCACCTGATGCAAAATCATTTCAGCTCGTGACCTGTGAGGCTTTGGAGGAGTTGCTTCAGGGCGAATCGGATGCCGCCATCAGACTGCGGGCGCTCCAAACAGGTTTTGCCATCTACCGGCCAACCGAGGACGCCTTTCAGTTCCTCCTCCGTGACCCAGATTCAAAAATCGGAGCCTGGGCCATTCGGATGCTGACCGATGCCTGGCCACTCGACACGATCATGGGATCGCCGCATCCCGCCGCGCGATCCAGTCTGTATTCCGATTCCGTTATCAAGGAGTTGATTCGATCTGCGAAGGACGACGATCAATCCTCTTCGAAACGACTGTATCTCGCCTCAGCCCTGCAGCGGCTGCCACTGAATCGCCGCCTTGAACTGGCGACTGTGCTGGCAGCGCGAGCGGAAGACGGCAGTGACCACAATATGCCTCTGATGGTCTGGTACGGACTGCTGCCCGTGGCAACGACCGACCCGGACGGATTGGCTCGATTCGCCTGCAGCAGCCGGTTTCCCATCCTGACTCGCCTGATCGCACGCCGACTGGCCGAGATGATTGATGAACAACCGCAGTCGATCGAAATCCTGCTGACAGGGTCTCGAACCGACGTGCTGCCGGATCTCCTCAAAGGACTCACAGAAGGGTTTGCGGGACGGCATAAGGTGAAAGCACCAGCGAACTGGTCTGCCATTCAAAAGCAGATTGCTGGTTCGAGTGATGACAAGCTCAAGACGATGGAGCGAGACCTGAGTGTTCTGTTTGGTGATGGACGAGCTTTGGAACAGGTTCAGCGAGTTGCCCTGGATGGCAAAGCGGACCTGGCCGCCAGACGATCGGCTTTGCAGACGTTGATCGACAATCGGGCTCCCGACCGGCGAAAGATCTGCGAACAACTCCTCAGTGTCCGCTACTTGAACACAACGGCAATCCGAGGCCTGACGGAGTTTGATGATCCGACGATCGGTGACAAACTGGCCAGAAGCTATCGCAGCTTCTTCCCATCAGACCGACCGGCCGTCATCGATGCCTTGGTCACACGTGCGTCATTTGCAGAAGCCCTGCTGGAACAAGTCGCCGCCGGAAAAATCCCTCGAGGAGAAGTCACCGTACTGCATGCTCGACAGATCCGCAGTCTTAACAACGCAAAGCTGACAGAGCGACTGAATTCGATCTGGGGGGAACTGCGTGATTCTCCAGCAGACAAGCAGCAGTTGATTGCTCAATTGAAATCACAACTGACGGCCGAAGTTCTGCAGCAGGCAGACAAGAGTCACGGGCGAGCCACCTTTTCGAAGGCATGTGGAAACTGTCACCGCCTCTACGGACACGGCGGCCAGATCGGCCCCGATCTGACAGGCTCAGGCCGACACAATCTGGATTATTTACTGATCAACCTGGTCGACCCTAGTGCCGCTGTGGGTGCTGACTACCGCCTGTCGACTGTCGCGTTGCATGATGGCCGAGTTCTCAATGGCATCATTGCCTCACAGACCGAAAAAATCGTGACGTTGCAGACTGCCAAGGAACGGCTGACAATCAGTCGATCCGAGATTGATGAAATTGTTCCGTCATCATTGTCATTGATGCCAGATGGACTGCTTCAACCATTGTCAGCCGAGCAAATCCGTGACTTAGTGGCCTACCTGATGTCGCCCACGCAGGTTCCATTGCCACCAGAGAGTCCATGAGGCCGGATATGAATCTCGTTGCAGTCGGCCTGTCAGCAGGGTAGCCCCGGTTGGCTGCTTTGAGCCTACCGGGGTGGCGCAGCCAAAGGAAGTTGAATCACTGAACCCAATGGATCGGAAATCCCACGGATCGATACCACTCGTACCATCGAGTGGAACTCTACAAACACAATCCTGCCACAACGCCTGCCATCGATCGAGCACTTCGTTTAGCGCAGAAGAATCAGTTTGGCGTGTTCGTGATTCAAAAGTGTGCGGCGGCGAAAGACGGAGAAAGTAACAAAATGCACATACAACTGGTCATGCATCTGTTGCCGCTTGTTTGGGTACAGAGAATTCTTAAATCACAACTTCCTTTGGCTGCGCCACCCCGGTAGGCTCAAAGCAGCCAACCGGGGCCACCCCGCGTACTCGTAGAGTTCGTCGAAATCTTTCCCCAGCGACCCAGCCACCAGATCCGCGCGCCACGTCCGGTTACTCGACCGGTCGTAGCCGTACTTCAACCGGGCCACATCGGTAGTACTGGCCGAACTGTACCAGCGGGAATCTTTCACCCGGCCGAACCGATCGACACCGCTGTACAGGTCACCCGTGTCGGGATCATTCGTCCCCGTCAGACTGGCCAGCGTGGACTTCACATCCGGTTCCGGGTAATTGACGATCACCGGTGATGTCAGGCCGAGGTACGAGTATTCGGCCAGCGGACTGTCGTCGATGTCGTCATCGATCAGGCGTTCCACCCGGCTGACGGCATCATTGATGCCATCCGTCGTCCCATAGTCGTAAGACACCACACGGCCATCGGGATACATCAGTCCCGTCGGACGGATCGTGTTGCCACTGCCATCCGCATAGCTCAGAGAAACCTGCGCTGTGGAGGATGCGACCACAGGACCTCCGTGACTTTGAGAATCACTCAACAGTTGTGAAAACGCATTGTACGCGAACCGAACCTGGTTCACGATCGTTCCCGACGTCACACTCGCATTATCGTAACTCGACAACGTTAATGGCAATCCCCTCGCTTCGAATGTCGTCGACAAGCAGAAACCTGTCAGGCACGTACACGGTCATGCGAGCATGACATCATTGAAGAGTTAAATCTCCCAGGTACTTACTCAAATCATTGTCGGCGGTACGACTGCAGAAGAGTGCGTATCCTGGCGTGACAGGTCTCCACCAGGAGGCTTTCCATTTCGGAATGAATCCAACGTAACAAGGACGATCTTTGTCATTTTTTTCGCTGCAATAAAGAGGGCAGTGATCCGTGCCGAGTTCCGAACTGGAAGGGCAGTACGAGAGTGGCTTCCTGCTGACAATCACAGAACCGCTTGGTGACCATCCACTGACGCAGTACTGCCCGTCGAGTGCGCAATCCTCGAATTGCAGCCATTGCGCTGAGCCAAGATCTGTCAACAGGTACCTCGCACCGTCACCATTCGTAATCGGCTTGCAGAACACAAGCACCGACTCGTCTTGCGGTTGTACAGGCTCCAGGCCCCCTTTGCGAATAATCCCTTCGGTCACCATTGTTTCCAGCGTCGATGTTAGAGAGGTCGTCGACATGTCGGCGGCCGTGACCCAAAAGTCACGCATCAAGAAAAAACCCTCCCTGATGTATGAAGCAAATGTATCACGAAATGTGTCGCATGGCGGCGACCAGTCCGACACCAGCGACAATATGGCGTAATGCAGAATACTTCGACCGACAGCCGACGTGTGTACGCAAATTCGCGATTGGATATCGTCACCACGGAATGCGTTGTCGCGCATCTCATCTGAATACCTGTCG
Source organism: uncultured Schlesneria sp. (assembly GCA_963977965.1). Taxonomy (GTDB): domain Bacteria; phylum Planctomycetota; class Planctomycetia; order Planctomycetales; family Planctomycetaceae; genus Schlesneria. The sequence continues at coordinate 6,718 of CAXBSB010000305.1, forward strand.
ACGTGTGGTGCAATGTGGTTACACATTGACCGAATGTCGGAAAACTTATGATTCGACGGAGTTGTCACGCTCAATGTCCTCAATCCCATTGACCAAATCCATATTCGTCCATTCCAATCGCAGGGTGGCCCGAGTGGGACTACCTGGGTTACAAGGTAACAAGAAGTTAGCTGACGTGGATTCTTGCTCTTTGAAACTTCTTGTGACTCCGTCACCAGATCGGAAGAGCGTCGTGTAGGGAAAGAGTGTAGATCTCGGTGGTCGCCGTATCATTAAAAAAA
>CAXBSB010000306.1:0-6990 GCA_963977965.1 uncultured Schlesneria sp.
CACGCTGAAAGGAAAGTACGATCACCTGATCGTTCTCGCCTATCTGCCCGAAGCCGAATTGCGAACTCTGGCAGCGTCGTTACCCGAAGCCGATGCTGTCATCGGTGGCCCCACAGGTCAAAGCATCGTTCCCGAACGAGCGGGCCCGACGTGGATTGCAGCAGCAACGAACAAAGGGAAATTCGTCATTTCTCTGACCGTCAAAGAAGGCGAGCGAGGCTGGTCCGGCAAAGTGCATGAATTGAATGACGAATACTCGGACGATCCAGTTCAAAAGGAAAATGTCACTGAGTTCCATAAGATTTTGAAGGAACGCGATTTCACAGCGGATCAGACTTCGTTCATTTCCATGGCCGCCAGAGATTTTCCTGATGGATTTCGGGTCGTAGGGTCTGAACGTTGTCTCGACTGTCACTCGAATGCCTGCGATGCGTGGAAGGCTTCAAAGCACTCGCACGCCTGGGACTCTTTGACCCGGACCGGCAGTCAGGTCGATGCATATTGCCAGCAATGCCATACGACAGGGTTCGGACTTCCGGGCGGCTTCGAATCAGTTTCACGGTCACCTCGGCGGATTTCTGTCGGATGCGAGGATTGCCACGGTGCCGGATCAGCTCATATCGCAGAGCCTGTTGTTCACACGCCGTTTTTCCAGCAGGCCGAACACCATTGCCAGCGATGCCATGACCGGGAAAACAGCCCGAAGTTTGATTACGAAAAGTACTGGCCAATGATCTCTCATGGAGGGAAGCAGCCATGAATCGAATTGACGTTTTCCGGATCACGATGACGCTAGTAGCCCTGATCGCAAGCGGCTTCGGAGCCATTGCAAGGGCTGACAATCCTGGCGAACCGAAGCCGCTTCCATGGCACACATCCAGGGAAGCAGGTGTTCGCGACTCGCAACTCAGTAAGCGTCCGATCCTGATCCGTTTCGGCGGCGAATCGTGTCCCTGGTGTCGCCGTCTTGATGAAGAGATTGCCAAGCCTGCCGTTCAAAAGTCACTCCAAAACTGGACGCTGGTGAACCTGGACGTCGATAAGCATGCTGCCGACGCCCGGACGTTGAACATCGAATCGATTCCTGCCTTACGAGTATTGACATCAGCGGGGCGCCTCGTCGAGTCGCGCGATGGGTATCTGCCAGAAGAGAAACTGCTGGATTGGCTCGAACGAAGTTTCGAGAGAGCAACCGAGGGACTCGACGATGCTCTGCTATCCACGGGGGTTCCAGAGGCTATCGAATTGCAGAAGATCCTGCGTCAATTCGGCGATAGAAGCCCGACAGCCCGTGAAGCGGCCGTTCGGCGACTGATGCCGTATCGAGCCGAGACCGCAGAAGCAGTCGTGACGGTATTGCGACAGGAAAAGCTCAGCTACCGGCTCTCTGCAATCGAACTGCTGAGGGAATGGCAAGCTCCGCTGGACGACTTGGACCCATGGCGTCCGGAGACGTTGACGGCGGAGCGGTTGGCGCGGCTTGACGACTGGTTGAAGAAGGTTGCCACCACAGAAGCGGCTCCGTGGAGCCTGTCCCCAGCGGCATTAACAGATGCTCGATTTGACATCGATCAATTGTTGAAAGCAGATGCCGTCACGTCTGCGGCGACGCGTGAACGACTGGCTCGACACAAGACGGCTCTGCTGCCTGAAGTAGTCGCCCGGCTGAAAAATGCGGTGACGGACGACGAGCGATCGCGCCTGTTGGCTCTCCGATATCGACTTGTGATTCCGGAAGCGATCGCGTTGCGCAATCCCGAGTTGGTCGAGCGGCTGGCTGCGATTGATGTTCGCACTCGACATCAAGCGGTGCAGGAATTGACGGAAGCAGCGGGTGCAGACTCCCAGCCGCTATTTCTTGAGTTGTTTGCAGATGTCGATCCATTGGTCCGCGAACTAAGCCTGCGCGGCTTGCGAACTGTCGCCGGGGAGGATGGGACCAAAGCGTTGATCAAACTTCTGGACGATCCAGAACCGAATGTGCGAGCGGCCGTGCTGAAGCAACTGGCCGAAGATCCATTGCCCGAATATCAGCCGCGACTGATCGAGTTCTTGAAAACGGAAAAAGAGACAGCACTTCTGGTCCATACGGTCCGATGCTTTCGCAAGTTGAAGTCCAAATCGCCGGATGTGCTGATCCCTCTTTTGGAACATGCCGAGTGGCAGATTCGAGCTGAAACACTCGACACATTGACGGGGGCCTGGCAGCGGTATCCCGACGACGAAACGCGAAATCTGCTGAAGCAGCCAACCGTTCGAGCGGCGATCATCGAGCGGCTGGGGGATGAAGATGCGTTTGTGGTCAGCCGCGCGATTCTCGGAGTCAAAAGCGACGTAACTCAAGGCGTCATCAAGAAACTCTTAACCGTTCCTGAAAAGCATCCTTCATTGCTGAAGGACATCGTCACGACACTAAGTTCCGCGAGCAACCAGACGGCACTGGTGATGCCATCTCTCAAATCGTTTGCAGCATCGCCTGACCCTACAGTCAGGGCTGAGGCGATTCGGGGGATGGGAAATCTGGCGCCGAATGAGATCGGTAAAGAGCTCAACGTTGCCTTGGAAGATGCCGAATCTCAGGTCCGAATTGCCGGCGCCAAGACTCTGACACAGATCCTTTCATCGTCTCTACCGAACCTCATCAATGGCAAGTGGCATTTTTCCGATTCCATCGATGCAGGTCAGGCACAAGGGGGAGTTACCTTTACGGAAGACGTTCCGCAGAGCGGCTTTTCGGGCCTGCTGCGTGGCTTGTTTGGAGGAGAAAAGCGGCCTGTTCCTGTTCCTCAGCCAAGAATTAAAGAAAAAACCGACAACGATGAGAAGGGCGACAAATCACTCGAGCTTGGAGAAGCACGTGACAAATGGATCGTTAGCTTCAGGCAGGATAAGAAGCGTCCGGCAGATCAACTGGCACTCATTCCGCTTTTGGAAAAAATGTTTGCCTCGAGTTCCGAGGCTGAGCGAATTGCCAGCGCCGTCCCTTTGGCAGCCCTCGGCGTTGAATTGGTTTTGGGGCAGGTCTCAGAACTCGCAACTTCGGGGTATGCCGATTCGAGCGATGTACTGGAGATCCTGCGATGGGCGACGTTTGCTGAACGCGAAAAGATTTATTCCGAGCTTTTGAAGCGTCCTGGCTTTCACAAGGTTTCGGACGACGTCATGTCAGTCGTGCCTCGCAATCACGATCTGCGAGATGCCGACTTCCTGTGGAATCTGTGCGACGTCCCTGGAACAGAAATCAGTGGTCTCGTCGGGCTCACTTACGCACTGCGACAACTTTATCTTGGTGAGCGGTATTGGGACACCAGTTCAATCACACCCGCAATAAAGCGACGCATGTTTGCGACAGCGGAAAAGCAACTGGAATCACCAGCCGGGTTACGACATCTATTGGCGCTGACCTTCATGTACGAGAACATCTCGGCGGAACCTGAAGAAGAGCTTCAGAAAATTCACAAGTCCGCCCGAGCGATTGCGGATGACACCACGTTGCCAGCGAGTCTGCGTTCTGATGCGATGCAAATTGCGATGCTGTCGCTCGACACGGAAGAGTGGCATACTCAATTGCTGGAATTGCTGCAGACAGGGCAGCCCGCAGAACGCCTGCTGGCATTACGAGCATTGACCCGAGAGAACGGACTGGGACAACTGTCCTATTCACACGCATCGTTGAATATCCGTGATGCAAAGCCGCATTCCACACCGCGAGGTCAGCCGATTGAGCCTGAACTTCCCGAAGGGATCACTGCAGATATGGTGCGTCCTCTGCTAAGCCATTCCGAGCCCGAGACTCGAGCATTGGCCGGATACGTTGTTGCTGTCTCTGGGGACTCGACCGGCCTGCCGCCATTGATTGAATACTGGCGCGCACACGGCAAGGATGACGACGAATGGAATCGATTTGTGTATCGAGCCATCGCCGCGACTGACGACAGCCAGTATCTGCCCGTGCTCAAACAGATTTATTCCACGATTGAAGGCTACCACATCAACGAGTTCTACTGGACGATCCGAATCATGACTGGCCCCAGGATCCTTGAGTTTCGTAAACAGATCCGTAAAGAGAAAGGGGCTGAAGCTCTGCGGTAGCATCCTCTGTCGCGAGCAAGCTGATCCCCCAGCCCATTAAGAAGTGACCTCTTCACAAGGAAAACCGACGTGATTCAACTGAAAGCCATCGCAATCATCACCATCATCGGTCTGCTACACGTCGGCACGGGTCGGGCTGAAGATTCGCGTGTGGTCACTGCCGTTGGAAAGACGACGTTGAAGAAACTTCCGACATCAATGCGGATGACGATTCAGTTCAAAGAGACCGGAAAAGACGTCACCGAGGCACTCAAGAATTTGAAAGATCGACGTGATGCCGCAACGGCAACTGTGATGAAACTCGGGGCCGTTAAGGAGTCAATCCAGGAGGGAATTCCAGGTTTTGTTGGCGATGATCCTCAGGCCGCTCGAATGATGGCGATGATGGAGCGGCAAAACCCCGCAGCCGTATCCAGGAAGAAAAAAGGAGCAGCGAAAGTGACGCTGACGGGATCATTGAGTGCTGAATGGGTCCTGAGCGGTGACAAGCTGGATGATACGCTCAAGCAGATCCAATCGATCAAGGACAAAATTACCGCGGCCGAGTTGGCAGGTGCCCAGACCAAGAAGAAGCTGACACCTGAAGAAATGGAAGAGATGGAAGAAATGGAGATGATGCAACAGGAAATCCGTGGCGTTCAGCAGAAGGCTGGCGAGCCGGGTTACATCTTCATTGCACGCATTTCGGAAGAAGAAGCAGCGAAAGCACGGGCCGCCGCCTTCCAGAAGGCCACACGTCAGGCCGAGCAACTGATGGCATCAGCGGGTCGCAAGCTTGGGAAACTCCGTGGGATGCAATCGCACGGCACCACGGGGATGGAAAATGATTTTCCGGTCTATGGATACCATGCGCACAATGGTGCGGATGCGAATGAAAACGCAGACGATGGCGATGAGTTGCTGGTAAAAAGTCCCACATTTGGCAAGATACCGTACTTCGTTGCCGTGCAGGCGATGTTCGACATCGATGAATAACCAGAATCGTCCGTTGGATCTCTCGATCGCGTTCCGTTTAAGTTTGGTGCCCCGCGGACATCAAACTGCAGCGGTTCACCCATGTTTCGACGCGACACGTAAGTGCGACCCGCACTAAAGGCGAAAGTTTTCATGTCCGATTTTGACCAGACACGCCGTTCGTTCTTGAAGATATCTGCAACCCTTGCAGGAACGACGTCACTCGTCGGAAGCGTGTTTCAAGCTCAGGCAGACGATGCAGCCGCGCCCCTGATGGCGTATGTCGGGACATTCAGTTCGCCTCTCAAAGACATGTTGCCGACTCAAGTCGATTTGCCACCTGGGAATGGCCGTGGAATCCACCTGTTCCAGGTCAATCGCAAGACGGGAGCGATGACGGCGAGTGGGTTGTATGAAATGGGGACCAGCCCCAGTTGTCTGGTTCTGAACGCAGCGGGGGACCGATTGTATTCCGCGAATGAAACAGATCGCGTCGGAGAGAATAAAGAAGGAACAGTCAGTGCGTTTGCGGTGAATCGGAAGAACGGCTCATTGACGTTACTCAATACCGTTCGATCAGGAGGTGCCGGGCCAACGTATGTGAGTATCCACCCGACGGGGAAATACCTGCTGGTGGCAAACTACTTTGGCGGGTCAGTCGCAGTTCTGCCGATTCTGTCCGACGGCAAACTGGGCGAAGCATCATGCGTCAAAAACGATTCGGGAAAAATCGGTCCAACTCGAGCCGTCAACGCTCCTCCAGGAAGCTTTGCGTTCAGTGGCCACGATCGGACACATGCGCACATGATTCAGTCCGATCCTTCGGGCCGCTTCGTGCTGCACGTCGATCTGGGACTGGATCAGATCTTCGTCTGGAAGTTCGATGAACAGACCGGGCAATTGACTGCGAATGATCTACCATCGGTTTCATTGCCTCCTGGCGACGGTCCACGTCACTTTCATTTCCATCCAAATGGGAAGTGGTTCTACTCCATTCAGGAAGAAGGGTCGACGATCGTGGTCTTTGACTACGATAGCAAATCGGGGCGATTGACAGCGCGTCAGACCATTTCGACTCTTCCACCCGGTTTTGCCGGCAGCAATTTCTGCTCAGAGATCATGGTCTCTTCCGATGGGAAGTATGTCTATGCCGGCAATCGACTGCATGACAGCATCGGCATTTTCTCAATCGGCCCCAACGGCGAACTGACATTTGTCGGCGAAGAATGGACGCGAGGCAATTACCCTCGCAGTTTCAATTTCGACCCCAGTGGCGAGTTCCTGTACTGCTGCAACCAGCGAGGGGACAACATTGCTGTCTTCCAGGTGGATCACAAGACAGGTGGTTTGAAGTTTACGGGGAATTACACTCCTGTGGGCAATCCATCAATCATCGTGTTCTGTAGTTTGGCGGGTTGAAATGCGGTAAGCGGTTGAAAGGCTCGATCAAGACAGATTCTTCGATCCTCGTTGCCTTTTTTGTTGCGATACTCTGTCGGTCGTTGAATATATCATTAATTTCTGACGGGTACCGAACATCAGATGATGCTGCGCGAAAATCAATATGCCAGTCATGCGGATTGATTGTAAAAGTTGTGTTATTCCGTGCAAAACAACCGTTTACAGTGTTCGCACCAAAGCCTGATGACCTGAATCGTTCAATTTTCGCGAAAAAACAAAAATTCCTTGGGGATTGGGTATCCGAGAGGCGTTTACGTATTGAATCCCATCTTGGCAATTGCCACGGGTACAATTTCGCCTCACAATCTCAGGATCTTGTGCATGACCTCATTGGCCACAACCGCGGATCGCATTTCTAGAATTCTATACGGGGTCAGACGATACGCAAGTCTGGTGTGTATCTTCGGCAGGGCCATTGGGAAATAGGACTTGACCGAGGTGCGTAGAATTGGAGGAGTTTGCAGGGGAGATTGGTTTTTTCAA
>CAXBSB010000307.1:0-6986 GCA_963977965.1 uncultured Schlesneria sp.
CAACTGGCAACGACCTTCAATCGACTGCACCGTCAGACAAATGAAGGGGGCAGCATCGAAGCGGAATTCCGGATTGCCTACATTGCTGATCGCGTTGTGACAAACGGTACCGCGTTCCTGGGGTTGACGTGCGATTGTGCTCGCTGCCATGACCACAAGTATGACCCGATCACCCAACGAGACTTCTATCAACTGTCGGCGTTCTTCGCGAACATTGATGAGCACGGGCTGTATTCTCACTTTACCGAAACGGCACCGACGCCAGCTCAATTGCTCTACGAAGGGGATCAGGAAGCCCGTCATCGCGAATTGCTTGATCGCATTCGCAGCAAGGAAACGGAACTCGCCAAGACCCGAGCCGAGGCCATGGAGCGATTCCAGAATCATCCAGCGTCAAAATCGGACTATGTCCTCGGTAGCCCGTCGTACGGCGTGTTGAGTCTGCCAGGAGTCGACGGCAACGCCACCGCTGAGAGAATTCAGGCGACGGCGAAGTTTCTATTTGATGACGCCGCGAACGGAGGAAATACGCTGGTTCCCGGCGTGGCCCGTGCTGTGGCAATTGCCGAGGCAACTGGCAGTGCTGATGCGAAGCAGGCTGAAAAGCCTGCTGCTCCGACAGAGAGCAAAGCGATCCAGTTTAACGGCGACGACGCTTTTGGCTGCAAAGGATCCGGGAAATATGGTCGAACTACTCCGTTCACATTTTCTCTCTGGGTTCGACCGGCTGAACATAAGCCGCGCGAAGTTGTGCTGCACCAGTGTGTCGCCGCCGAAGACGCTGCGTTTCGCGGCTTGTCGCTGGTACTCGATGAAGGGGTGCCGGTCGTCTCATTGATTCACTTCTGGCCAGGGAATGCGATTCAGATTGCAGCTCGTCAAAAGATCCCGGTCGAAAAATGGACGATGATCACTATCACGTACGATGGCAGCAGTCAGGCGGCGGGATTGCGACTGTATCGCGATGGCGACCCCATGGAAGTCGTCGTCAATCGTGACAAGCTGACGCGCGATATCAAGCACCGTCCGGAATGGGGGGATTCGAATTCTGCAGGAGTGGAACTGTCGCTGGGGGCTCGTTTTCGCGACGTTGGATTTAAAGGGGGAGCGGTTGACGAATTACTGGTCTTCTCCCAGGAGTTAACGCCCCTCGAAGTTGCGGCATTGATGACTCAATACGTCCGCCCCGAAACGAAAGAGGCGGCGGTGAAGAGCGATGCAGCGACTCAGGCTGCGAAATTTGAGCACTATCTGCGACGCTACGACGCGCCGTATCTGGCCATGCTGAAGGACCTGCAGAACCTGCGTCACGAAGAGAATGAACATGTGACCAAGGTTCGTCAGATTATGACGATGCGGGAACTGGACCAGCCTCGTCAGACGTTCATCTTGAAACGCGGAGCCTATGATTCGCCGGCCGAACAGGTAACTGCCGATACGCCACAGGGGATCCTGCCGTTCCCGCCCGAGTTTCCTCGGAATCGACTGGGACTGGCTCGCTGGATGACGGACGATCGAAATCCTGTCGTCAGTCGCGTTGCCGTGAATCGAATCTGGTCGCTGTTCTTTGGCCGAGGCCTTGTGGCATCGGTCGAAGACTTTGGAGCCCAGGGGCAATCTCCCACGCATCCAGAACTGCTTGACTGGCTGGCACGCGATTTCATGGATCATGGCTGGAATGTGAAGGGGCTTTGCAAGCAGATCATTTTGTCAGCCACTTATCGACAGTCGACGGTCCCTCGTGATCCGAAACTTCATACTGACGACCCCGATAATCGGCTGCTCGGTCGAGGCCCACGATACCGATTGTCAGCAGAGCAAGTGCGAGACAATGCCCTTGCGGTCAGTGGACTGCTGGTCGCGAAAGTTGGTGGTCCGAGTGTGATGCCATATCAACCCGCGGGACTCTGGGAAGAATCGGGAACCGGAAAGTCTTATCATCAGGCAAAGGGAGAAGGCCTGTATCGCCGCAGCCTGTACACTTTCTGGCGTCGAACCTCTCCTCCCCCGACGATGGTCACGTTCGATGCGACCAGCCGCGAAACCTGTACGGCCAGACGCGAAAGGACGGCAACGCCGCTGCAGGCTCTCGTTCTATTGAACGACCCGCAATACATCGAAGCTGCTCGAGTTCTTGCCGAGAAGCTGATTGTTCAGCAGGCCGATGCGGTTGACGTCCGATTGACCACGGCGTTTCGGTTGTTGACCAGTCGTGCCCCCACCGCAAAAGAACTGGCCGTACTGAACCGATTGTATCTGGATCAGAAGGCACATTTTACAGCAGTATCAGCCGACGCCATTGCAATTCTGACGGTCGGAGATGCCCCTCGAAATGACAAGCTCAATGCAGCCGATCACGCGGCCATGACCGTTGTTATTCAGACGTTGATGAGTTTTGACGAGTGCGTGACCAAGCGCTAATTCATTATTGGGTCAGCAAGCTGACAGCAGGAATAAAGCAACATGAACATATTTTCTCACTCTGAACTTTCTCGGCGGCAATTGCTTTCGCGGATCGGAATGGGATTCGGCGGAATAGCTTTGCATGAATTGCTGGCTCGCGATCGCAGCGTCCACGCTGGCATTGGTGGGGCTCTATCGTCGACTCATCATGCTCCCAAGGCCAAGCGGGTGATCTATCTGTTTCAGAGCGGCGGACCGTCTCAGCTCGAAACGTTTGACTACAAGCCTCTGCTTAATGAGCGTCATGGTCAGCAGTTGCCAGATTCGGTTCGACAGGGCCAGCGACTGACCGGCATGTCCGGTAACCAGGCCTCACTTCCCCTGGCGGGTTCAATTTTCAAGTTTGCCCAGTATGGCCAAAGCGGTGCATGGATCAGTGAACTGCTCCCTCATACGGCAAAGGTCGCGGACGATATCGCCATCATTCGCTCGATGGAAACGGACGCGATCAACCATGATCCAGCGATTACATTCCTGCAGACAGGTAATCAGGTTTCGGGGCGACCATCGATCGGTGCCTGGTTGAATTATGGATTAGGGACAGACAACGAGAATCTACCTGCGTTTGTGGTATTGATCACCAAGGGAAAAGGGGATCAGCCACTTTATTCCCGTCTGTGGGGAACGGGATTTTTGCCGAGTCGGTATCAAGGAGTGCAGTTTCGGTCTGGCAAGGACCCCGTGCTGTATCTGAATAATCCTCCTGGGGTCGATCGCGACAGTCGGCGCAACATGCTGGACCGACTGCGAGAACTGCACGAACTGGAACAGGAAGCGACGGGTGACACGGAACTGAATACGCGAATCGCTCAATACGAAATGGCATTCCGGATGCAGTCGAGTGTTCCCGAAGTAACCGATACCTCGCAGGAACCGCAGCACATTTTTGATCTCTATGGAGAAGACGCCAAAAAGCCGGGCACGTTTGCGGCGAACTGTCTACTCGCTCGACGCCTGGCGGAACGCGGCGTGAAGTTCATTCAACTCTATCATCAGGGATGGGATCAGCATGGCGGGTTACCCAACGGAATACGGACACAATGCCGTGAAACCGATCAGCCTGCCGCAGCGCTGCTGACGGATCTTAAGAAACGCGGAATGCTGGACGACACACTGGTAATCTGGGGCGGCGAATTTGGGCGCACGAATTATTCGCAGGGTAAGCTGACGGCGAATGATTACGGTCGCGACCACCATCCTCGCTGTTTCAGTATGTGGATGGCGGGGGGCGGGATCAAAGGTGGCAGTGTCCACGGAGAAACGTGTCCGTTTGGGTACAACATCGTCAAAGATGGAGTGCGAGTCCGCGACTTCCATGCCACGATCCTGCATTTGCTGGGAATCGATCATGAACGCCTGAGCTACAAATTCCAGGGGCTGGACGCTCGGCTGACAGGAGTCGAAGAAAGTCATGTGTTGCATGACATTCTGACTTGAGCATCGCTATAGTGCTGCCGTTTTCCGGCAGTGTTCGTCGGCTACTGTGAATCGACGTTCGATTGTCTGGTTTTCAATGTATGTCTGCGTTCATCAAAACGGAGAAAGCAATGAATCGACGTCACGTCCAGTTTCTCTGCCTGACGGCTCTGCTGTTGATGATTACCGGGTGCGTCTCAGAAACCACATCGGGATCAACACAAACATTTGCCTATGACTGGTGGGTCCCGCTTTCCGTTATTGCAGGAGGGATCGCTGCGGCCCCCATTGGTTGGGTTCTCAGGAGTAAATCTGAGCGGTATGGCTGGGGTTTGCTGATCGCCGGACCACTCTTTGCCGTCCTGGGGTTGTTTCTGTTCTCGGAACGAGCCGTGCTGGATGATTCCGGATTTGTGACCTCGCGATTGTTCAACAAGCAAGAGGTGAAGTTCGACACGTTGAAAATGGTGCGAATCTCGTCCGAAGTCGTTACGGGGCGTCGTGGCCGGAGAGAAACCAAATTCTTCGTGACCTGTACACGAGCGGACGGAACCACAGAAAAAATCGGCGTGACGAACGCGGTTCTGGAAGCTGCGCTCCCCAAATTCATTGAGAAAGCTGCCCAGCGAGATGTCCAGGTCATCGACGAACTGTGACCGGACATTCACAATCGTCTCTGGCGTCTGGCACGCCCCCCCATGCATCGGATTGAATGCTTCTGGTGTGAAATCGGCCGCAGGTCGATTTCTGCGAGGCGCTTCGTACGCAGCCGGGCAGTTTCCGTGTAGAATCACTTTTCTGGACGAGTAGTACCGTCGTTGTTGTTTATGGACTGCGATAGTACTGTCGGCACGGATGTTCCATCAGATTCTCAGAAACTGCGACAAATGGCTTCTTCATCGGACGATGCTCTTCAATCTGCGAAACCTGTTCCTGGGACTCCTCCCACACCGGAAAAGCTGGGCCCCGCTTTTCGTGAACTGGTGGAGGTCGTTGCGAAATTGCGGTCACCAACCGGTTGTCCCTGGGATCGCGAACAGACTCTGGCCACGATCAAGCCGTTCACCCTGGAAGAAACCTACGAGCTGCTCGAAGCGATCGACTCCGACGACAATTCAGCAATCGTCGAAGAACTGGGGGATGTCCTGTTGCAGGTGGTCCTCGACAGTCAGATTGCAGCCGATGAGGGACGATTTGACCTGACGGATGTTGTCGCTGGCCTGACCCGCAAGATGATCACTCGCCATCCCCATGTGTTTGGTGATGTCAAAGTTGCCTGTGCGAGTGATGTATCGCAGCATTGGGAACGCATCAAGCAGCAGGAAAAGCAGCGGGATTCGATATTTGATGGCCTGCCGGCCGCACTGCCGGCACTGGCCCGTGCCGCTCGATTGTCAAAAAAGGCGGCTCGCGTCGGGTATGACTTTCCATCGCGCGAGATGCTGTTCGACAAACTGCGAGAAGAACTGGCCGAACTTGGCGAAGAACTGTTTGCAGAAGGCCAGACTCCGCACGTCCCTGCAACGGTTGATGCCCCGGTTCAACCTGATCCTGCGGGGTTCGATCCTGAGCGTCAGAAGCGGATCGAATCGGAAATCGGCGATGTATTGTTCGTCGTCGCCAATATTGCCCGTCGCTGGCATATCAATCCGGAAGAAGCCCTGCGTTCAAGCAATCGTAAGTTCGAACGTCGGGTCAAGTATATTGAAGAGCGATTGCAGCAGCAGGGACGAACCCTGCGCGATGCAACGCTGGGCGAAATGGAAGTCCTGTACCAGGAAGGAAAGCGTGTAGAGCGCGCTGCCAAATCTCAGGAAAATGAATCCTGAGGCCGTGACGCTCAAGCGTTGTTCGACGACTTCGCCCCGTTTTTTCCAAAGACCTTGAAACTGAATATGACTCAGCAATCAATCTCGGCAGCAGATGCTTCAGAAACTCCCCTCCCGAAAAACCGCGAGATTTCCGGGACTAAAGTTGTCATCGGGATGCTGGCACTGGGTGTCTTTGCAACAGGCTTGTTGTTCCTGTATTTCGAACTCCACACGCGACCATTCCGTCCGTTGCGAGAAGCCCTGGGCCGAGAATTCAAACATTCACGTCCCAACGTCGAAGGAGGACGATTAAAGGGACGCGGGCCAATGATCCTGCGGATATCGATGAGCGTGCCATTTGATCCGTTTGTGGAAGAAACCAAAGCGGCAGAGCGCAACAGCCAGGTGCTGGAGATTGCCAAAAAGTATCATGATCTGCAGACCTTCGAACAGGTCCAGGTCAACCTGATTTACTTCCTTCCTGAAGCCACAGCGAAACGCCGGACGTTCGACTGGAAGAGTAAACAGTTGACTGAGTAGTGAACACAATCCCGCTTTCTTCGGGAATTCGAACCGAGACCCGCCGCAATCGAGCGTTCGCCGACCAGAGTGACCGTGCTATGAAACGGTCCTGATTTCAATCGCCACGTCATCGAACAGTCCACCACGTGTCGACGGAGACTGTAACGGATCGAACTGCAACTGAATTTCAAGGCGATTAAATGCCTGCATGGAGTTCGTGATCTCACACTCCAGCGAGCCGTTCGTCTCGGGGAATGACATTAGTACGACATCGTTCAGTCGAATTTCTCCGTGTCCAGCAATCCCTTTGAAATGCAGCACGACCTGTTCGTGCGGTTCCAGATTTGTCGGTCGATGAAACTTTCGGGAGAAAACGGCGACGCCAGCGGCGTTCCCAAAAAAGAACTGCCAGTCACTCGGAATCTTGATGGCACCAGAAGCTTGCTCGCGGTGCCCCGTACCGATTGACCGCAGCCACTTGAATTCCCAGGGACCTGCCAGACGAATTCGATGAACCGACACACTGAAACCTTGACGCTGGACGACGGAATTTGAGGACGACAACGGAAGTCATGTTCTTACGCCAATCGTAATCAAATCGCCACAATTCCGACATCAACGAATAAATTCCGTTTCGTTGGTCCAATCGCAATCCGTGACCGCCCCTGTTGATTGATGACCGATGCGCGATTACGCAGGTCGATGTTATGCTACTGACGAAACTCGTGGCATAGTGTTTACTCGGATGCGGGTCGCACTTCCGTGTCGCGTCGA
>CAXBSB010000308.1:0-6928 GCA_963977965.1 uncultured Schlesneria sp.
CTTCAATCGGAGATGCGGGACTTTCTCTTAATTACACTCAAAAGAAGCCTGACACCGTGATGAGATTCTCCTGGATTTGGCTGCTTTCATTTGCTGTTTCCACTACGACCCTGGCAGCCGAAATACGATTCATCGGTAAGGCCGCCATTCCTTCAACTCTTCCCGACAAATCCGGGGAAAATGGGAGTCTCGAAGGAGGTATTCCAGCGAATCAGTGGGGCGGTTATGGCTCTGGAATCGCCTGGCTTGGAACGGGAAGTCGATACGTCGTCATTTCCGATCGTGGTCCCGCCGATGGGGCAACGTCCTTCCGTTGTCGCTTTCACATCGTTGAGATCAATGTGAGCCCTCGAGGCGCGATAGGCGTCGATCTCCTGGAGACTCGAGTTCTTTCGAATTCGGCTGGACTCCCACTAGTCGGATCCCTCAAAGCATTGCCGGACTCTGGCATTCTGGCAGTACGATTTGATCCCGAAGCAATCCGACCTTCAGGGCGAGGGACGTACTACATCTCTGATGAATACGGCCCCTCGATTTTGGAATTCCAGTCAAACGGACGTCAGATTGGCCAGGTAGCGATCCCGGAAAAGTTCTTGCCGCTTCATTCTTCGGCAGATCCCAATCAGGAATTGCCGCCAGTCAATCTGCGCGGGCGTCAGCCGAATCGTGGCATCGAATCACTCGCGATTTCCCCCGATGGAAACACGATCACGGCCCTGATGCAGGGACCATTGATCCAGGACGGGGCATTGGATGAAATGAACAAACGTGTCGGAGTAAACCTTCGAATCTTGGAGATCAATCGCCAGAGCAAGTCGACTCGGGAATACCTTTATCAAATGGATCAACCAACGAATGCCTGCCACGAAATGGAATACCATTCTCCAGGCAGATTCCTGGTGATCGAACGCGATGGCAAATCGGGCGTTGACGCGTCGTTCAAAAAGATCATCGAGATCGACACCCGTGAAGCGACAGATGTAAGCGACATTGCGTCGTTGCCGACAAGCGAAATTCCCTCGGGCGTAAAGCCCGTGTCGCGAAAAGTCTTCATCGACCTGCTCGACCCGCGATGGAAGCTGTCAGGAGAGACGTTCCCCGAAAAAATTGAAGGGATTACCTTCGGACCGACGCTGAAGGATGGATCGCGTCTGTTGTTGATCACCAGCGACAACGACTTTCTGCCGCAGCCAACGATGATCTATGCGTTCTCGATCGTACCCTGAGATTCAACTCTGATCGCTGCGCTCGGTCGATGACTTTGCTGGCACATACTTTTGCAGCGAAAGCAGATATTGAGGTTTCCACGACGGGCCATGTTTCCGGCGCTGGTATTCGATCCAGTTGGGATCCTGAATCAGATTCTGCCCCTTCACATATTCCTGCCCTTCAAAGTAGCGCAAAACATAATCAGGTTTCAGTCGATCGATCTGTTCGGGTGACAGATCCTCGATGCGATAGGCAGCCAGTTGACGCTGGTTGTCGGCCTGTGCGATGACGAACTCGCTGTCGGGATGGGTGACGTGGTAAATGCGTCGCGGCAACAGGTAATACGACAGGAAATAGAGCTTCTGGTCACTGACCACAAAAATCCGGGATCCGGGCGGGGTCATCTGTGAGACATACCGAATGACGTCGCGGTTGGAATCACTGATATTTGGTAGCACGGTTCGTCCTGGAAGCAATCGATAAACCGGCCACTCCCACAACCGGCGTTGAAGACTCATTCCCCCATGGACGAGTGCCAGACCAAACCACGCAAAAATCATCAGCCTGCAGATGGAAGAGCGAACGAGACCAGACTTCGGTGGTGCAATCACATTCCAGAATTCCTGAATGAGACGCTCCAGAAACGGAAAGGTCACTCGTTGCATCCACCAGACGAGCGTGATCGCCAGAAAACCAAATGTTGCACCGCATCTGATGAGCCAGACCGAAGCGGTTGCCGCCGAGGATGCCTCATAGCGCAAGAACTCATCATTGGGGACCCGACTCACGGCCCAGTTTTGGGCGACTTCGATCGGTAAGATCCACACGGCCACGACGATGATCAGCACGATCCACCAGCCCCCAACGACGGCGCTGCGGATACGTCGATTCAGCGTAGCGTTCGAGTTGGCGGGCACACACTTCTCCTGAACAGGCTAAGGCAAATTCACGTCGATGGACCTCAGGACTATTCGCTATTTTCCGATGCAGTAAAGGAACTTGTCAGACCGAATCAGAAGTCGATTGCCATCGACTGCGGGGCTGCCGTTGAAAACGCCGCGATCTCGAAGATCATTCGTCGCGAGGAGTTCAAAGTCGGGCTTGGCTGCGACAACAAACGTGCGACCGTCGCGACTGACATAGTAGATCTTGCCGTCGGCCAGCAATGCAGACGAATAGACCTGCTCTGCTCGCTCCAGTCGCTTCTGATAGACGATTTCTCCCGTGTCCGCTTTCGCACAATTAGCGATTCCGCTTTCGTGAGCCCAAAAGAGATAACCATCCAAAAACACGGGTGACGAGACGTTTGAACCCTTGATGCTTGTCCAGAGTCGATGAGATTCGGTGACATCGCCACTGCCACCCGTGCGAACCGCAAGCGCAGCAACTCCAGAGCGACCACCAAGGCAATACACGATGCCGTCTGCCGCAACGATGCTGGGGACCATGTACCAGCCAATATCCGTCTTGCAACTCCAGAGCGACTTACCTGTGGCCGGATCAAATGCGAGCACTTTGCCCTGCATCGCGACAATTAGCTCTTTCCGGGCCGACGTGGACGTGACAACAACAGGAGTATTCCACGATTCGCGAATTCCAGACGCTCGCCAGACTTCTTTTCCAGTGCTTCGATTCAGTGCAATCAGCGATTCGCTTTCGACTCTGGCATTGATGAACAGAAGATCATCATAAATAACGGGAGACGATGACGTTCCCCATTGATGAGTCTTCGATCCGACATCTGCCTGCCACTTTTGCTTGCCGTCGTGAGTAAAGCAAAACACCCCGGTCTTGCCGAAGAAGACATAGATCCCGGTGGTGTCTACGGCTGGTGTGTTGGCAGCAAAGCCATGGTCGCGGATTCGATCCTCTTCCGGCAGCTTTGCTGGAACAGCCTGATCCCAGACGGTTGAACCATCCCTCCGCTTTAGTGCAATCAGGTGACGCTTGAGATCGTCCTTCTTGCCATCCTGCCCCGGGGCGAAGAATCCAGAATAGGCCGTCAGGTAGATCCGGTCACCAAATACAACGGGACTCGACGCCCCTGCTCCTGGCAAGGAGGCTTTCCAGGCGATGTTCTTGTCCGTACCCCACTCGACCGGCAGATTCTTCGCAGAACTCACGCCCATGCCCCCGGCGCCGCGAAATGCGGGCCAGTTGACATCACCCGTCGGGGAATCAGCAGCCACTATGAATTCACTGCTGGCGAACATGGCCACCAGTGAAACACACAGCGTGAAGAATGACGCACGAACGGACATGAGCACTCTCCGCAAAAGTACGAATGTACGTATAACGAGAAAGTCTCCGGCATCAGCCAGAAGGGGGCTCAATGATCTCGATAACCCTGCTGGCTAATTGCTTGGTTCACTAACTCGTTCGTCAACTGGTGGCTTTCGCCTCAGCACGCACGCTTCGCTTCCGCTCTTGTTCCGTCAGTTTGATCTTGCGCAAGCGGATGATCTGCGGCGTCACTTCGACGTACTCATCATCTTCGATGTATTCGAGCGCCATTTCCAGTGACATCTTACGAGGTGGCTTCAGAATCACGTTATCGTCTGAACCTGACGCTCGCATGTTCGTCAACTTCTTTTCCCGGATCGGGTTGACGATCATGTCGGTATCTCGTGAGTTTTCGCCGACGATCATCCCTTCATAAACATCTTCACCAGGTCCAACGAAGAATTCCTTACCGTCCTGCAGCTTGAACAGTGCGAACGGCACCGCGCGCCCTTGCTCCTGCGAGACCAGCACACCGTTCTGTCGATGAGGGACTTCCCCTTCAATCGGTTTATACTTATCGAACCGATGATGAACGATCGCTTCACCGCGCGTGGCATTCAGCAATCGCGTTCGAATACCAATCAGCCCTCGAGCTGGAATCGAGAATTCAATGTGAGTCGTGCCGGTGGAATTCGCGGTCATCTCAATGACTTCACCACGTCGATTTCCGGCGATTTCCATGACTGGACCGACTTCCCCGGTTGGGACGTCAATTTCCAGGATTTCGAATGGTTCGCACATTTTTCCGTCGATCATCTTGCGGATGACAGTCGGCTTCCCGACGGAAAGTTCGTACCCTTCACGTCGCATCGTTTCGATCAGAACGGCCAGATGCAAGACCCCGCGGCCAGACACCTTGAATGCTTCGGAATCGCCAGATTCTTCCACGCGCAGGGCGACATTCGATTCCAGTTCACGCATCAATCGAGCGTGGATATGGCGAGTTGTCAGGTACTTGCCTCCACCAGGTTGACCGGCGAACGGCGACGAATTGACCGTAAACAGCATCGAGATTGTTGGCTCATCGACACTGATGCGAGGCAAGGCAATCGGATTCACTGGGTCCGCAACGGTATCGCCAATTTCGGGCTTACTCATTCCCGTCAACGCAACGATGTCACCGGCTGTCCCCTCAGCAACTGGTGTCCGCCCCAGCTTGTCGAAAACTTCGACAGCCACAATCTGTTCAGCGACATTCTTGCCGTCAGCCTTCATCAGCACCACTTTCTGAAGTGGTTTGACGGTTCCACTGACAATTCGTCCCGTTGCAATTCGGCCGACGAACTGCGAATAGGAAAGCGATGTGACCATCATTTGGAACGGGCCGGTCGGATTTGTGAGAGGCCCTGGGACGTGGCGAACAATCATGTCCAGCAATGGCTTGATGGAGTCCGTCGGCTTTTCAGGATCGTGCGTTGCGTAGCCAGCACGCCCGCTCGCGAAGACGTATGGGAAATCGAGGGTCTTGTCGTCGGCCCCCAGTTCGACAAACAAGTCAAACGTTTCGGACAGAACGTCCTGAGGCCGTGCGTCTGGCCGGTCGATCTTGTTGACGACGACGATTGGCTGCAAACCGACTTCCAGGGCCTTTTTCAGCACGAATCGGGTTTGTGGCCGGGGACCTTCGAACGCATCAACGAGCACCAGTGCACCGTCCGCCATTCGCAGGACTCGCTCAACTTCCCCGCCGAAGTCCGCGTGCCCAGGTGTGTCGATAATGTTAATCTTGATCTCGCCATACATCAGCGCGATGTTTTTGGCGAGGATCGTGATGCCGCGTTCGCGTTCCAGATCGTTGGAATCGAGAATGCATTCCCCCTGCAACTGCGATTCCCGGAACTGGCCGCTGGATTTGAGCAGGCAATCGACCAGCGTGGTCTTTCCGTGGTCAACGTGAGCGATAATGGCAATGTTTCGAATGTCAAACCGTCGCATGGTGGCCTCCGCGCGTTGGAAGTCCGACAGAGCCGGGCGTTCGAGCCCAGGATGCCTGGAATTTCAGCGGGCGATGTCAAAAAACTCGTTGAGCCATCGACTCTTTTCGAGACTCAACTCAGGAACAATCGGGACAGACTGACAGACCGGCCGGGAATGGTGTTTAGTCGCGGTAGGCGAAATCACGGGCAGGCAAACTGGCAGACACAGCATGCCTGGCAGATCCGGGCAGGCGAACCATCAGGATAACAGAGAAAACAGGGGTCGTGAAGCCCATACTCCGGAAAGTCCCCCGTAATCCTGCATTTCCGAGGCATTCCCGAAGTGAACAATCTGAATTTCTGGATGCTCCTGGGCGCTTTTTCGGGCTCGATGAATGCAATCAGGGGCTGTCGTGGTGAAACAACAGCCCCTGATGGAATAGCAAAATGATCGTGCGGTTCAGTCGAGTCGCTTGACGCGAATGTTCTTGAAGTGAACTCGGCTGCCGGGATCATGAGCCTGCAGAGCGAAGGTTCCCTTATCGATCTTGCGGGTAAAATCCTTACCGGCTTCCAAGCCTTCCGGTTCATCGTAATCAACCACAACCTTGTCGTTGATCTTGATCTTGATGTTTTTCCCCTTCACGATCACGGTTTCGGTGTACCATTCGTCGTCGGGAACGTGCTTTTCCAGAACTTTCTTTACTGCGTAAAGGCTACCCGTCTTCTGCGGATCCTTTTCGTAGGTGTTGTTCACCTGAGCTTCAAAACCGTACTTTGGCCAACCTTCTGGCTGGAATTGCGTGTGGAAATAGATCCCGCCGTTACTGTTCTTTTCTGTCTTGACGTCGACTCGCAATTCGAAATTGACGAACGGCTTTTCGTCTCCGACATAAAACACGTGGCTGCGATCCCCGTTGGCAACAATCGCGCCGTCAACAATTTTCCAGCTTTCAGGACGCTCGTTGATTTTCCAGCCAGTGAATGACTTTCCGTCGAACAACTGGACGAAACCTTCTTCTTTGTCAGCCGCGACAGCGACTCCCAACCCTGTCAGGCAGACGATTGCCAAACACTTCAGCACGCGAATCATGGATGGTCCTTACTTCTTGAAAAACTGATGTCATCGTCCGATCATGAAGGGAGGACTGTAAATCGGACCCTCGCTGTCGGCACTGTGTAGTGTGCCGAAGCGAACCGCTGGTGTAAATCGTACCGCACAAATCATACAACTCTGACAGCCGACGACGGTTCGATGGGAGTCCCTCGACTCGCTGAATCATCACAAACTCGTCTGCTACAGGATGGCTGAAGTGCAACCTCATGGAAATCACTCGAAATTCGGTGAAATGCTGTTACAGCACGTCATCGTTTTTCTGATTTGCGTAGTTTTCCCGGGCCTGGTGACATTGACCGTCCCGTCGTCATGGCTGACCTTCGAACGAAGCGGCGACATTGTCAGTTGCACAACACGAACGTGCGTTTTCTTTGTTGTTCCGTTCAAGGTCCAGCGTGTGGAT
>CAXBSB010000309.1:0-6891 GCA_963977965.1 uncultured Schlesneria sp.
ATGGACGTTAACCTGCAACGAGCCATCGGAACACGAAATGGTGGCGAGGTGGTTGACGTGCCTTAAATCGCTGGCGTGCGAACTGACACATATCTGGATCGCATCCAACTTAAGTGTGGCGTCCCGCGGGCATCAGACTGCAGCGTCTAACCCATGTTTCGACGCGTCACGCAAGTGCGACCCGGACTGGGCTCGCGCGGCGAAACGCCACTTCCCAACCATTCAGATTGCCCAACATCAGAAATGGGCATTTCCTCTTGCACATTGCGCGGCTTCAGATCGACTCGGTGCGATCGATGGTTTTCTGTTCGAAGATTGGCAGATCGATTCATTTTTCTGACAGTCTGACAACAAATCGTTCGCTTCCTGAAACGCGGCTTTTGGCGCATGCAGTGCCTGATCGGATTTTCTTTCGCAATGTGAAAATGACTGTTGTCATTTCTGTAGCAATTGTAATGACAATGATGACGTCGAACGCGCCGTCTGTATCAGTTGTGACAAACATGCGGTACTCGAAAAACCGGCTGTACCGACGAGTCACTCGAAGCCAACCGCAACGACAAATGGTATGGCATCGATCATGCGATATAGGGCGAATGGCTGGTTCATGCCAGTGCCATCGCTTCTAACACATTTGAGTTCAAATCAACTTCGACAACCTCCTGGTTTCTTATCAGGACCACGATACCGCACTTGTCAGCGTCGCGAACTGGCAGGTTGGACCTCTGATCCAGAGGGGCGAGCTTGGAATTCCGGCCAGAATTCGAGTTCATCTGGAAACGGCGACAGCTTCAAGGATCATCCGCGACGTTGGAGCCGGACTGACTGATACATCAGTGCTCAGCCAGTTGCCCGCTAATCAGTTCAAGCATCTACACAAACACAAACAAGGATCTGTCCAATGCTCAAGAATTTCTTGAATGATGAAGCCGGTGTGATCATCTCCGCCGAACTCGTCCTCGTCCTGACCATCTGCGTCCTCGGAGTTATCGTTGGCCTGAGCAGCGTTGTCGTTGCTGTTAACGAAGAACTGCTGGACACCGCTCACGCAATCGGCGTTCTGAACCAGTCATTCGGTTACACCGGATTCAGCGGCTGCAAGAAGGCTGGAAATGCAATTTCCTACACCTTCGGTTCGGTCAACACCGACGGGGTCGATGATTGTGACTGTGCCACCTCGTGCGACATGATCGCCGGTGGTGCTCCAAACAACAGCCAGGGTGGCTGATTCCTGCTTGATGAGACGGGTCGCACTTCCGTGTCGCGTCTGAACATGAGTTAGGCCACGCGAGAATTGGACACGCTCTAAAACAAGCGGAATGAATTCCAGCAGGCGTCGAGACTTCGGTTTCGACGCCTGTTTTCGTTGACGGATCCATCAGCAAGGCAACTGTCAGCCATCCAGTCGGAACAGTCGCTTCAGAGCGCTGATCAGACCGTGAGGCGTTCCGTCACGTGCTTCGTCCTTGAGGACCGTCAGCGGCGGATGAAGCAGCTTATTCACAATCCGGTCAACCGTCCTCTCAATCGCCTCGCGATCGCGGCTGGTCAGATGTGGCAGTTTGTTGAAAAGTCGACCGAGTTCATCGGCACTGATACCGTGCCAATCCTGCATCAACCGGGCCACAACGTCGCCACTGGCTCGATGGTGAAATTCTGCTTTGAATCGACTGAGTTCCTCGGAAACGATCTGTCGGGCACTTTCAATTTCGCGGACGCGAGCCCGGCGGTTTTCTTCGCAGGTCCGGCTCAGACTGTCGATGTCGTAGAGAAAGACATCATCGAGTGCCCCGACTCCTGTTTCGAAGTCACGCGGTGCCCCGAGATCGAGAATGAAGGCTGGTCGCCCAGCGGCGTTTGATCTGGCTCGTCGAAACCGGGCAACATCGACGATCGGTTTGTCTGCCCCCGTCGTGCTGACGATAACATCCGCATTTCCCATCCAATGGTCGAGTTTTTCCCACGGTTCAGCACGACCGCCCCATTCCTTCGCCAGACGCTCGGCTCGTTCGGGACTGCGGTTCACCACAACGATGTCCGAAACGCCTTCGTCCTTCAAATATCTCAGCGTCTCCTCTGCCATCTCGCCGGCACCAACGATCAGCACCAGTTTATCGCCGAAACTGTCAAAGATACTCTTGGCAAAGTCGCCAACTGCAACGCTGGCAATCGACACACGCCCCTCTGCCAGACGTGTCTCGGATCGGACTCGACCGGACACACGGATGGCACTTTGAAACAGCGAATGAATCAGCGGGCCGCATGCCCCATTTTCTTCAGCCTCGCGATACGCCTGACGCACCTGGTTGACGATCTGTGGTTCACCGAGAACCATGCTATCGAGCGACGAGATCACCTCGTACAGATGCCAGACTGCTTCTGAACCCGCCGCGAACCGCAATTCTCCCACGAATTCATCGAGTGGTACGTTGTGAAAGTCGGACAGGAACTGAGCCAGTCGCTGCTGCGTTTGCTCAGGATCGTCTTCGAAACTCGCGAGGTAGACTTCAACACGATTGCAGGTCGACAAAATGACGGCTTCACAGTCGGGCATTTGAGCGCGAAGTTCAGCATAGGCTTTTTCGATTCGATCGCGCGACGAGAACGCCAACCGCTCGCGAACGGCCAGCGGTGTTGTTTGATGCGTGCAATAGGTAACAAGCAGATTCAAAGCTAATTCTCGTAACGATCGTGCGAAGCAACATCCAGAAGCATGTCATGCTTTTCTGATTTACGGTGACTCCCCGGTCTGTTCCTGAACTGGTGGCCGTTCAGAGCCATGCAGTGAGGGGACTCGCATCGCGGCCGTCAACATTTGCAGGCCGACGATCATGAATAACAGAAACCCGCATGCCCAGGCGGTCAGCCACGCAACCTGGCGTCCCGGAGGGCGTTTGCCAATCAGCAGCCAGCCAAACATTCCACACATCAGCAACCAGGTGACCGCCCCTCCCACAACCACAGGGTCGGTCCAGGTCGGAATTGTTTGATGGTTCGCAAAAGCAGCCAGTCCGATCCCACTGGCGACTCCGAACGTGAGTAACGGAACTGAGACCAGCACTGCCCATCGGTTGTAGCGTTCCAGCTTTTCCAGACTGGGAAGCGTCAGCCCGCTTTGAAGCATCTGACGGTGCTTCAGTCGACGATGTTGCCAGAGATAGAGCAGGCTGAGTACGAAACCCAAAAGAATCGCGGCGGTACCGAGAACCAGCATTGAGGCGTGAAGCATCTTCCAGCCACGATGATAATCGAGGACGTGATTCGGCGCTGCAACGACAAAAAGTGATCCCACCACCAACGTTAACACGATGGGCCAGACGATGATTCCGCTGGCGATCGAGGAATCAAGGATTGAAACGAACAGATGCGTCAGCACGGCCAGCCATGCCAGAACGAGCAACCAGTCATGAGCCGAACTGAGCAGCGGGGGTTGCTGCGTTTGACTCGACCGGAGCATCAAATAGAGCGTCTGAGCAAGTAGCCCCGCGGCACCGAATCCCAGCGAGACCAGTCGACTCCATCCCGCTCGCGCACGCAACCGCCACGCATCAAACCCGAAGGCGACGCAATAGCTGGCAAGAAAACAGACGACGTTGACGTTCGGCATGCCTCAATTTCCGAGTCGCTGGAAGACTGCAATGGAATAAACCAGTCTACTGACTTCCTTGCCGAAATCGTAGTGCCCATCTGTGTCACAAGGTTTTGACGGGTGCTGTCGTTAATTGGTGGTGACATCGTGAATCAAGCGAGAAAACATAAATTCCAGGGTGCCACGGTTTTGGAGTCCGCGACAAGGCCGTGTCTTCGCTAGTGAAATAACGCGAATCGCCAATCCATCCCCCCGTCGCCAATCCGTCCACTTGCGAATCGCGCCGCACAACGATGTTCCGCCGAAAAAGCACGGCCTTGTCGCAGACTCCAAAACCTCCAAAACCGTGGCACCCCGCATGGACAGCTTTCTGTGACACCAAGGAACGACTGCACCCCGAGTTGCCCCCAATTGCCCACATGACTTGCATTTCTTGTCGCTACCTCAGATACTGAGGAGCCCGGTCCCACAAGGATCGGTCGATCCGTTGGATCGGTCATATCGCATGAAAACCGGTATGAATGAGTCATCCCTCTGCGTTTCACCGTGAAACGGATTCCGAAATTCACCGGAATCACCAACCGAGGCCCTGTCCATGAGTGCATTGAACAAGACCGAAATCAAGAAACTGCGTAAGAAGCGTCAGCGGCTGAAGAAGAAGCTGCGATGCCGCTTTTGCCCGAATGGCTGCGACAAGTCGCCACATCCGATCTTCGTTGATTACAAGGACTTGAAGACCTTGCGATCGATGATTGACCGAGAAGGCAACATGCTGGCTCGACGCAAGACCGGCAATTGTGCCAAGTTCCAGCGAGCCGTGCGTGAAGCGATTCTGCGAGCGCGATTTATTGGCCTGCTGCCATACGTCGCCGAAGAATGACAGCTTCTGCTCTGAAAACAAAAAACGTCCCTCGCAATCATTGTGTGGGACGTTTCTTTTTTGCCATAAAGCAGTTACGGCGTTCGTGATCTCGACGAGTTAGTACAAGCGGAAAATCCCGTGTGGGTTAAAATCTGCGGAATTCGCGATGAGTCAACAGCGGATCAGGTCACTCAATTGGGGCCGGATGCGATCGGGTTGAATTTCTACTCCAAGTCCCCGCGGTTTGTGACTCGTGACATTGCGATCCGGATTGCCCAGCGAACAGCAGATCGCGTCCAGCGAATTGGTGTTTTCGTAAATCAGGATGCCGCAGAGATCGCGTCACTCGCCGTCGATTGTCGTTTGGATGCTGTTCAAATCCACGGTGATGAATCCGCGGTGCAAGTCGCCGAGATCGCTCAGGCGGTGGGTGGCCGGCCGATTTATCGGGCGTGGCGGATGGACGGTGAATCGCTCGTAGGCCTGCAGGAGCATCTGGCAGAATGCCAGGCGATTGGAATCCAGATCTCCGGGTGCCTGATCGATTCCCGAGTTGCGGGCGCATACGGAGGTACGGGTCATACAGTTCCGTGGGAGGTCCTTTCACGAACCTACCAACACGAAAACTGGCCGCCGCTGATTCTGGCAGGTGGCTTAACCGCACAGAACGTCGCGACAGCGGTGGCTGCAGTAAAGCCATGGGGTGTCGACGTCGCCAGTGGGGTGGAGTCGTCGCCAGCAACGAAGGATCTCGATCTCGTTGCCGCGTTTATCAAGAACGCTCGCTCGTAGCCGAAATTGAAGCGATGAGCTTACTGCTGAGATCGCTTCAGCGTTCCTTGTTCGTAAACTCGAGTCGTCAGAGCATCCAGTTGCGGTTCAAATGACCAGTCTTTCGACGTCCAGCGCCGATTCAAGCGGACTTCCAAATGAGAACCCGAATCGGCAGGGCGAGAATGTTCCGAGAAGTAGCCGTGTGATTCGAGTTCGGCGAGGATTCGGTCCAGTTCGACTTTGGGAAGATCCAATTCGGCGTAGGTTTCGCCCTGACAAACAGGGGATGGCGAATAAAACCAGCGAGCCTTGATCTCGTCGTTTCGAGTTTTTCGCAGCCCAATCTGCTCTTCGATTTTCTGACGCCAGTTCCGCCGCTCACACTCGTGGCAGCAATCGACTGGCTTGAACCTCAGAGTGACTTTTGCAAAGTCCTTTCGCCCATCAGGATGTGGCGATTCAATTCTCAATTCGGCCTTGGACCAACTGATGTCATTGAATGGAGTCGGTTCGACAATCTGAGCGGATGTCTGGATGATTCCTGATTTCGAAGAAGGGTCCGGATTGGTGGTGAACAATGGACCAGCCGCGGAATGAGCCCGGTAGATAATCTCCAGGCGTTCATATTCCTGCGTCTGCTGAGTCCTCGCCACCGATTGAGCCGTCACGCGACATGAGCAGTTCGTGAGCGGAATCAGAATGACTGTACCGAGAACCAGAATGATCCGCCGACCGCAAAGTCGTGATGTCATGGTACATTCCGCCGCTCGTGCAGATTTCGTATCTCTCGGAGAATTGATATCGGCTGCCAGGTCGCCCAGTCACAATTTTGCCATCGGAGGTGTTAGAGTTAACCAATTACCCGGATCGCGACGCCCAAAGCCCCGCGCGTGCTGCCCGCGAAATCCCTTTCTTCGTCAGCGCAGGTATGTGAACCGGTAAGACTTGCTCGAATATTCCGTGAAAAATGAGAGTGTAATTGAAGTTCGGTCTTTTGGAGGTGAATTGGTCGATAATCCAGAGGATCACCCAACTTCTCGTCAAAAACTGGTCCAACAGCCAACTTTTCATTGCCCAAACCTTTGACGAAGGTTTACAATTCACCAGACTGTCAGTCCGCCGCTGCCGCACGGCCATTGTTGTAAAGCGCGAGCTTCAATCAGCAAATTACTGCGAAAAGGAACTTGTTATGGTTCGTCGTTCTACCTCAATGCTGTTTGCTTGTTGCCTCGCCTGCATTGGTGTCGTGATCTCAGCGCAGGGGTCTGCGTTCGCCGCCGCAAAAACTGTTACCAAGAAACCGATTACAAATCCGAAGTTTGATCCCACGGCAGAACAGGTTGAATTGTTCGCCGCGATCGAAGCTGGCCAGGTCGATGCCAAACTGATCCCCAAGAATGCCTTAGGCGGAACGGTTTTTATTGAAAACAAGACCGATAAGCCCTTGAACGTCAAGGTCCCGGAAGCAGTCATTGCCGTTCCCGTCAACGCTCAGTTCGGTGGAATGGGTGGTGGCATGGGAGGTATGGGTGGCATGGGCGGAATGGGTGGCATGGGCGGCATGGAAGGCATGATGTAAACGCCTCACGGTGCGAGCTCGGCCGTGTTACGCCGAGCTCCTCTGTCGCAGACCGTGATCACGGCCTGCGGGATGCCTGCAAGATCC
>CAXBSB010000310.1:0-6838 GCA_963977965.1 uncultured Schlesneria sp.
GATTGGATCAGCAGATCTCAGAGCTTCAGTTCGAGCTCAGGCACCTGCAAGCGGCGCGGCACTCTTATGGTTTAAATCTGCGTCAAGCCATGAATGATGAGGAGGCTGCCGCTTCTGATCAGCCGACAGGCGACGGCTTTGAGCACCACGAGAGCTGAGCATAGGACTTGCCTTGTACGGACATCTGGGCGCAGATCCGTCTTTGTGTGAACTGGTGTGATCTTGTCGGCTATTCGGGATGGTGCGTGAGCATTTTGTCGCTGAGCCGAGCTCCTGGACTTGTTGTCGTCTGGTATCTAATGACCACGCCGGATCATGTTGCCCAGTTCACGGTTCTGCGGCGCCCTCCGGTTTTGCGGCGCCATCCGGTAATGGGGGTGTCATTGCTGCAGCTCAGGTTGAGCAGCAGCAGCGACGGATGTGCGACCCATGGGTTGCGCTGATTGCTGCTGCAGCTCGCGGAGATGCTGTTTGGCCTGTTCCAGGATCTGCCGTTGTGGCTCGGCGAGTGTGCGGCCAGCTCGATTGATGTAGAAGCACAGCATCGCCATGGCGCTGCCATAGACGCTGCGTTTCCGCGCCTGACTGATCGAGGCGGAGTGCCACAGGGATGCAGCGATCCTCTCGGGATCGCTCCAGCTGAACAGGCCCGGTTCCAGGCTCAGTGCCGGC
Source organism: uncultured Schlesneria sp. (assembly GCA_963977965.1). Taxonomy (GTDB): domain Bacteria; phylum Planctomycetota; class Planctomycetia; order Planctomycetales; family Planctomycetaceae; genus Schlesneria. The sequence continues at coordinate 673 of CAXBSB010000310.1, forward strand.
GGACGTTGGCTCGCCTGCTGGGACCAACGCCTCGGCTCCACTGTTGTTTGCGCAGAGGCGCGCTGCATGCCATCAGCCTGAGGAGTTGGGGGATGGCTTCGCGTCGTTGCAGCAGCTTTCCGGCGCCTCCGCCTTGAAGACACCGCCGTTAAAGAGAATATGCGTCGGGCGGACTGGGTGCCCTTCCCCATCACCGTGACTTTGCAGAAATGCCGCCAGATGACGAGTGACCGCGGTGTCAGACTCGTAGGGAAGACCGAGTTCCTGAAAACCGGATGCGCGCTGCCGAATCGGTCGGTCAGAAACTTCACACTTCGGGAAAAAGCCGTTCACCAGCAGTTCCAGCGTTGCGTCTTTGGGGACTTCGACAGTCACCGTCCCGCCGATCAGTTTGCTGCCGCGCCCCAAAATCGAAACGGGATGTTTCTTTGGGCCATCGGGAGCCAGCAACGTTTCTTTCGCCAGTCGACATGCGTGCCACAATGAAACCGATTGCCAGGGATCCAAGTTGACTCCCTTCTTGGCAAACAATCCTGCGACATGATGGGCCAGTGACAAGTCCATGTTGTCGCCACCAACAAGCAGATGGTTACCAACAGCAATGCGCTTCAGCGTCAGTTCACCCGCTTCTTCTGCCACTCCGACCAGCGTCAGATCGGTTGTTCCACCCCCGACGTCACAGACCAGCAGCGTATCACCAACTTTCAACACTTTACGCCAGCGATCACCAATCTCTGTCAGCCAGGCGTAGACTGCAGCCTGTGGTTCCTCGAGTAAAACCAGTCCCTCTGGCAAACCAGCGAGAGATGCGGCTTCACGAGTCAATTCGCGGGCACTTGCATCGAATGAAGCTGGAACGGTGAGAACTACTTGCTGATCAGCGATCGGGTGATTGGGAAATGCGTCGTGCCATGCGGCAACGAGATGTTCCAGATAACGCCTTGCGGCGGTGACGGGACTCACCTTGGCGACATCATCACCCGCTCCCCAGGGGAGAATGGATTGGTGGCGATCGACTCGGCTGTGACAGAGCCACGATTTGGCCGCACCGACAGTTCTTTCGGGAAGTTCCGCGGATTGACGTCGCGCCATTTCGCCGACGGCATATTCCCGGTCGACGGCCCAGGGGACGTCATAGGCTCCTGATGCTGCTTCAATCTTGGGGGCCAGATACAAAAACGATGGCAGAAGATTGCGGTTTTCCACAGTGGCCGGCGCCACAAGTTGCGGAATTGGTAGCAGTTTGACATCGGGTTTTTCGGTGTTCAGATCAGCGTAGGCCAAGGCACTGTTGGTGGTCCCGAGATCGATTCCGATGATGAACGAAGCAGTCATGTGTTTTATTTCGCAGACATTCAAATAAGTCAAAGTAAGCAGTGTCCCGGCCATGAAGGATCGACCAGGATTCTAGCAGAGTACTATCGGTAAGCGACAGGTGCCAGTACGGGTCGAACTTCCGTGTCGCGTCGGAACATGAGTGAAACGCTGCAGGATGATACTCGCGGGACGCCACTCTTAAATCGGACTCGCCTATTCAGACAACTCCTGGCCGAACGCTAACCGCATTTGCAAGTCGCGGGAGGGTTGCTGCAATTCCTTGAACAACAGGCTCGGCTGAATGTCCTGGTTGTTCTGATACTTGTCACTTCGGTACTCGCTGACCGGCCCCTGAAGTGCATGATAAAGAATCTGGCAGATCGGCAAACCTGGATAGATGCGTATCGGATGGACCGCGACGAGTTCCAGGGTCCAGTAACCGCAGAACCCCACGTTTCCAAATCCTCCTGACGCATTCACGAAAAGTCCTAAACGTGCAATCGACGACCGTCCTTCGAGCATCGGCACGTAATTGTGGGTTTCTGTCCTCTCAATGGTTCGACCGAGGTACAGCTTGTGCGGCTGCAGCACAAATCCTTCAGGGGGTATGATGTGCCGTCGGTACCGGTTACGTCGGCGCACGTCGAGCACGATCTCTTCGTACACGATCAGTTCATCGTGCAGCTTGAGATTATAACTGTTGGGGTTGAGCTGCTTCTCATCGAACGGATCGATCAGAATGCTCTTACCCAACTGCGACTTGATTTCTTCGCCGGTGAGGATCATCGGTGCGATATCGTGGCCGAAGGGAAGTGGGGCACAGGCTCCAGCATGTCACACCTTACGGACCACGTGCCTCGGATGCAACCGAAACGAAAAAAGGCATCGCTCCGACTTCGCAGTGCGAATGTCGGAGCGATGCGGCTCTGTCGCAGTCGATTTGGCGTTCCACCCTGAGAAAATCGGGTGAGCCGTGTGTTTTTGTTGAGAATCACTCGAAGTGAATGAGTTCCCGAGCAGGCCTCATGTCATTTCGCGACGAAGTCTCGCGGTGCCGCGCGGAACGCTTCAAGATTCTCTGCGGAGCTGAACATGTGCAGCTTGTGGCGGAACCAGACCGCGTGATCAAGCGATCCGAGTGTCACGTTGTGACCCTTTCGAACTTCGATAATGTCCAGGCCGCCCGCAGCTGGAATGTACCAGTCCGGGTGTTCCAGAAACCGCTCACGGGCCTCGGCGGAGCAGAATCGATAAGTCTCGGCCTGGTATTCGGTAGTGTACTGGTCCATGGCTTTCGCCAGACGACGCTCATCACGTAAGGCGACAGGACAGAAGCCCTGCATCACGTCGCCGGTCGATTTTTCGGCGGATTTGTTTTCCTCACGCTGCTTTTCAAGGTCTTCGCGAGCCCAGTCGAGTCCCGTGAGTTCCTGGGACTCTGGCATGACCGGTTCAGTAGCCGATTCGCCCCCTTCGAAGACATCGGCCAAATCATTTTTCTTTTCTGGTGCTGTCGTAGATGCCACGACTTCCGGTGCCGTTGGAACAGCCTGAGCTGACGCCGCAGTTGCGTCCAGTTTCGAAGCTGAATCCGCGGGGGCTTCTTTCGCTGCGACGGCAGTGGTTTCTTCGGGCTCATCAAACTCGATTCTCTCGGGTTCGCCCCGTATCGGCCGCTCGAACTCCAGAGCTTTTGCTGAGGTATCGGCTACCGATTTAGGAACGGCTGCCGAGGATCCAAAATTGAAATCACCAGGTGTAATAACGACTGGCGAATTGGGAATGTCAGCAGGAGCAGGAAGTTCATCCTGCGATGCGATAACCGGGGATGGCAGATCGATATTGCCTTTGCTGGTACTGTCTTCCCAGGCTCGGTTTGCATTTTCTACGTTTTTAGCTTCTGTTCGGACAGAATTTGTCGCTGCCACAATCATCGATTGAACCGCAGACGGGTTCAGTTGCTGGATCGCATTCGAGGCAACTTTATTACCGGGTTCGCGCGACAAAACCTGCTGGTACGACGCGATTGCGGATTGGGCTTCGCCACGCTGTGACTGAATGTAGGCGATGTTGAGCAAACACTGTGTTTCCGGGTTGACTCGCCGAAACATTGCGAGGGATTCGTCATAACGGCCCTGAAAACCGATCGCCATCGCCAGGTTGTTGATGGCGCGAGGTTCTTTCGGTGCGAGGCGAACTGATTCTTTGAGGAGTGATTCGGATCGAACATAGTCTTTCTGCAGGTAGGCCGAATAACCCATATCAGCCAGAATCGCAGGATTGGCGGGACTCAGCGCCCGCGCATGTTCAAAGTACTTTCCTGCCGTCACATGGTCTTGAAGCTGAGTGCAGACGACTCCCATCCGGTGAGCGTACTCGGGAGTGTTCGGAGATTGTTTCTGCAGGGCGGCGTATAAATCGCGAGCCTTCTCCAGCTGACCTCGCTGTTCCGCTTCACGCGCAGTCTGATACTGGGAATCGGCTCGGTGCCGCGCGATTGAGGGGAGTGCATTCAATCTGGGAGACAGGCTGGCACATCCGACACTGAATAGAGGCAGGCAGGCGAATAACAGCCCGTACTTTGCCCCGCGATGAAATCGCATGAAATCCCCCCTCCAAAAGTTGCATGTCCACAAGTCTCTTGTGGCCTCGGTTTACGAGCCGCAGCGAAACTCCACTGCCGCCGGATGTTGGAAGCTGTATTTCACAAGAACATCCGGTTGACGATGCCATGGCCGATCTTCCATGGCACTTTCTGAACTCTGTAAACCGAAATTGCATTAACGTTTACGACAGTTGTTACCAGTCAAGGTGCAACGCGCAGAATCTCCATCGAGTCATATCGCATCACTTGTATCGGTTGTATCGAGATTAGGGTTTCAATCAAATTTGCGACTTGCAGTACCAAGACGCAATTTGCCTGGCAATCAATCAGCCAGGTTTTGACTCAAGACGGCGTGTCTCGGCCATCTGTCTGTAATGGTCTGGCAAATCGGATGGACGTGGCGTGGTTGGATTTGTGGACTAATTGGAGTTCGAATCAACAGGCGCTTGACCCTCGTTTCCTGAAGTCGTAGCATCACTTGTCGAGTCACCCATCGTCCATTTACCAGTTATTCCGTTTTTAACAGCATTTTCTCCGAACATTCCGGGTTGGACGCGGGTGTATCGTCGCCATTCCGCTGAACAGTGAGATTGCTAAATGAGTACTCAGAACGTAATTCCATCCGTTCCGCCCAATCCAAACGGTGTGCCGGCTCCGAACGGCGCAGCTCCGCCTGTCGCTGCTGTACCTGTTGCAGCGGTACCAGTTGTAGCGGTACCAGTTGTACCAGTGGCTGCTGTTGCACCGATTCCAGTCGCGGCAGTTCCAGTCGTACCGGTTCCGGCAGCTCCGGTTGTTCCAGTGGCGGTTGCTCCCGCCGCAGTCGCACCAGCACCTGTTCCAGCCGCACCTGTTCCAGCGGCACCTGTGCAGCCCGTTGTCGCTGCTCAACCATTGCCTGCTCAACCATTGCCTGCTCAACCATTGCCTGCTCAACCATTGCCTGCTCAGCCAGTTCCTGCTCAGCCAGTTCCTGCTCCAGCAGTACAGTCGCCAGCGGTCGCGGTGGTACCGTCTGCTGCACCTCAGGTGCCTCCTGCAACACAAGCCGTTGCGGCAGCTCCAGCGGCTTCATTGGTTCCGACTCAACCTGTCGCCGTCCAACCCGCAGCAGTCCAGCCAACCGCGGCTCAACCTGCAGCCGCACAGCCGGCCGCAGCAAAACCAGCCGCTCCACGTCAGCAAAAGCCAATGATCACTCTTGCGCCTCGACTGGGGCAGCGGAAAGTCGATTGGAAAACATTATCAACGACGATTCTGGCGAGTGCCGGGTTTCACGCCTTGGCACTGATTGCGTGTACTTTCATCGTCATCCAGAATCCCCAATTGCTCGAAGAGATCTTCACGGAAGTCACTGAGAACAAGGAAATCGTTGAAGAGCCGATCGTCGAACAGGCGCTGGAACAACCGAATCAAATCCTGGATTCCAAAGCGGACAACGTCGATCAGCAGAACACCTCTGAAATGGTCTTCGAAAAAGGCCCGGTTGACGTCAATATCAGTGATGCCCCTGTGGCACAATTAAAGGCAGAAGGCAACGCCCCTGGCTTGGCTGACATCAAGTTCGATAACGCCGCCAGCGGCCGAATGTCTGCCGCTGCAAAGAAAGCACTCGTTCGCAGTGAAGGTGGAAATTCAGCCAGCGAAGCCGCAGTCGCCTACGGCATGCGATGGCTTTCCAAGCATCAATTTCCCGATGGTGGCTGGAGCTTCGATCACGATGCTCACGCGGACTGCAAGGGACAGTGCAGTCAGGCAGGAACTTTGAAGGGTGGCGGACGAACTGGCGCAACCGGGTTCGCGCTGCTCGCGTTTCTCGGAGGTGGTCACACGCATCAAAACGGTGAGTATCAGAAGGAAGTCAAGAACGGTGTTGAATTCCTGTTGCGTTCAGCAAAGCAGACACCGCAAGGTCTGGATCTTTGTCCTGAGGTTGTCAGCAACGAGAAAATGTATGTTCACGGATTGTGTACCATCGCCCTTTCCGAACTGGCCGCACTGACCAAAGACAATCGCGTGAAAGCTGCTGCAACGGGAGCGGTGAACTATATCGTTACGGGTCAGAATCCCAAGACGGGTGGCTGGCGTTATTCTCACGGTACACCAGACCCTGGTGATACATCAGTCGTCGGCTGGCAGATCATGGCACTGAAGAGTGCCAAAAATGCGAAACTGACTTTCCCTGCCAGTTCCTTCAAGGGGGCCGAGCAGTATCTGAATGCCGCTCAGGTCGAAGGGGGATCC
>CAXBSB010000311.1:0-6767 GCA_963977965.1 uncultured Schlesneria sp.
ACAGGTAACTTCGTCCATTCGCACCAGAACCGACCACATACTGCATTTCGGACTTGATGTCGTATAGCGCCGTCCCGTCAGTGTCGCTCAACGTCTCGTGATGAACTAATCCCTCATCAGACTTTTCGACTCGGTATTGGCATACGCCAGCAGTAAACGAAGTTGTTCGTGCATAGTCCTCGATTGGCGTGGCAGAAGCGAGAGTCGCCATTGATCGCGACATTGGATGCCGCCGGTACGATTCTGCAATCTGGGCATGGCAGGGGGTGCATTGCTCGCTTCCCACATATCCGGAATCGGGCGGAGTCGGCCGTGAGATCTTCGCCTGTTGACGTGAGTTGCTTTCAGTTGTCGCCCGCGGTGACGGCACTGCTCCGCCGAACCAGAAACTCGCTGCGACGATTGCGATCAGAAAAAAGAGGCCCAGACCAGCAAAGAGATACAATGGCTGTTGTTGGCGCTGATCTGTCATAACTTCACTACCAGAGTGCGCAATCATCGATTGATTTGGGATGACTGAAGCATACCGGAAGTGACGTGAACGGTCACCACATCAGGGCAGAGTCCATCATTTATCCCAGACGACTGTCGGGAGAGTCGATTCCAGTTTTTCCTGGTCCTCTTCCTGGAACTCCGGGAAAAAATCGTAGCCGGTGTGCTCTTCAAGGAAATCAATTGTCGTCAGGAATTTTTCCAGTGGAGGTGAAGTGGGGTACTTCGGAATATTGGGGAAAAGGAATGCCAGCGATTCCCACTTCTGGGTCGACGGGTTTTGTGAAAGGACGATCTTGTACAAATGTGTTGGGACAGCCACCTGGTTCGGGCCGATGACAGAATAGACAATCTGACCGTCCGCCTTGGCAGGGTCTGCCTCATCAGGGTCAAACCACAAAGGGCCTGTAACGACGTGAATTTCGTTTCTCGCCACGGCCCACGCACGAACAGCCTTCTCCAGTTTCAGCCAGACTCCACTATTGAACGGCCCAAACTGCGGGACCATGTTTGAAAGGACATAGGTTTCGCGTTTGAGGTCATTCTTGGCGCGATCAGCATCAGGCATCATGTGGCCGCGCGCGTAACCTGAATTCCGGTAATCTTTGAGTTCCGCTCGAGCGCCTGGCGGTACGAGTGGTTCCGGACGGAACGGTTCGGGTTTCAGGCGTCCTCCGTCTTCCTTGAGAAGTTCCGCCGTCAGAAACTCACTCACCCAATAGGGGGTTTTGCTTGTCGCACTGTGTTCGAGCACATACGTTTCACGAACAATGACCATCGTCGGGCCGAGTAACTCAGTCACTTGAGGTTGCTTGGCCGGTTTTCCGAACCTGCAGTTCTGTTTGAGAAACCGGCCAAGCAACCTCAAGTGACTGAGGTTGCTTGGCCGGTTTTCCGAACCTGCAGTTCTGTTTGAGAAACTTCTGTTGAGTCGCATCGGGGACACCCGGATCTGCAATGGCGCGCACGGCACTCATTGTCGGTCGGACGCGTACTGGGCCCTTTTGCGACGAATCGGCGATGACAGAAACTAACGTTGCCGCAACCAGCAGTTTGCCGACAGATGATGACGATCGTGTGGTTGCCATGAACAATCCATCCCACGAGTTTCAGTACTGATCGTTTCAAGACGTAATTGAATGTTGTGTAGCGTTGCCCCGAATCATCAACTCATCCAGCTTCCGTTGTCGTCGTTCACCTGATCAGACTGATAAAGGGCTCGAACAAGGATGACCTGCTGGTCCTGGCTCAATCGAGTAACAACATCGTTCAGCGATGGTGGTGACATGTGGACCGCATTTGCCAACAGTTCAAGCCTTGGCTTTTGATGTCCGGCCTCATCTGTGATCATTGCCTGCTGAGTTTTGGCGTAGGATGCCAGATCCATAGCACCCGTAATGCCTTCTTTTTGCAGTAGAGATGCACTTTCCGGGACCGTCGAAAACAGGATGGCCTGATCAATCCAGTTGGTGATCTGTCGAAGTTCATAGGGCGTGTCGCGATTCAAGCGGACGGGGTTGGCCATGGCGAGTTGATGAGCGTCTTCAATTCCTTCTTCAAACAGGCGTTCTTCGACGCGCGCCGTGATTCCACCGATCAACCGTAACGAGATGGAATTGACGACGGCGGTGTCGTTCTTCGACCAGAACCGTGTTGCAGTGTCGGCGGCCACAGAAACGAACTGTCTTGGAGCCATTCCAACGACAAAATACAGGATCTGCTGGGTGAAAAGGCTGAGATTTGTCCCGGTAGCAATTGTTGCAGACGCGACACCTCCCAGAATCGGCCCCAGGATCAACTGGGAAGCGCTCCATTGGGCCAATCCCGGGCTGATATCGCGTCGAAATGTTCGTTCGGCGATGGTCATCAGGACATAAACATAGGCACCCAGGGTTCCAAACCGAATTCCCTCGATGAGCGAGTCTGATAACAGAATTCCCTCCGGTGCTGGTAAGAGCAGTTTGTTATCTCGGATGGCACCCTCGATGATCCCAATCGCAGTTTGCGGATCAAACACCATCAAGGCAGAGACGAATCCTGTGACTGCAAGTGCAAATGTCGGAATGTAGTAGCTGATCACAATCGCGTAGCCACGATACTCTTGATCAAACAGCCGCTGTAATTGTTCCAGAGTGATTCCGTTGAGGTCCTTTTTCGAATCTGTAGAAAGTGACAACAATCTTGGTTGCCATTGAAGGTAGATCCCGTGATTCAATACCAGAACGGCCGGGAGAAGACTCGCGACGGCCAGCCACGGAAATGTTCCCAATGTTTTCAGGCTGTTTATCCAGGCATAAATCAACCCGGCCATCAACAGACAGATAATGATCAGTATCACGATGACGAGGTACGAACTCGATTTCAATTTGACTGTTGCCACAGCTAGCTCATTTCATTGCAGAGTGAATTAACATTGTCCGTTGGGACCGTGTTTCAAACCTCGCATCAATCTTGAGTGTTGAGTGTAACCGTTTGCAAGTGGCTGTGTGAAACATTACGGCGAATTCTAAACACGGAGATGCTGCTATTTGTGCACAGCAGGAACTTGAGTCGTCAACACGATGTGCGGAGTCGGGAGACCCGACGACATCAGTTGACCTCGACGGAATACAGAACCGCTCCACCGCGTGGTCGCCAAGCCGAGGTGATTCAACAGAGCCCGGCCCAACATTCCCACGAGAATGATGTGCCCCAGAGGAGCTGTGAGTGACCAGAGAATTCTCCCGCCAACGGCTCGAAAGATCAGGGCACTGTAGACCTGTTGCAGGACGACGGCTGAGATCAGAGCTGTCATTCCATGGTTGATCGTGCCGTTCTGAGCAGCGAATCCCGTTGTCGCGAAGCACAGGAGGACGGTCCACGTTGGTATGATCGAACAGAGAATCAGTCGCGCCAGTGAAATCGCAATCGCCTTGGGCGGCAAGGCACCGTAAAAGATGCGCGACCAGCCATTCCAGGAGCTTCGAATCGTCTCGTACATTTGAGTACGATACAAGCCGTCGTTCTCGAGGACGGCGAGTCTCATTCCGCTGGATTTCACACCCCGGGCAATCGCGATGTCTTCGCTGATCTGCGTGCGGAAGCGACACCATCCCCCCAGTCGGTCGAGGCAATGGCGCGTCATCATCAGGAATGCGCCGTTGGCATAGCTGGTTGACAATCGCGGATTATTCACGCGTGACGGCTGAAACCAGATGACCATCAGCGATGAACAGACCGGGACAGTGATCTTTTCCCAGAGCCTGTCGAGAATAAATCGTGGCGTCAGTGACAGTAAATCGACAGAGCGTGTTTGTGCTTCCTGAACGGCCAGTGATACCGTGCGCGGTGAGAGCAGTTCGCAGTCGGCATCAATGTAACAAAGCCAGTCGCCTGTTGCGAAGCTGGTACCGCAATGAAGGGCATGGGTCTTGCCGAACCAGCCTGTTGGCAGGTTTTCGACGTGGACAACTCGCAGCAGTCCAAGATGCTCAGACTCCAGGCGATTCATGATTTCGCCTGTCGCATCAGTGCTGCGGTCATTGATGGCGATGATCTCAATGTTCGGATAGTCCTGTATCAAGAGTGTTTGCAGGCACGTTTCAATACAGTCTTCCTCGTTGCGAGCAGCGACCAGCAGGGTGACTCGCGGAATGCTGCGAGGCAGCTTGATATCAGTTTCTGCTTTCAGAACCTGACGCTTGCGCAGTCCCGATATAAGCAAGGCGACGTAAACCGTCCACAGGCCAGCGACACCCCATGGAAACATGTCACACACGATGAAATTCAAGGTCGACATCGAAAACCTCTCGGTATGTGGCTTCGCATTAATGAGGTGATCAACGGGGTGAGGGTCTCACCTCGTAACGTTTGTTCTGCCTGTGAGATGGCATGAGCCGGACACGAACACGTTTCTGGTCGTTTGCCGAACGTGAAAACAAGTCGCGTTACGGTATAGGTGTGGCTGGCTGGCAGTGTGGTTCGGGAGGAATTTCAGCAATTACCAACGGATCAGGCGACTCAATGATTGTTGGCGAACCAACGAGCACCGTCCGCAATCTTTCACTGCGAGTCTGTCCGACGATTCACCGAATTCCGCTGAACGGATGGAATTCGAGTGAAGTGGCGCGACGAGATCATGGAAGGGGGCTGGGCGATGTCTGGGAGAAATTTCAGGAGCGCAGTAAAGACACTTCATCCATTCCACTGGTGTGCGGACATCGTTCCAGCCACCCGTCAGATGAATTACGTCGCGGCTGGTTGTTCAACCGGCAGGCGGTGTTCTGGCTTGGTGTAACCAAGGCTGCGAACCACTTCGAGGACTTCGCTCCAGGTCGGGAAGTTGCGCCCGCTCTGTCGCTTGTAATCGTCCATCGCCTTCATGAATTCGATTTCGTCGCCTGAATAGTCGCGTTCGCACGTTGTCGGATCAATCAGCCGACGGCGTTCAACAACCTGGCGCCGTGGGGCAACTCGGCGCTCCTCGCCGGTGTACTTTTCCGTTCCGCCCGACTTACGGCGATCTCCGCCAATTCGTCGGTTCTGGGCTCGTCGCTCTGCAACTGCCATCTTGTCCGTGTCTTCCATCGTGTCCTCGATTCGGGGGGTACCGGGGGACAGTCCGTTGAGTGAATGGGAGCCATCCTTGGTTAACACGATTATGACCGGTAGTTTGCCGGATGAACGGATTGCAAAGAATACAAAACGCTGATAACTAAAGTAAACTCTGCGGACTTTCGAGTGTAGCGACTGTGACGTTTAAACTGGCGTGAGACGCGATCTATTCGTTGCGATCGATAGAAACACCAAGACTAATACGAATGTGATCTTCGTGAAATCCAGCTGCGACGAAGGCGGCATCGAACATTTTCGCGACCTGGTCGATATTCGACAAATGTTTTGCCAGTCGTTCGCGCCCCGAGGAATCGTTTGACAGATGTTCAGCAAGCCACTCTCGCCGCTGTGAAATGACTTGTCGCAACCTGACTGCGTCGAGCCATGCGAGCTGCGAAGCGTTGCTGAAATAACGCTGCGAGTTCATTGCCAGTCGATCGCCGGGTTTTGTCACGGAATCCGCTCGTTCTTCCTGTAGTAACGATTCTGCCGTTGAAACGGTCAACTGACCGGCTGCCAGTCGATACCCGTGCGTCCACGGCTGCATTCCTTCGATCACACTAACCGTTCCGGAATCGGTCCGTCGGGTCTGAAGAAAAACGGGTGGCCCAGCGGGGCCTCGCTGGCTGGAGACTGATACAGCCAGCAGAGACATGCCAAACTGCAGGGCTTGATCGAGTTCTTCTGCGGGTGACTTCTGCTGTCTGGATGACAGTGAAAATCGCCCGATCAGATTCAGAGGGGGATTTGACGATGTTCCAACGTCGGATTCGAGCAGGGTGACAGTCCAGTCACGCAGTGCCGTCGGAAGAATCTCGGTGAAAAGATCCCGTCCCTGGAAAAGACTGCGTGCGATGTTTCTCCCTTTGGCAAAGTCATCCGTTTTTGCATCGGGACTGGTCGCAATCCAGCCGTCAATCAGCGGCCTGATCTCCATTCGTGATGAAATCGCGAAGATGGCATTTCCTGCAATTCGCTGCGACCAGGTCCCACCTCCCTGGGTCGCTTCAACAAAGTTCTTGAACGGGGCAGGGGTAGGCTGACCCGTGACGTCGGTTACGAGATCGACCACGACTTCCTCATTCAGCCGCAAAGCTGCTGCAACGGCTGCGACCTGCCGGGTGAGTGGTTGAATCCAGCGAGCGTCGGGCGATTTTTCGATAGCATTGCCAACCACCCGATCCCACTGGCGAGTATTCACAAACGCATAGGCGGCGGCACTGGCAGGAAGGCGTGCTCGATTGGCTCGATAAAGTTCAGAGTCACGCAATAACGCAATGCGTCCCTCAGGCGTTTTCTGTGAGTATGTGTCGATCACTTCTTGAATTCGCTTTTCCTGATCGGACAGAGCGATCGTCCGGCCAATTACCGTGTAATACACGACCTCGTTGGATTTCTCTGACTTGGCACGACGGACATAGGAACGTCCGTGATGTGTCCGCGTCTGAGAGACCTGTTGAGCGTCCAGAAGGTTCCATGTTTGAATTGCCCGGTTCAAGATTGCCGTATCGCGAGCCTGTGCAATCAGAACTCCCTGTGGCGGTCGATCCTCAGGGACATAGATCGCCACGACCAATGATTCGGAAAAGATTCCGAGAAGCTGGTCAGAAAGTGATTTCCCCGAAATCGCGCGAACGTGTTCCTCAACCAGTTTCCACTTCTGGAGACCAGGTCCATTCAGC
>CAXBSB010000312.1:0-6745 GCA_963977965.1 uncultured Schlesneria sp.
TTTTTTCAAGCAGAAGACGGCATACGAGATTCCGAAACGTGACTGGAGTTCAGACGTGTGCTCTTCCGATCTGTTGCAGAGCGGGTCGCCGACGACAAGTAACTGGTAGGGGCCCGTCACTGATAAGTAAAAGGACTCTGCCAGAGTGACTCCGCTGGCGTAATGAACGTGAATGAATGGATTCGGAAACTTGGCCTGAATGGCATACGGTTCTGTGACGGTTCCTGATGCTCCGGCTGCTCCGTGACGCAGAAACTCGGTCAATGGCGTCTGCCCCGCTCCCTTGGTCATCACCCCGCCAAAGCTGGTCAAATGTTCGACGATCGCTCCGGGGAGAATCGTACTTCCACTTGATGTCCAGTTGAAATCGGCAATCCCGATCATCGCCCCGGCGACAGCAGACTTTTTCTGCGGCAGAATTCCGTCTTCGATCACAGCCTCAACGCCGAGATCTTTCAACTGCTCGACAGCAGATGTAAAGCCCCATTCGCGGGTCGTTGAGCGAACATCACCGTTCTTGACGAAGTAGATTGTCCCTTTCGGATGAGTCGCATCGGCGGCAGCAGATCGCTGAAGCTGTGTGATCACTTCGGCAACGGTGTTGCCTCGCCCGGCAGTAACGCCAAGAACCGTCGACAGCAGATATCTCGGAGCCGCAGCGCCTTCGACCGGGTCACCGTTTCCCTGCCAGCCCGCATCGCCGCGAAATCCACGAGTCGGCATGACACGCAGCTTCGTCGATTTCATTTGATTCAAGAGTTCCTGAAAGTCCGCTGACCCATGCAGTGAATTCAAATCGGGATCGCGTGCAGCATGACGATGGTCAAACCACCCCGCTTCCACAGCCGACTTTAGAACCGACAGGGCATCGCTGGTTCGATCAACGGTGGCGAAGGCACACGCGAGGTTATACAGCAGGTCGGCTGATCTGGGGTGTGCCTGCTTCAATTGGACCAGCGAGTCAATCGCGTCTGACAAGGCTCGTCCGTTGACAGGTAAGAGTGCATCGACAGGTGGAATTTCAGGAACAGGCGCCGAACGTGAACGCGGCGACTGAAGTTGCAGGGTTCGCATCGCTTCGCCGTAAAGTGTCGTTTCCGCGGGACTCCACGGTGTATCAGAGGACACAGTTCCGAACCGACGCGCGTAGGCATTGATGTTCAAATCGAGATACTGCGGGTTCTTCGACATCGTCCAGGGATACAAAAACGTCAGCCCGTTGATCGATGCAACTGGGGTCAAGACCTGGGGCAATGACACGCCTTTCGCATCACCCGCCACATGGATCGCCGTCGGAAAGTCAGCCGAATAAACGATACAGCGAACCGACTGCAGGCCTCGCTGCTGGATGGCGGTCAAAACGGGGGCCAGGATCTGCTGGCGAAACTCGTCGACAGAAAGTTGTTCGACGTTCGTGATCCCGTCGAGAACGACGATGTTTGAGTCTGGGACCGCTCGCAACCGCACATATTCATTTGCAATTGCCAGCGACGCCGGACTCTTGCCATTGACGACGAGCACAAGATGTTCAGGGGCCATGTCTGCGAACGAGATTCGGCAGACAGCCAATATCCCACAGAGCATGATCCCGAAAAGAACTCGATGACTTGTATGCGGACGATCTGTTTTCATCGTGATTGCCCTGAATTCTGCGATGGAGAATTTTGTGGGGTCCCTGAAGGCGGGACAGCCGATGGACGTTGTTCATTGCGGTACAACACCCAGCGCCAGCCGGAAAGTCCCGCGTACGGGTAGTCACGAATCATACGATACGTGTTTCCACCACCATCCTGAATCGACGGCTGCGCAATTCGCTCGCGATCAAACGTGTGCAAGATGACCCATTCGGGCCCTGTCGCTGGCCATTGACCGTTTTTGAAGTATGTCATCGGTTTTGAGCTATCAATCCGCTGCTGATAGAAATTGAGCAACATCGGATTACGGAAGTCGTGATCGCTTCCTACAGTGATAGCCGTCGGGGAAGCTTCGTTCATCAATGTGACCGCAGCTTCGTACCCACCACGACTGACGATCAGCAGGTCTTTCACATGGACTGCGTTTCCCGTGAGGATCAGAATGACCGCCACGACTGACACCACACGTTGCCAGCCGCCGGCCGTCCAAAGCGTCGCGAGAAGATGACTGATCGCCAGCAGGGCTGCTGTGATGATCACCAGAAAGTATCGAACGTAGATGACGTCCGGGCGAGCAACGCCAACGACAGCAGCCAGCGCCAGCGATGAACCTGCAATGAATAGGCCAAGTCCATCCTGTCGACGAATCAATAGTACCGTTCCGCTGAACGCTGCCATCACGGTTGCGACAGTGCAGACAACCGCCAACGCACCCATGTCAGGGCCACCGATGACCAGCGATGCCGTTTGAGCGAGAATTGCAAATAGCGGGTTCTGATTCCCGCCGCCAATCACAAGGTGTCTTGCGTTGTAATAAAGGAACCAGGCAAGTGTCAGAACCGGCAGTGCATGCAACCTTACCAGCGACGCCACCCATCTGGCTCGTGACGCATGCTGCTTGAATAATGTCACAATCGACCAGCAGACAAACCCCACATAGGCGGATGCGAAGCTGATGTGAGCGAGAAATCCCAGGCTGGCACTGATGGAAAACAGAAACTCTTGAGATGGCCTGGATTGACCATCCAGGTTTCCCATGCACCAGATACAAAGCACCAGGAACAATTGAAGATAGGCGTAACCACGCGCCTCGCTCGAATATTGAATCATTACAAATGACGTGCTCATCAGCAGTGATGCGATCAAGCCGTCTGTGGTGCTGCGTCGAAATCCACTAAATCCCGCCAGAGCAACGGCCACTGTCCCCGCAACCACTGCTGGAAGCCGGTAAAATGACCAATGAACATTCGGGGGAAGAGCGTGAATCACCCAACTGTTCAAGACGTGGTTGTTGTCATGTCGGATCGCGGTGGCGATCTCCCAGTAAGAATTTGCCTCCGTGGCCAGATTCCATGACCAGACCTCGTCGAACCAGAAGTTGTCGCGACTGGCGAGCCATCGAACCGAGAAACCCAGTAAGACAATCAGCATCAGAAACAGCAGGCGGACTGTTCCTGGGTTGAACGAGCCAGACTCGCCTTTCACAGAACTCGCCGCTGGCTCTGACAACTATTGAGGCTCCTTACAGATCGCTTTTTTCAATTGATCTGTCAGCAGATCCACGCCAATTTCGTTCAGATGCTCCGGGTGGAATTCCGCGAAGTACCACAGATACGGGCGTTCGTTCAGCAGTTCCGTACCCCAGCGTCGTCGGACTTGCTCGACCTCAGCCGGGTACCGCTCAAGAGTTTCCGGCTTTTCGATCGCCGCGGCAATTTGCGGTGCGATCGGGACATAGTCGACTCGGCGTTCATCGGCGAGTTGTTTCAAAGCAATACTGTAGGGGGCGTACTGATCATACGCTCGATAGTCCAGGATCATCACTTTTGTTCCGGTGGACTCAGCGAGGTCGATCAGTCGGCGGTAATGGTCGATGAAGTCTTTCTTTTCGACACGCGGTACGAATTTACTCTTGGGGATCGGGGTTCGGAATGACGCTTCAAGCCAGTTAACAATCCGCGATTGTCGTGCCAGCCCGCCGAGTTTATGGACGAAGGATGAGTTGTTCGAGAGCAGATCAAGGTCATGTTGTGGCTGACGCCAGGCATCGTTATTCAAAAACGAAAGCATCAAGACATCGAACTTGTGATCGCGAAACGCCTGCTGATACCAGAGCCAGCCCTGGATCACGGTATAGCCCGGAACCCCGCCGTTGATGACTCGCCAATTCTGCGACGGACAATGCTGCCTGAGCTTTGCTTCAAGGACTGCCGGAAACGTCTGCTGGTCATCCAGCGGATACCCGAAGAAGTTTGAATCGCCGAGACAAAGGACTTTGCGAGAATCCTTGTCGAGAGTTGCCAGCGATGCGCCTCGATAACCCTCACTGTTGATTGTCACGTGGATCGACTGCTTCTCACCATCGGGAGCAAAGTGATGATTGAAACTGGTGATCGAGTTGTCCGGGGCGAGACTCCACAGTAAATTCAGATCCGTTCTGTAGAGTGGTTTGGCAGTCTTTTCGTCTTCCGAGAGCCTCGACAGCCAGTTGACGAATTGTCGAGTTCCAACGGCCGGGGTTTTGGGACCGGTTGGAGTCCAGAAAAGTCGCAAGCACACTTCGGGGATCCCGAAGACCGCAATCCAGATCAGCGCAGAGAATGCAATTTTCCTCGCCAGCGGAATCGGACGCCGCGGCTTCCTGGCTGGCTGCGCGAGTTCATCGGGATTCTTCTGTTCAACCATCATTCATCCCAAAGAACCCGGACACGATCCCAGGAATTGCTCAGCCCAATTGAAGAAAGTCGCGATCTGATCATGAGTTGGAGCGAGTCTGCCTCGCCCGTTTCATCATCGTAACAATCGATTGTCTGGTTACAAAGTCAGGGAATTCTCTGTCGAACAGTTCCGTCTACGAAAAACGGCTGATTGAGGAGTCAGGGCAAGCGAGCGCGGTGATGGCATTTGCTTGTGGAATTCCCACAAATGAAACAAAGTCGGCCAGCGCAACGTCTTCCGGCGTGTTCCGACTTGATTTCAAGGGGCCGATTTCGCAAAATCAGCTTCGTTGGGATGGGTGAGGATGCCCTGTCCTTCTGGTCTGGAGCCATGTCGCGGAGTTGCGGTCAGATGTCGATTGATCGAGCGGAACAACTGAAGGAAAAATTGACCGACAAGTACGTGGTCGTGGATCCGTCCATTCCCGAACTGCGGCGATTTGCCAACTGGACCGGCAAGGTCAAGACAGTCAACATGAGTTGCCGGGCACTCGTCGAATTCGACGGGCCTGTTGATATTGGCTGGTACGATATCAATCCCGATTTCCTGGTCGTCGTCGATGGCCCACGCCCGAAGGCAGCCCCCGCAGCGAAGGCTCCCGCTGCTGCTCCAGCGAAACCGGCAGCAGCCGCGGCTCCAAAGCCCGCAGCAGCCGCTGGCAAAAGTCCTCTCGACGCCATTCGTGCTCAACAGGCGGCCAAGAGTGGTGCTCCCGCTGCGGCTCCTGCAGCCGGTGCGAAGCCATCTCCGCTGGATCTGATCCGCAAGCAACAGGCGGCCAAGAAAGCTGAAGAAGCTGCACCGGCATCGGCTCCTGCGGTTGCCGAAGCTCCGACTGCTCCAGTTGCGGAACCGGCCGCCCCTGCAGCACCTGCTGCAAAGGCACCGGTGCCCACGACTGGTCCTGATGGAAAGCCGCTGAGCAAACTCGATATGATTCGCATGCAGGGTGCGAAGAAGTCGTAATTCGTTGATGAACTCACGACGTTCTTCAGGACAGAGACTCGTCTGTCTTGCGGTCATGCTTTTGCGTCGTTGATCCATGTTGAACCCCGAATCCGGGCAGGAATGACGTTCTGCCCAGCGATCAGTTTCCATAAAGGAAGATCACGTGCGCATTGCTTACCTCGACTGTGCTTCGGGCATCAGTGGTGACATGACGGTTGCCGCACTGATTGATGCGGGCGTTGACTTTTCCGACATCAAGGCTGGAATTGAATCGCTGCAGTTGCCCGGCGTGAAGGTGCATTTGCAGGAAGTGATGCGAGCCGGTTTTCGTGCGCGCCATTTCAAAGTCGAACATCCCGAACAGCACGCCCATCGGCACCTTGCGGACATTCAGCGGATCATCAATAAATCAGAAGGTCTGACGGACAATCAGCGAGATCTGGCGCTGCGAATCTTCGGTGAAGTCGCTCAGGCCGAGGCAACTGTTCACGGAACCACGATCGACAAGATTCATTTTCATGAAGTAGGTGCCATCGATTCGATCGTCGACATCACTGCGGCAGCGATCGGCTTTGACCTGCTTGGCGTCGAGGAAGTTGTTTGCAGTTCCGTTCCGACCGGACGCGGGCAGGTTCAGATTGCTCACGGAACCTGTGCCATCCCGACTCCTGGAACTGCGGAACTTCTGAAGGGAGTTCCTCTGAAAGATGTTCCAGTCAACGCAGAACTGACAACACCGACTGGAGCCGCGATCATCAAGACGGTTGTCGACCGTTTCGAAGACAGTCTTCCTGAAATGACGATTGAGAAAATCGGTTACGGTGCCGGGACTCGCGATTTTACGGACCGAGCGAATGTCCTGAGAATTGTGATCGGAGAATCACGCTCCGTCGCAGGTGCCACTGATACCGTCATGCTGCTGGAGACAAACCTCGACGATGCAACGGGCGAAATGATCGGTTACACCAAACGAGCATTGATGGCGGCAGGTGCATTGGACGTCTATACGACAGCAATTCAGATGAAGAAAGATCGGCCCGGTGTCATTCTGAGTGTCATCTGCAATCCTGATGACGTTGCGACACTGGAAACGATTATTTTCAACGAAACCAGCACATTCGGAATTCGACGCCAGTTGATCCAGCGTTCTCTACGACAGCGGATGGTCTACACGGTCGAAACCGATTTTGGACCGATCAAAGGCAAACTCGGCTGGCGTCCTGACGAGCCAGCGATTTTTACGCCTGAGTACGACGATTGCGTTGAGGTTGCCAAAGCTCACGATTTGCCGCTGCAAGATGTGTACATGGCCGCCAAAGTCGCATTCCTGCTCGAAGATCACGACGAGGATGACGACTGTGATTCCGATGAGTGCGGTCACGATCACGACCATGATCACGATCACGATCATGATCATCATCACGACTGCGATCATGATCATCATC
>CAXBSB010000313.1:0-6633 GCA_963977965.1 uncultured Schlesneria sp.
GGGCGGACCGAGCTGGAAATTCGCTCTGTCACACTATCCATTGAAGCGTCTGATCCTGCAGCAGCAATCGATCGCAGGTGTCAGGCAGCTGATGAAGCAGTTCTCGGTCTGCTCCAATGGCAACTACATGTTGTCGGATGGACATGGAACGATTGAAGACGTCGAGTTAACCAGCGAAGGCCCATTTTTTCCTTTTGGTCATCCATTATTTCAGGTTCACACAAATCATTATCTCTGCAAAGAGCACGCCTGCGACACGAACTGGCGTCACAGTCCGACGGACTCGTTCCCACGGCTAGATCGAATGCAGAAGCTGATCGGCGACAGATTTGGTTCGATCAGCCTGCAGGATATCCAGAGATTCCTTTCTGACCACGAGGGACATCCCGTCAGCATCTGTCGCCACTCCCATTCAGGACCTGATGGTCCGATGCTGGATCGCCGAGGAAAAACGGTTGTCGCGTTGATTGCAGAACCAGAAAAACGCCAGTTACATGTGGCGTTCGGCAATCCGTGTGAAAACCCATTCGTCACATACGGGCTGGATTAGACAAGTCGGGCGAAGTGCGAAACTCAATCATCGCAAGGGCGGCAGAGCCTGCCCGCAAATCTACTTCTCCGCGGAACCACTCATTCTGCGCCTCCTGCACGGGGCAGACCCTTTGGTGGGCAGTTGATTTGACTTGGAAATCGTATACGTACGGGGTGGAAGACTGCCAACCATTCTGAAAAAGATCACGCATCAACTTAATTGTAAGCAGCACAAGATGGAATCCAACAATCGCCTTGCACGCCTCGCCGATTTGATCGCGAAGCGATTCCGGAATTTAACGGACAACGGATGATTCGGTGCGGATGCCGCCCCGCATTTTCGCCTGCACCTGATTCAGCTCGCATCCGTCTTTAGTGTGGCGTCCCGCGGTCATCGTACTGAAGTGTCAAAGCCATGTTCCCCCCCACATTTCGCATGAGTCCGTTTTCAACTCCCACCTGAAGCACGCACTGCGATCCAACCGCTCAAACAACAAGTCGAATGGACGTGAATGAGTCAAAATCTGTTGTTTCAGACGCGAATGCCGATCGATGTTCATTGTGATTTCCCCTTCAAATCGAAAAAAAGCAATTTCGAGAAATGAACACACGTTCGCTGACGAGTAACAGGAACCTTACAATACGGCTGACACAGCACGTGAGTACTGACGATCTATGCACGTGCATCGGAGCGAGACAATGCCGTTTCTCATGAAAAACTGGCGCACATTGATGGTCGCGCTCACTGCGTGCTATTCTGCCGTGGCGTACATCCAATGGATCAGGAGTCTTTCCAACTGCGATTGTTTGAGCTTTCATCTTTGGACGATTACTGTCGAAGTGGCGTCAATCAACGGGCAGATTGACATTGTTGGTTACGACTCTCCATCCGCTACAGCGGCAATTGCGTATACGCATTATGACATGCACGATTTCGAGTACATCGAATACATCAACAGAATGGGAAAGATTGCCGCGGGGAGATATCTATATTTAAGTTTTCGGCACTGGCAAATGATCGCTGCGGCGGGTGTTTTGTGCGGAGTTGTACTCTGGGTAGCAGGGACGGGCTTCGGCCGGTGGCTGGCTGGAATCAGAGTGTCTTGAGGTATTCCAGCAGAGATTGTCGCTGGTCTTCATCCAGCACGTTCGGAAATGTGTGTCCCGCTGCGCCTTTGCCAGGTAGCTTTGTGTCAAAGTATCGGCGTCGGTGTTGCACCGCTTTTACGGTCGCAGGGACTTGATCGAATGTTTCCACTTCCAGGCCAACCCTGGTCTGGTCGTAGCCATCCTCCGTTCGCTTCCAGACCATCGGTCGATCGCTGGGATGCAACAGGTGCCAGAGGGTCGGGACGGAACCGTTGTGGAAATAAGGGGCACTCGCCCAGATCCCATCGAGTGGCGGTGCGACATAGCCTGCAGGATCGACTTCAACGGGATCTGCGCCGTTACGGCTGATCCAGCCATCCTTCATCCATTGGCGAAACTTTGGAGTCAGTGCCTTCCACCGCAACGGGTCTGTCCCGATTTCGTCGAGAGCGATCGTCTGCTGCTCGTACTTCCCGTTGGGCCCATATGTTCCATGACAGCGCGAGCAATTCTCGTTGAAAACAGCCTCGCCGCGTTTTGCGAGTTCCGCATTGATGGGAAACGGGTACTTGGGCGGTTCCAGTGATTCGATCCAGGACAAGAGATCAACGAATTCGGGTTCCCAGCGATTTAAGGTTTCTGGTGAGACCGTTGGAAGCAGAATGAACTGCATTAACGGCCGCGCGGTCTTCGGGGCATGTCCATCCGCATAAAGTGAACGCTTCTTTTTGACATTCCAGAAGGGCGGGGCGTCGACATCATGGTGGAGCAGCGGCGGAAGTTTTCTGGCCAGGTTGACCGACATGTCGGAATTTCGATAGGCCCCCAGTGCAATGCCGAAAATGACCGCATTTGTCGTCCCATTGGTGACATTCAGCGGCATCTTGAGCGAACCGAGATCCAGATGCGATAAGGCCTTGCCCTGTGAAAGCTTGATCCGGCGCACGTCTTCCGTCAGCGTTTGTAGAGCAGTGTGGGAATTGGGAAGTCCCGGGATCGCCCGTCCAGCCACTTTGCCGCCGTGGCAGGCCAGGCAATTCATCACCCAGTTCCCTTTTCCATCGACGACGTATCCCAGAGGACGCAATTCCTCGGAGTCGCTTCCGTCGCTAGTCAGGCCGTAATAAGAAAAAGTCAGTTTCCGCCGAGTTCGCGCGTCCGCCTTTTCCGCTTCACTCCGCTCAGGCTCAGGCCACACCGTCCACAATGCGTCGAAAACGGCATCGTCGAAGTCGGCCGGCAGATACTGATGCGTCCGCAGATTTTCATATCCACGGGTTGCCGATGGGGCCAGATCTCCCGCAATCGCTGGTGAAGCCACGAAACAGACAAGAGCCGCAATTGCCAAGCGATACATCAGTTGTTTGCCTAATGTTCAGTCAGTCTTGATTTCTGGGCAGGGCTGCCGTCCGCTCGCCTGTTTTCGATGGGAGAGACCTACGACCCATTGGTGAGTTCATATAAACCCTGGCCCAAGTACTTGAGCTTTCCAAGCCGGGCCAGTTCTTCCCAGACGGCCGGGGGAAACTGGTTTGGCGGGGTAATGCCAACGATGCCGGAATTCTTCTGACTTCCCTTGGTCATCGGGCCGTAACCCAGTTTCGATTCGTTGTCCAGCCGAGTCAGCTTTAGCCGCTTCTTAAATGCTTTAAGAGCATGTTTCAACTCATCACCGGCTGAAGCTTCTCCAGTTCCTTCACCTTCCATTTGAGTTCTCTCTGTGACTTCCCTGCTGATCGAACTTGCGGATCGTTGCGTCAATTGAATCTGAAGAATCCTCGCCGAATCGTCATCGGCGAGGACCTTCAATCAGGATATCAATCCGTAATTCCGACTTTCATCTCATCACTGTTGGCCTTCAGTTCCGGAGCATACATCGCACTGGCGCGAGTCGGCAATGCACTGAATTTCCCTGGGATTTCCGCTCGTAACCGATAGCTGATGCTGTGTTTACCACGCATCAACTGTCGGACGAAGAAGGCGACTCGCTCGTCACGGAATTCGACGAACGCTCCCATGTCATTCCCATTATAGCCACTACGAACCTCAACGGCTTCGAAACCCGATGCTTTCATGTCTTCAAACATCAAATATTCGTAGTCGTTCTTGCTGTCGATTTCGAGTTCCACTTCGACCAGATCACCGCTTTTCAGGGTGCTCAAGTTTTGCAGTTCGGTTCGGACGTACTTTTCGACCTTTTGCTTGATCGACTGTCCTCGCGATCCCTGCACGTCGATCTGCTTATCCGACTTGGTCAGCTTGTAGAACTTTCGCTGCACTTTGATTTCCAGGCCAGCCTTCGTGATGAAGTCTTCCAGCGTGAAGTTCGTCTGGTAAACGTTGAAGTAAACGGGCCCTGTTCCACTCTTGCGAAGCTCCAGCGTGTGGGCTCCCGTTGTGACGGCGTCGCCTTCCAGGACAAACTTGTTGTCAAACGTGAACAGGTTTGACGCATCGACTTTCACTTCCTTCTGCTTCTTGCCATCGAGCCAGACTTCGATCGTCATATTTGGCTGATCCTCGCCACTCGCCTTCATGTAATCTGCGAGTGCTTCCACGCACAACGCGCTGTCACGCGTGCTGTTCCAATAAGTGGAGTGCTTACGGTTGTTCAGAATGTACTTCACCAGTCGCGAAGCACGAACATCCTGAGGATTCACCTTCGACAACAGCTTCAGGTAGTATGCATTGGCTTCGATATCACTACCGTACCAGTACCACCATCCGTCGTTCGGCAACTTCAGATAAGCCGTCTGATTCTCTTCATCCTGAACCACAAACTGTTCGATGTTTTCGAGAATCATCTTCAGCTTCTCAGCCTGGTTCTGCTTGTGAAGAGCCAGTCCGAACAGAGCCTTGGCGTAAACGGGAAGCTGGACTCGATCCCGATAAAGGAACTCATTCATGTCGGCATTCGAAATATCCGCATCAATCAGAATCATGTAGACCAGGGCATCCAGTGCATCGGCATGCTGCTTTTGCGGGACGTCTTTCTTTCCCCAGTTCTTGATCAACACGACCTGTTCGTCCTGATAGCGTTTCAGCCATTCGATCCCCTTTTCCAGGACTCCGGGGACAATCGCAATGTCGTTGGCTTTGGCGACCTGCAGTCCATGAACGACAACAGCAGTCGTGTGAGGCCATGATCGTTCGCCCCAACCGCTGAACCAACCCCAGCCACCGTCTGAGCACTGCATCGAGGTCAGGCGTTCCAACCCCTCCTTGACCATCGACTTCACTTCGTCTTCATCGAAGACAGGGTTGCGGTCAAACCGCTTCCATTGTTTCGCTCGCTGCTGGTCATCGCCAATCTCTTGAGCATTCAGGTTTGTTCGCTTCGCCTGAATATCTTTCAGATTCAGCTTCATATTCAGCAAAACTCGCTGAGTGATCACCGTTGGCAGGAAGCGATTGAGCGTCTGCTCGGTGCATCCATACGGAAAATCGACCATGTACGGAAGTGCGTCAACCATTGCTCCCGCGAGCGTTGGCGAATAGCGGACTTCCAGTCGTGAATCGTTCTGGCGTCGCTCTGCAGGAACAGTGAACTTGACGCTTCCTTTATCGTCCGTCGGGCGGATGGCTCCACTGAACGATTCGGTCTTCAGCATCCCGTGGACATACACCGGGAACGTCATCTGCATTGCATCAGACTCTTCGTCCGTAATCGCCTTGATCGTGACAGTCGTATTCCCTTGCGAGGCGACTTTGACTCGCCAGTCGACTCGCTGCTCACCTCCTGCATCCAGCATGATTGTCTGCAGCGCAGAGTTCCTTTCCCCAGCCATGACTGACAGCAGGGTACCGTCCACCTCCAGTGAGACTTTGACCGGCTTTTTGCCTTTCAAATAGCTGTGAACATTCGCCGAAATCACGACCTCGTCCTTGTCGACGAAGAACCGGGGTGCCTGCAGGCGAACGAGCAGGTTCTTCTTCGTGGTGACGGTGGTTTCTCCCTGTCCCACTTTCGTCCCGAGTCCCATGGCCCAGGTCTTGATCTTCCAGCCTGTCAGACTTTCAGGCATCTTGAAGCTGACCTCGGCGAGTCCTCCGTCATCAGTCGTGACACCACCTGCCCAGAACGCTGTATCAGCAAAGTTGGAGCGAATGGTGGGCGAGCCAACGGCTTCCGCCCCCTCTGCTGCTCCTCCTCCGGCATCGGCACCTACGTGAAGGCCTCGACCGAAAGCCACGCCGATGCCGGCGACCGCGCCAACGACGCGCTGCGCGTCGATGCCGGCGACATCCGTGCCCGGGTGGTCGGCGAGGGCGCCAACCTCGCCTTCACCCAGCAGGGCAGGATCGAGGCCGCACTTGCCGGCCGACGCCTCAATACGGACGCGCTCGACAACTCGGCCGGCGTCGACACGTCCGACCACGAGGTCAACATCAAGATCGCGCTGGCCGGCGCGGCCGACCGCGAGCGCGTGCTGTTCGACATGACCGACGAGGTCGCCGTGATGATCGACAGCAAGGCCCCGCTGCGCCCCACGGCCGCGGCCGGGACCGTCGAGCGCGTGGACTATTGGAAGAGCTGGATGGAGAGGCCCTGAGCCGACTTCGAACGAGAGAAGGAGCAGCGACGATGACGATGAACGAGAAGAACCCGGTCGGGATGGATGGCATCGCGTTCGTGGAGTTCGCGGCGCCCACCGAGGGCGGCCTGAACCACCTCGGCAAGCTCTTCGCGGCGCTCGGCTCGAAGGGCATGATCATCTCCCCGAGTGCGGGTGTCTACAAGATCGCCCCCGGCTACAACCCGGCGCAGGTTCTCAACTTCGCCAAGACCTTCACCTCGGGGTACGGCAACCTGCCTGGCAACTACCTGCCCGGCACTCTCGACGCCATCCAAGGCTACTAAGCCGGAAGGAGGTAGCCCATGGCGGGCTTCGGCTCCGGCACGTTCGGAGACATGGCGTGCCACGTCATGGACCTGCCGTTCTGGGCACTCAATCTTCGATATCCAACTTCGGCTTCGTGCGAAGGTCCAGAACTGCATCCCGACGGAGCACC
>CAXBSB010000314.1:0-6626 GCA_963977965.1 uncultured Schlesneria sp.
GATCCGGGGGTCGAAGCTTCGCTCCGACCCCCGGCTACGATCTGCGACGCCTTCAGCGTCGTATGATAGCCATGCTCCTCAAGTGTAATTCTGGCGACCGCAAACCAGACGCGGCCAAAAATCGTTACCCGCGTTGGGTGGCACCGGTTGTCCGTCTTCGGGCAACCGGCGTGGCGCAGCCAGAGGAAGCTTTACTCGATACCCTCATTGGGTGGTTCTTCGACAGATTGTTGCCACGAGTGACCTTGTGGCGATCTCGTTTGCATTATGCCATGACCACTACCCTATTGTTGTTAAGCAAGAATGGTCACCATTCAGCGCGACATCGTCGAAAGTCAAACGCCATCCAGTCACCAGACAGCGTGGAGAAACCCCATGAACTGGCCCTCGGGAGTCTGGGTGCTGCTTGCCGGTTTGCTCATCCTGGCGCTGCCATACCTCATCAGATTGGTTGTGCTCTCTGGAGTTACGGATCTCCCAGAGCCGTTCGACATCGACGAGTTCTCGAACTGGGATGTACCCGACGAGGAAAACGCATTCACCGATTACGCAGTTGCCGCCGCCATCAAGGCGAATCTTGGCACCATTGAACAACCTCCCTCTTTTGAATCGGTGATGAACGACGGTTGGTCCAGGTCCGACGAAGCACTTCTGTCGTGGATGCAGCGACACCGGGAATCGCTTGAAGTCTGGCGACGCGGGACCGCAAGGCAACAGGGGCGATGTCTTTCACCGCGAGACATATCGATCGACAGGCTACTGAAAGTTGTCGCTGAACAGCGATTTTTTTCGCAACTGGCGACCCTGGAAATCAGTCGCAGCCTGGAAAAGAATGAACTCGACGAAGCATTTGAATGGGGGCGAGCGATCCTTCGCTTTGGCGGCCATATGACTCATCGCGGCTGCCTGATGCAGGAATTGGTGGGAGTCGCCTTACATGACCTGGCAGCCAGTCGTATCAGGGATTGGGCCGAACATCCTCAAGTCACATCGGTACAACTGACGTCCGCATTGGCGGCTGTCCGCAAGGATGACAATCTCTACGCTCCCCCGTCGAGTGTCCTGAAAGCAGAATACCTGTATGTCGAGAAAGTTCTGACATCTGGAGAATGGGTGGGATTCTTCAGCCCATTCGATGCTCCACCCTCGGGGGCACTGGCCAGTGGCTTGAAAGCGGGCGCATGGGTGATCGGTGAACCAGAACTGATGCGGCGACTGAATCGTCAAGTCATCGCAAATCTCCTGCGTGAAATTGACAAACCGATGACGAAACGGACCAAACGAGCCGGGTCAGCACAATACGACCTGTTCGACCTTGACCCTGCGGTCCCATTGCTGCCTGGTCAAATGACTCCGCAGGATATCAATCAGAAAATCAGACGATCGATCATGATGATGCAATTCGGCCCTTCCACGAATGTTGACCGCATCTTCCAGCGAAGACGCGTTCGCCAGTCAGCCCTCGAAATACTGCTGGCCGTTCAGGCCTGTCATCGTGACCGAGGCCAGTTTCCGGGGGAACTTGCGGAACTCGTACCAAAGTATCTGGATCAGATTCCACTGGACGACTTCGATCCATCTGGCAGTACAATGCGTTATCGACGAAATGAGGATGGCTCGGCAGTCGTGTGGAGTGCCGGAACAGACGGAATTGACGGAAATGGTGACGTCGTCCTCAAAGAAGCACCGCCGCTTGATATTGGATTTGTGATCAAGCAACCATCAGAGAAATGAACTCTGATATGGGTCGCATGCTCAATTCGTTTCAGAAATTTCTCGCGGACAGTAGGGGCCGAGGGATTGTGAGCGACCAGTAGGGAACAATGCGTACGCTGTTTCGTATCACAGTCCGTAGAACTGGCGATCAGAGCGCTGCTTGCGTCTGGAATGCGAGTTACCACAGGGGACACAGAGCGAACACAGAGGAATTCAATTCGAAGACCACGCGCACCCCAAAGCGTCTGGGTGCGTCACACGACCGATTGATATTGGATTTGTGATGAAGCGACCATCAGAACACGGGGAACGATTCTCGAAAGTGCACGATTTGGCAATCAACGGAAGTAGCAGTCGAATGGCATCACCCGACAAATCGTTGTTTGGCGTCTGACTTTGAAGGGGAGTCTTTCCGACTTGCAGATATTCGCGATGGCGGAGATACTCAATCTGGATGCCGTCTGGATCTTTCCAGCCGCCGGACATGTCGAGTTTGCCCAAATCGTTTCTACTCATGCCTCGCATGGGTGAGGCGTCTGCGGTAATCTTTTCGACATCTCTGACCTCTCGGTTCGCGTAGCGTGCCATGGTCAAGAAAACGTGTTGTTGCAAACGTGGAGATCAGGGCTATCGGTTGTTGCAAGTGGCTGTTTCATCCAGCAGCCGGTTCCGCATCTGTCGACAAAACCCTATTTTTACTGAGTCGGGACCGTAGCTCAATCGGTTAGAGCAGAGGACTCATAATCCTTTGGTTCAGGGTTCGAGTCCCTGCGGTCCCAATTTTTCTGCAAATCTCTCAGTAGACAAAGCCAAACAAGGGCAGGAAGCATCCTCGGGGCCAGAATTATTTGAAGCTTGAGCTTCGAAGTTGGTATGCGGCGAACTTACGGGCGACACGAAAATTCCGGTGAATTGCGATTCTCGGATCTTCCCTGAACTTGATCGTCGAACAGTTATCTGCCGAACTACTGATAGATCACGTTTTCAAGCGACGGGTCGTCGTACGCATCTGAGTTTGTCAGGTGTCCATCGTAAGGGCCGATCTTGTTAATCTGACTGCCGTTCTTGAAGACGATCTGAAGACCGTGCTCTTCTTCCCAATCGCAACCGCACTCCAGTGAAATGTAGATTCCTTTGTCCCCGTGATGGCGTCGTGTGACCATCGGCTCGTTGCCTAAGTGAACAAACCGCCAGACGTCATCAGGTGTGGAGATCTCCACTTGTTCGTCATCGTCGTCATCGTCGTATTCCATCCCCTCCTTACAGTCCTGGTAGTATTGAAAGAGGTGAGGGGCTGCTTCATTGAGAACTGAGCGGCCGATTCTCAGGAAATTTGCAATGGCGGTATGAAAGTCGTCCTTGTTCTGATCGGAATCGTAACCTTCGACAATGAAGGTACATGGCTTTCCGCCAAGAACAGGAACGGGGACAGGCTGGCTGCAATACCACCCGTACAACTTGTTCTTGGTGACTGTTCCAATCCCAGGAATCTCCATAAACGCACCTCCCGGAGAATGAGCTCCATTCGATGGTTGATCAACAACTCAAACAACGCTTGACGAAATCAGTTTAAAGCACTGTATTTGATCATTGGCCCGACACCACGATTCACGCTTATTCGCTGGAACCAAAGGCACGGCTCAAGATCACCCATTCAATCTCGTCTCCATCCCCTCCAACATCCTCGTGCGAAGCAACATTAAGACCCAACAGGACGCAATCCCAACCGTCGCCAAGCCATTTCGTC
Source organism: uncultured Schlesneria sp. (assembly GCA_963977965.1). GTDB lineage: Bacteria > Planctomycetota > Planctomycetia > Planctomycetales > Planctomycetaceae > Schlesneria. The sequence goes on from CAXBSB010000314.1 coordinate 3,464, forward strand.
GGTCGTAATGTGCCTCCGATGGAACTGTGGCCGATGATTATTTAAAAGCTGGTGTCAGGCACGAATTCCATCACGAAACCCACAATTCCTTACAACTCCCGAGGTAGAGTACACCGGTCGGAGCCTCAAGAATCTGATAAGAAAACCCTCGACCAAACCGAGGTCCAGTCTGCCAATGAATTGACAGGGCTTTCAGGTCAGCTGCGATGCCCCAGTTGCCAATAAGCCAATCGAAAAACATTCCGTCAATCGTCCGACTGGAAAATCTGGCCAGTGGTTCAATTCTTGTCGTGCATTCATAATTTTCAATTTGCCATGCAGCAAGTACCGGCCCATTGGTCATGAAGTCACACGAGAACGGCTTCTGTTCGATGTAGGCTTTTGAGGGAGGTATTCCTGCTTTCGCCCCCCAACTGTAGTCTCTGTTTTTACACAATACTTGAGCAAACTGCCGGACGGCCAGATGTGTGATGCGGTGTAATACATCCGTCGACATTCCGCTTCCTCAAATAAACAAACCGTCTCTTCGGGGACGATTCGGCATTGTGTCGACCGAATCGCTATTTGTCATATAGAAAATCCCGATTTGCGATGGAGCCGAATTACGCTGAATCGTGGAGATGCAATTCGTCTGCCAGTCTCCTTGCGTCGTCGCAACATGGCGTTGATTGGGCCAGAGAGCACAATCGCGAATTCATTGATCCTCAGTCAACCCTGCCAGTGTTCTGGAAACCACGAGTGGAATCCAGCCATGGCGTCGCTCGCGTCCCGCGCGAATCAGTATGCTCTGCGCTGGCGGGATGACGGGATGTCGAGTGCCTTGCGATACTTGGTCACGGTGCGTCTCGCAAGCGTGTAACCGTGCTTCGAAAGCTCGTCGACCAGAGCGTCGTCGCTGAGAGGATCGTTCTTGTCTTCGCCGTCTACGATCTCTTTCAGCTTGATCCGGATGATGTCCCAGGCGACTTCTTCGCCGCTCTCGGTGACCGTTCCACCGCCGAAGAATCGCTTCAACGGATAAAGGCCGCGAGGGGTCTGGATCCATTTGTCGTCCACGGCACGTGAGACCGTCGTGACGTGAACCTTTACGACATCCGCGATTTCCTGCATCTTGAGCGGAGTAATCGCTTCCGGGCCGTACTCCAGGAACCCGTTCTGGCGATCAACGATGGCCTGGGCCACTCGCTTTAGAGTGTTATGTCGCTGTTCGATACTTTCGATCAACCACTTTGCCGAGTCGATTTTCCGCTTGATGTAGTCCTTGGTGGTTGAATCGACGCCAGCTCGCAACATTTCTTGATAGCGTTTGCTGATTCGCAATCGCGGGGTGTATTCGTCTTCCAGGCGGACGGTCCACTTGCCGTCGGCCCCCTTGTCGACAAACACATCCGGAGTCACCGCTTGAGCGGGACGAGCTTCGAATCCCTTGCCGGGATACGGATTCAGCTTTTTCAGCTCTTCGAACGCTTCTTTAATCACCGGAATCGGATAGCCCGTTTTTCGTTCGATCAGAGGCAACCGATTCTGGGCAAGGTCTTCGAAGTAGGAAGAAATGAGCGTGATCAACACGTCGCGGTGCGGTGTTTCGTCCGTCACCTGCAGCAGCAGGCATTCGCGCCAGTCGCGAGCTCCGCATCCCGGCGGGTCCAGGCGTTGAATTAACTGAAGGGCTGACTGCGCATCGGCGGCCGAGATCGATTTGCCGTAGACCTGGATCAGTTCGGGGAGTGTCGATGGCAGGCGGCCATTCGGATCCAGGTTCTGAATCACGAATTCGCCGAATTCACGGACTTCGACAGGGACGCTGAAGTAGCGGAACTGTTCCAGCAAATAGTCCGAGAGCGTCTGCGATTTCTCGACGATGTTCGCGATCATGTCGTTCTGTCGATCCGCATTGTCTTCCATGCGGTTCGACGAAGGCTTGCTTCCGGACGTGTAGTTGTCTTCGGGCCAGTCCTGTGAAATCTCGAGCAGACGTTCAAAGTCAGCTTCGTTATTCGTATCGCTCTGCAGGATTTCTTCGCCGACGTTCTTTTCAGTGGCCTCTTCGCGAGCCAGTTCGCGATTGTGGTCGGCATCTGGAGCTTCGGGATCAGCAGAGAGTCGTTCCAGGCAGGGGTTTTCGCTGATTTCCTGCTCGATCCGCTCATCCAGCGCCATTAATGGCAATTGCAGGATTTCCATCGATTGAATCATGCGCGGAGCCAGCTTCATCGTCTGGCTCATCTTCATCTGCTGTGAAAAATTCAGATGCATGGTTTATCGAGGGCGATCTTTGGTATCAGCGTTCAAGGAATCTTCAGGTCATCCAGTTCTACTGCCCGGCGGGTGTTTTTCCGTCCGGATTCGTCGTACTGAACAAACGAAAGTCAAATTATTTGTTTCTAAAAGGACTGGCGTCCCCTCAGGGCATCCGCCAGCATTTCGCGGTTGGCAAACTCTAGCACACTTCCTGACGCAATCCCGCGAGCAAGTCGTGTGATCTTCACATTGTCATTGGCCAGCAGGTTCGAAATGAACAAAGCCGTGCCATCTCCTTCCAAAGTCGGGTTCGTCGCCATGACGATTTCGCGGACACCCTGCGTTCGAACGCGTTTGACGAGAGCATCAATCGTCAAATCATCGGGTCCAACTCCACTGAGCGGCGAAATCTTGCCGCCAAGGACGTGATAGACACCGCCAAAAATCCCGGCAGCCTCGAGCGCCAGCAGATCTCGCGGTTGTTCAACGACACAAACAGCGTGATGATCCCGGCGCTGATCCGCGCAGATGTCGCACTGATCATTTTCCGTCAAATTGAAACAAAGCGAACAATGGTGAACTCGAGTCTTGACCTGCCGAATCGCTTCAGCCAGCAAATTGGCTTCTTCTTCGGGACAGGCGAGCAGGTGATTCGCCAGTCGTTCGGCAGATTTACGACCAATCCCTGGCAGCGAAGCCAGTCTGTCGATCAAGTTCCCGACGGCTTTTCCGTACGGGTGCTTCGCAGATTCGTCGAACTTTGCCATCCCTGTTACCTGTTTTCCGAGACGCGTCTTTCGTCTCCGACCTGACTGCTGCCTGCTCTATTGCCGAAAACCGAGGTCTGAACTTTCCGACCAATCTAGTTTGATTACATCCCCATACCCGACAGTGCGTCGCTCAAACCGGGAATGTTCAGACC
>CAXBSB010000315.1:0-6566 GCA_963977965.1 uncultured Schlesneria sp.
GTTTTACAACGTCGCAGGCTTACCCCCAACGATCGAAGCAACCGCCAGTCGAGTGACTCAGAAGCGTTACGACGTTCCCAGCGGTGTCAGAAAGTTGTTCGCAGAAGCCACGGACCACGCGTCTGCGTGAGCAACGACACATTCGCGCTTTACAAGGCCAAATGACTGCGCGAGCAGTTTCTGCACGTTCACACAGCGGCCATCGTTCAAGGCCGATTTCTGCAGCGCACACATCGGGGTGTCGCTGTACTCCGAAATGCCATTCTTCGATCAGTTCACGAAGCATGTTGTCATTCAATCAAATGTGCTGTGTCTCCGTTGTTCCGTTGTTCCTCCGCAGTTCGTCCAAGATCATCTTCGCATCGTAGTCGCCCGTCTTATTTTGGCGACGATGACCCGTGTGCGGCAGATGCGTCGGAGCCAGAACGTGACACTCAATCCCCGCCGCCATCAAACGGTCATGCAGGCCAAACCCTGCTCACTTCATAGGCGAATACGATCCGCTGGGCGCCCCGCTGGGCTTCTCGCCCAGCTTCAAAAATGCGTTTGCTCTGAATTTGAGTGCGACGACTTGATACGCTCCACCCAATGTTGATATCCTCAAGGAGTTCTGATGATTTTTGAGTTTGACATGACCAAGCCACGGCGGTTGAGGGCGTAGTGCCAGTAATGGCGTGCAGACCTTACCTCTGTCTCGGGCATGGCTGAAATGTATTACGTTGTCTGTTGATGGTCGACAGCGTGGCAGCTTCGAAATGGTGGTAGTTTGTCCACTTTTTCAAAAGGAGCTACGCGACCGAGGCAGGCGGAGCAAAACGCATGGTTTCTTCGACTTCAGTTCTCGCGGATAAGCTGCACGAATACCCCCAACACGCTGTGATCGACGGTGCCGGCGGTGGAACGACTTCGGTCCTTGATGACTGTCTGAACAAGAATGGCGGGGTGTTGCAACTCCTGCACCGCTACGCTGGCCGGACGTTTTGTACCCCAGGCAAACGCCTTCGACTTGACGCGCGATCGTATTATCCAGACTACATGAACGGTACCGGTCTGGATGAACTCTGGATGTGCTGCACCGTTCCCATCGTGACGGGCGTCATCGATACGCGTACGGCGAAGGCGCCGTTTCGCGAAGGAGAGGCGCATGTCCTCGCTTCGAATGGGCAAGTCATTTCGCTGCAGGACTTGATCACAGCCAATCCGAAGGCCGTGATCGGAGACAAGATTACGGCTTTTTCAAATGAACTCTTCGGCAAGCCGACGTGGCCGATTGTGTCAAAAAAGTTCGACAATCTGAATCCGATTCCAGATCACCTTCACTGGTCGAAGTGGGAAGTTTACGACATCAATTCGTATGACAATCCCGGAGTGAGCGCGTCGCATTATCACACCACGGCGATGGGACTGTATGGGTTCGTAACGAAAGATCAGTTCCTCGCCTGCATGAAACGATGGGGGACGGGCGAGTATAACGGGATCCGCCATTTGGCTCCGCACGTGATGATGCAGATTGATAACGGCTTCGTCATGCCGAATGGTGTGCTGCACTCACCGACAAACCTTTGCACGCACGAACTGCACGTCACCATGGACGAGCACTTCCTGGCCGAGGATCTGACACTTGATGGACGTATCGGGGCAGCGGATGCGTTTTACGCATGTCGGGAAGTGGACTATCCGAAGGCCCGGCATCAGGACTGGGATTACCTAGTCGAAAAATTCGACTTTGCAGCCAACCAGGACCCGAATTTCGTCCTGAAGAATTCGCGTCCTGCAATTCCGGCCGAAGAGTTTCGAAGCGACGGTGTCGACGCAAAATGGATTGTCTACGGTGACTTCCTTGGCGACCAGAAGTGCTCGATTCTACGACTCACCGTGCATCCCGGGGCTAAGACGAGATTCCGCCCCGAGTGCCCCACGCTATTCCACACGAACGGCGGAAGCGGTCGCGTTGGAAAGCTCGAAGTGCGTTATCACCAGGATATGATTCTCGGCACGATCTATCCGGAAATCGGATTCATCACTCAAGCGGCGATTGCCAATGGGGGCGTGGAAATTGAAAACACGGGAACAGAACCGCTCGTGTTGACATTCGACTTCCCTCAGCATGCACATGCGAAGACACCCGGTGTCACAGTCGCGAAGTAGTCGCTCGATGTACCCGTAATCCACAACGTGCGAGTGACCCCCTGTTTAACTTGAGGCACTCAGCGCGTTGCATCGTGACGTTTCGCCATGGGGCAACATCGAATCACGAATTCGAAATGGCAAGGCCAGGCAATTCGAACGCAATAGAATCGCGGCGCTCAGGTTCGCGGGTGTGACAGGTTCTGGGAAAGTTCGAACCTGGGGTGTGGATCAGAACCTGAATCCGTCAAGGCTTTCCGAAATCGTTACTGGCGAGGCAGATCCATTCCGTCCAGGCTGCTGTTTCCTGTGGCCAGTCGATTCCGTGATCTGATGAGAAATGATTCTGCAGACTTTGCACGTGCTGGGACCGGAAAAAGCGAAAGTGCTCATCCAGTTCCGCCCGTTGGTTTCGATCGCGAACAATGCGCCGGACTGCAGACCATGTGCGAAACATGGGGAGTTGTTGTAACAGTTCCACGTCGCGCGGATCGCCAGTTGATTCATAGAAATTGCTCTGAAGCAACTGCGAAAACTCAGGTGGTAATTTAGCAACGTCGGCTGCCAGACTCCTGCCGTATTCGGCTGCCAGGTCGCGGCATTGGTGACATGGGCCCAACATGGCCGAGCCCATCAGGTGCGTTGAAATCACATCGTCGATGTACGTCAACGCGACCGCCGTTTGTCTTTCGGCTTCATCACAGAACACGCGAAACATCCGCAGTTCCGTGCGAACGGGCTCTGTCAGGTCTGATCCTGCGTGATCCAGTCGCTCGATTTCACGATTGCGGTGAACGAACCCCTTACTCATCACGCGAGTCATGGTATTAGCCGGGCGATTCTGCTGACGCTGAGAGGGATGGATGAACAATTGCGGGAACGCCAGATAGCGGGCTTGGTCATTCAGATCCCCCTGCATGGAAATGTGCAGCGTGATGTCCTGCGGCTGCGACCTGGAAATGAGACCCAGGCGATGCAGCAGTACCGGTGCCAGCAGGATCGCATGGAACGACCGTGCCGGGCGAAATGCCGCTTCGACCATGCCCCCAAATTCGGGACGATGTGGTGATGGGATTCCCAGGAATGGCAGGGCGTCCTTCCACGCACCGAACAAGTTTGGCTCAACTCTGGGGATCTGCAGTTCTATGCCGATCGGAACGACAAGCCGCGACCATCGCTTCTCAGACTCGCCGAGCCAGCGGGCGAGCTTGACCGCGTTGAGTCCCGCCAGTTCCGCCAGCCTGCAGACAGACTGTGCACAGGGTGACAATCGCGTGTCAGGCGGCGAAGGGACAAACCGGCCGATCACCCGTTGTCGCGGCGGTATGGTCCCGCCCGATTGCCGTAACTGCCAGCGAGTCCGCAATCGACGGTCGGCTAGAAGTTTCTGTTCCGCCACCGTTTCCAGGACACAACCAGCATGGTCCAGCACAAACTCACCAAGTTGATCGTCAGGAACAGCCAGTTCCCGCGCTATCGCATACGCTTCCGTTAGAAGTGTGCGACGAAGATGACGAGCCGATGCATGGAAGCAAACTGGCGTTGGTTCTGCCGAGTGGTGAGGGCTTGTCCGCGGCGGATTCAGCCGATCAGATTCGAATCGAAGTCGGTCAGTTTCACGTACGGCTGACAGGAATAACGCGGTGTCGATCGGATCGTTCAGATCCAGGGGAACACGATCACGGCAGGCCGAATCACTGGCATCGGGCACCAGCCGCCACGCCAGCGTCCTCATTCGCTCACGCCATTTGTCTGCAGGTCCATTTGCTTTCATCTGGGAAACCACGAATGGAAATCCCAGCGACAGCATTTCAATCACGTCGGTGGTGATGGGATCGTCACAATAGCCACATTCATGGATCAGCCATTCCACGGCGGCAGTGTCCGACGAATGGTTTTCCGCCAACCAGGTGGCGGTCACCAGAAATCCAATCGTGGGGGGAGGTGTTCGCTGAGGGAATCCGAATGCATCGAGTAACTGCAGGATCAAATTCACGTCATCCGTCTGGCAGACGATTCGCAGCGATTCGTGATCCTGTCGACATACCGGGACTGACAGCACGCGATGCGTTTCGTGAGGCCAGCGCCGTGCGATCACGGCGACCGCGGCGCGTCGGACTGAATCGGTCGAGTGGCTCAAGAGTGCGATCAATCGTTGAAAGATTCGTTCCGTCGGTTCCAGATCGGGATGCTTGAGCACCTGCAGGACCCCGACGATGGTCCGGTCATCCGTTTCCAGGCCCTGTTCCAGAATCGACGTCACTTCTTCGACCGGCTGCCGAATCAGCCACTCGGCCCCGGCACGAAGCATTGCTGGGCTGCCCGTCGCCAGAAAACCCAGGATTGTTCGCGGAGACAACTGCCGAATCATCGACGCCAGCAACGGCGGGGTTGAGCTTTCGCGGACCGGGCGATGTTCGTTTGATTGTGTCATGAGTGACCTGTCGTCCGGCTGATCCCAAGACGGCGGGATGATGATTCAGGAACCGGTCCCAGGTCCGGACATGAACCTGTTGCTTCAGCCTGTAGTCCCCCAATGGCGAGTCATCTCTACTCTTCACTTTCGAAATAGTCAAAGTCGATTTTCTTGACGACGTACGAGCGTTGAACTGTTACGCCAAGATCGTGTTCGATCATTAACTCGGCCAGCCTGGGACCGTCCAGCAGCACGATTTTGCGTTCAATCCGGTTGATGTAATCTTCCGCTTCGCTGGAAAAAGTACTCGTCGTGACGAGTACGCCCTTCTTGGCCCGGAACCCTTCCATGCTTCCCGCGAACGCCTGCACTTCCGGCCGTCCGACGGTTCTTTCCCAGCGTTTCGCCTGAATGCAGACAACGTCGAGACCCAGCTTGTCTTCCTTGATGATTCCATCGATACCGCCATCACCAGACCTGCCGATGGCTTTCCCCGCATCGACGAGCGATCCACCGTAGCCCATCGCCACCAGCAGTTCGACGACCAATTGCTCGAAGAATTTGGGAGTGCATGATTTCACCTTTTCCAGCAAATCATCCGCGAGCGTCTGTCGAAGAATTCCGTGAGCCGTTTCGATTGATTCTTCCGGGGTCGTGGGATTTTCCGATTGATCTTCCTCGATTTCAATCGGCGTCGTCTTCCGGAAGAAAGCCGTAAATGTTTCGTAGTTCTTCAGAAATTCGTTGTCGATGCGAGCAGGCTTCTGGCTTAATGCCTTTTTGCCGTCGTCCGTGATGCGAACCAGACCCCTTGATGGGTTTGATACCAGCCCGGCCACGGACCGCTTCTCTCTTCTAACGACGCCATGCGAATCCCCTGTGAAAGACGTTTTCTTCCCAAGGCTCATGATGCTGACAAAAAAAGGACTCACGACAATTTGCCGTAAGTCCTTTTGCTTCAAGATGCCCAGGACAGGAATCGAACCTGCACGCCATTGCTGGCACTAGGCCCTCAAGAATCCGCGAGAAACGGTGTTCATGCTCGAAAACCCCTACAAACGTAGGGTAAACCGAGTTTGCAACCTTTGCAAGTCGAATCATCAATCAGCAACTTTTAGGTTCCAAACGGGGGGTTTTAGTTCCAGTGGAACCAAATCGATTCGCTCTAGGTGTCTAGGCACGAACAACAATTGAATCGGATGCGTCCTGCAGATCGTGAACGACTCCAGAATCGTCGATCGGGACCACGTTGTTGACAGTCCTGCTTGTGGTATCTGGCAATGAGATTTCCGAGAGATACGCTCAACTCGTATTAAAAACAGTCCCAAACCAAGCGATACGAAGTATACGGAACTTGTTCGTAGACGATTCTCGGAACAACGACAAGGCGCGTTGTTGCCTACCACCTATTGCGGTGTGGTTGCTACAGTATTGATTTCGTGGAAGTAGTTGCCAATTGCCACCTGCTGGCTGCGCTGCACTGGCGATGTCATCAGGTTCTCAAACGTCATCGGGCGGTTTCCGCCACTGCCGCCGAAGAAGTATGTTAGTCCACCGTAAACATTGGTGCCGAAGAACTGGTCGTGTGAAATATTCACGTTGCCCGAGAGATTGTTCGTGATGTATCCGCGAAGTCCACACTTCACCCCGTTCGTGAATCCTGCAAGTGGTCCATTCCAGTTGTAGTAGCTTCCGTAGACTTCGGAGCGGAAATTGTAAATCTTCCGCCCCAGCTCAAGTTCACTCCCCATCAGCGCCACGTCCATCCACTGACGGTTACCACTCGAATTAAAGCTTCCTGAGCTAATCGCACCAACAGTACCTAGTACGAGATCCTGCGAGGAAGTCTGCAAGCCCGTAAACTGTTGAGTTGAGCCGATTGGAAGATAAAGGTTTCCGCGACCATACCAGGCCGATTCTGTGTAGAGCTCAAAATTCAGATCGATCTGCTGGAACAAGTAGATCGGAAGAGCGTCGTGTAGGGAAAGAGTGTAGATCTCGGTGGTCGCCGTATCATTAAAAA
>CAXBSB010000316.1:0-6560 GCA_963977965.1 uncultured Schlesneria sp.
CAGAGCACGTCATTCAGAATCTGAAGGCACATTTTTTTAACGAGGTCATCTGGCCGGATGTGATCCGGCTGTCCCGCGAAGAATCGCCATTCATTCGATTTGTCACGCTGGCAGACAGTCAGCCTGTTGAGATCGATGGTATGACGGTAACGCCCGTCGCTTTGAATCACATCGTCCCGGCATTCGGGTTTATCGTGGACGATGGGACGACGGCAGTGGCTTTCATCAGTGATACCGCTCCGACGGAATCCATCTGGCAAAAAGTTCGTGAAAACCCGCGCGTTAAGGCAGTTTTTCTGGAAGCGGCGTTTCCGAATTCGATGGCGTGGCTGGCCGAAAAGGCCACGCATCTGACTCCGTCGCTGTTTCGCGAAGAGTATGCCAAGGCGGGGCGCCCTCTGCCCGTCGTGGCAGTGCATATCAAGCCCGCATTCTACGAAGCGGTCATTGGTGAGTTGCAACAGTTGAATCTGGAGCACCTCACGATCAGTAAGCCTAACCAGACGTATTCGTTCTAAAGGATCAGGAAGGATCAAGCCAGTATGGCATCCGTTCTCAATATCAGCATTTCCGGCAAGGATGCTTCGCAGAGGCTGCTCAAAGTTCTGGAAGATGGTCAAGTCGTCCGAATTGGACGAACGGCCAAGCAGGGCTGGGAAATCCCCTGGGACAAGATGATCTCGCGCGATCACGCAGACGTCTGTCTGGTAGATGGGGGATTGAAAGTTCAATGCCTGCCACAGGCTCAGAATCCGGTCATCTATTGTGGAAAGCCTGTTCGAGAAGCCGTCGTCACGACGAATGAATGGTTTCAGATCGGTGGCACGACATTTCATATCAGTTCTCGCGCTGAGCGGACGGAGAAGAAGCCTGCTGTAAGTCCCCAGCAGATTGAATTCTGTCAGGAAGAAAACGTCGAAGGGTCGGAGCGCGCCTATTCTGCAGCGGATCTGCGCAAGGTCTCGTTCGGAAACAGTGACATGCAGATGGAACTGCTGGAGCAGTTGCCAGAAAAAATCTCGGGTTCGCATTCTGACGATGACTTGGGAGCGATGTTGTCTCAGTTGTTGCTGGAAGCGATCCCGAACGCACTCGCTGTCGCAGTGGCTCACTTTGACGAAACAGAACTGCCTGACGATGTTTCCAAAATCGATCAGTTTCCCAAGCCTCTGTCGATGCGTGTGCAGACTCGAGAAAACTTTGAGGGACGTTTTGTCCCCAGCCGCCGCATGATTCTGAAGTGCTTGAAGACTCAGTCCAGCGTTGTTCACGTCTTTGAGAGCGCAGGGGGCGAATCGCAATTCACGATGAATGAAGGCCTGGGGTGGGCCTTCTGTTCACCCATCAAGGCCGAATCAGGCAAAGGCTGGTGTCTGTATGTCTCTGGACAGGGGACACCCAGCGGAGCCCTCATTATTACCGAAGACGACCTGCTGGGTGACCTGCGGTTCACTCAACTTGTGGCTCAGTTCATCGGTTCGATCCGCCAGGTTCGAATGCTGCAGGAGCAAAAGACGCAACTGAGCAGCTTCTTCTCACCCAAGGTGATCGAAGGTTTGACCTCAGGAAAATCCAAGGAAAGCCTCAGCCCCAGCGAGCGTGAAATCTCGGTCCTGTTCTGCGACGTTCGCGGCTTTTCGAAGAAAGCAGAATCACTTCAGGGCGACCTGCTGACATTGCTGCGAAGTGTCAGTGCCGCATTGGGTGTGATGGCCGGTGGTATCGTAGAACGTGACGGAGCGATCGCAGACTTCCAGGGTGATGCTGCTCTTGGCTTCTGGGGCTGGCCGGTCGAATTGGAAGAAGGGGCCGTCCCCGCCTGTCGGTCCGCCTTGGCGATCTTCCGAGCGTTTCGACAGGGTGTGCTTCAAAACGACAGTCTGCTGTACGGCTTTTCGATCGGAATGGGGATCGCACATGGCCGGGCACTCGCTGGCCAGATCGGTACGAATCAACAGTCGAAAGTCGGCGTGTTCGGCCCCGTTGTGAACCAGGGATCACGACTGGAAGGATTGACCAAACAGTTCGCGGTGCCGATTTGCGTTGACGAAGCGACTGCGGAATTCGCCAAGCGGTTTTTGCCACCGACAGAAGGCCGATTGCGTCGACTGGCTCGAGTCCGCCCGAAAGGGATGGACACCGCGATCACCGTCTTCGCACTGTTGCCCCCTCTGGAAGAAATGCCAGAAATCACTGCAGAAATCATCTCGGTCCATGAATCTGCGGTCGACGCAGTCATTGGTGGAAACTGGTCGGCTGCGATGGAATTTCTGCAGCAGATCCCCGATGACGACGGGCCGAAGAAATTCCTGCTCGACCATATGAGCGAGTTTGACAACACCCCGCCATCAGGCTGGGACGGAGCCTTCTCGCTGGCAAGCAAGTAGTCGCTGCGGTCAACCAAAGTCGCCTTCGCCGCCCCGCGTGAAGAGAGCCGATCGCTAATGTGGCGCGTCCACCGAACAGCGGCCTGTTATCGGGCGTGCTCAAAAGGACTACGCCCCGTTTTTTGTATCGCCTCGATTTCGCCAGCGAACAGTCCCGTCAATCCGGCGGTAAAAGATTCCTCAACCGCTGCGCAAGCACCATCGCTCTTTCCGGGTTTTGACGAAAGACTCGTTTGAGTCCCACTTCCGCTGCAGCAACAGCTTCCTCTGCAGAGCGGCCCCGATACGCGACATTTCCCGTCGGCTCAGGGTAATAAGGATCAAGTTCATGGTCACCGAAATGCGTGACGAGCGCGTCGGGTTGATCGAGTTCCGCCATCTGATTCGCAAATATCTGGGCTCCTGCCAGCCAGGTGCGCGGAGTCCGACGCACTCGACCGACAGGACGAATGCCACACGCGATCATCATCGCCTGCTCTGGCAATTCCAGATCCCAGACTTCGCGTGCCCAGTCCGAAATGTAGAAGCCACCCATCCGCCCGTTGACTTCAATAATCTTGGGCCCAGATCTCGACAGCTTCAGTTCGACGTTCACAACGCCATTTTTCAGACCGAGTCGCTGACAGGTCAACCACGCGGCTGCGATCAGTTGCTGCTGACGCTCCTCGTCCAGTGCACTCGGAAAGACTTCACACACTTCGGCACAACATGGTAGGTCTGTGACGCCGTTGTCCGTAACCCAGGCATCGATTAGTTTGCCTTCAAACATGATCAGGTCAACGTCGTATTCGTTCCCTGCAACGTATTCGCAAAGAAACAGTCGGCTGTCGTCAGCACCGAAGACGAAGCCGGCCCCCGGATAACGCTTTTCTGCAGCCGCCCGGTCATTGAGCAGGCCCAGCACAAACGCGACATGCTCTGTCGCCTCGGCCAGAGTCCTGACGACCTGCGTTCCCACGGCCGCAGACCCGCATGTCATTCTCAAGACTGCGGGAAAACCAATGCGTTGAACGGCAGTACTGTTCAGATCGTCGAGCGTTCGAATCTCTGCCGTTTCCAGCGTCAGAGTCGCCGGGTTTGGCTGCGCCGACAATTGGGCGTCGGACAGCGGTACCAGCAGTGCCTGTCGTGTTTTCAGCTTATTCTTGGCATTGAGCTGCGCGGCAAGCGGATGTCCGGGCATCCCGAGTCGCTCGGCCAGTCGCGCTGCCAGAATCGTGGAGTCTTCCCATACGCAAAGTACTCCGTCAACAGTTAGATTCTTCTCTGCGAGCGTTGCGATGACCGATTCACAGATCGCGTTCTCTGTTGCTTCACTATGATCGCTGCACAGGTTGGGAATCAGGATCACAGACTCCAGTTCAGATCCGAATCCCAATTCCGGTGCCGGATTTTCTTCGGCTAATAGGACCAGCCGAACTCCGCAGGCCCGAGCACTTTCCCAGACCAGTCGCTTTGTGGGTGAGGTCCCCCCGACAAGCAAGAGTCGCTTGTTGTTCAACTGCTGCCGCTGTGACCGCGTCAGGATTGTCCGCAGATGTGTGTCGAGGAGATGATCCTGAGGCGAGCCGATCACGGCATCCATAGGACGCTGTTGCGTCTCACCGTAAGCATGCTCCATGTCGGTACAGGCATGACTGGTGACATCAATCAGTACGGGATGCAGTGGTTCCTGACCCGGTTCTGTATCATCAGGCAGTGCGAAGACGAAATCGAGAGCAAGCAGGTCAGTGCGGGCTCCTGGCTTCAAAGGGACCACCGGATCCATTGTGACAATTGCTGCCAGTGCATTTTCAGCGGCGTCACGCAACTCGAATTCTAATTCCCGTGCGATCCGCTTCGCATTGGGAATACCGGAGTTCAGCAGTGTTGCGTGCAGAGTCTGCGGCCACGAACGCAGATTTTCGACTGGACTGTGTGAAGCTGCGACGCTTACCAGAAGCCCCGACGATGCCGCACGGTTGTTACCTGTGCGCGAGACTGTGGCGCGGACACGGACTGAATTCTGCCTGCCGCCGACGAACGTATCCAATAGCAGACCGTGCCCCGGCTGATCAGCCTTACCGTCGGCAATCCACCGAGCGACTGCATCGATGATGGCCGCTTGATCACTGCGCGACACATTTTTGACGCCGCATCCCTGCGAATGTGCCGACCCCGCAGACCGGATGACGATTCGCGAGATCCATTCAGGCCATTGATCAATTTCTGGAAGAATCGATCGCTCAATCTGACGTCGCAACTCGTCCGGCCCATGAGCCACCAGAACGCTGGCATCGATGACTTTGACGCCGGGATGACAATGAGTCTGCAGGACGCCATTCAGCGAAGGGCCAAGCACCGCGATCGAATGAGGGACTCGGACTCCTGCAGCCCCTGCCAGAAGCCTGGTCGAAACCCTGCAATCTGTGAGAGTTCGTATTTCCGCACAACTCAATTGCGGACAATCAATTCCACGTTCGAGCAGTTCCCCTTCTTCAGATCCTGAATGAGATAAGTAGGTGACAGGTCGAGGAGGCGAGAAGTCGTCAAGATACAATTGCCCCGCCTGATCAGCCCACACCCCACGATGGCACAGCAATCGCCCCTCGTCTTGGCTCAGCCATTGCGCCGACAGAACCCAGACGAAGCCCCCAGGTTCGAAGACCTGTGTCCCCGCAATCGGGATTCCCCAGCACCCTCGAGGTGGTCCGAACTGGACGACGCAAGCCGTGCTTCGCGGCGGAGTAGGGGCGGGAATTGTCCCCCGCCGATCGATCAATTCCGCTCGCCCGGTGGAGCGCAGAATTCCAGACAGTTCCTGCCAGTTTGCCGCGAGAAACGAATCGTCCATCGGGTGTAATCTTCGAAAGCACTCGCATCCGACTGGCGGAACGTCCGGCATGATACCGGACTCGTCGCGGAATTCAGCGCAGGGCCATCGGACTGGTGTAACTCATTCGCTCGCGGATGCGGTTGGACTCGTCGCAGAAAATGACTTGAGCCCCGCTGAAAGATTCTTCTTCGTTCCAGGTCATCAAGACACACTGGTCGCCGATTTCGCCCAGCCGGGCTCCGCCGCCATTCAGCGAAAAACGACCGGTCTCTTCGTCGGGAAGCAGGTAAGTCGTCCAGCGTGCTCCTGTCGTGAGATTGACCACATCCACTCGCTCAAAGGCTTCCATTCCCGCTTCGGCCATCAAGGTCTGGCAGACAGAGACACTGCCATTATATTCAACGGATTTGTCAGTCACTCGAATCCTGTGAATCTTCGCTCCAACAAACGTCTTCATCATCGCTCCGAAAAAGACCGGCCTCGCACGGTGACGCTTCTGAAGCGTTTATCTCCAAAAGCTCTTCAAATGCGACAAGCCGACAACATCAAAATTCTGAAATATTTTTAGTCAATGGGGTGGGAGTAGTCCATGGAATTCGCGGTAAAGCAGAATCGCCCTGGCATGAAATCCGTAACATGCTGACAAATTGCGGGTTGTGGCTGGGAAATGGGCGTGTTTCGGCCTGCGCATCACATCAATATGCGATTATGAGTCAGCCTTCGGTGCGGGCGCGATTCGTCGCAACTCCGCGAAATGGACTCAACGCAAACCACCCGAGTTCCGCAGTTGAAAAGGAATCACTTTGCAGACGCGGGGGTGGTTTTGACGAACTCCAGCAGGCGCTTGGTCAGATCCTTTTCAAAGTCAGCCAGTTCTTTCGCGATCAGTCCATGTGCCACGAGCTGGCCGCTATCGGGATAATCGACGACGACGAGTGTACTTTGAGGCAGCACGGTGGTCAGTGCCTTTGATTCGCTGACCGCTTCCGGCCGTTGCTTCACTGCCGCAACGACAAACGGAGGTATCTTGTCGGGATTCTTCCTGGCGTGCTGCAGTGGCGACGCTTCGTTGAGGGTCTTCGCGTCGTCCCCAAACGCATCGGCGATCATTTTTCGCACCGCCAGAGTTCGAGTTGCTGTCAGGTCATAGCTGGCAGTATCGATAGCCATGACACCCGCCAGAGCCGTCTTCGGTGAAAGCTGATGCGCCTGCAGGTAATCGGGAGCGGTGGCGACGAGAGCAACAAGGTGAGCTCCTGCCGAATGCCCCAGCAGAAAGACTCGCTTCGGATCGCCTCCATATTCGGCGATATGGTTGTGAACCCAGGCGATCCCTGCGGCAACGTCTTCGACATGGG
>CAXBSB010000317.1:0-6376 GCA_963977965.1 uncultured Schlesneria sp.
GGGGATGGGGACGGCCGAAATCGGAACGTTTGTCGCGACGCTGTATCTGCCGTGGTCATGGAAATGGATCGTGGGCCCCGTCGTCGACACGGTCTATTCGACGCGTCTCGGCAAGCGTCGAGCCTGGATTGTTGGCTGCCAGACGATGATGGCGCTGACTTTGCTGTTGGGGATGCAGGTTGATTTTTCAAACCTGGCGTCAAAAACGATGAACTGGTTCACGTTACTGATCCTGGTTCATAATGTTTTCGCGGCAACAATGGACGTGGCGATTGACGCACTGGCCGTGTCGACGGTCCCATCGAACGAGCGTGGGGCGGCGAATGGATTGATGTTCGCGGGTGCCTATCTGGGAAATGCCCTGGGGGGCTCAGGCATCCTGTTTCTTCTGCCGTATATTCCGCTGTCGGTTTCTTTCCTGGTCGTTGTGGCGTCGATCCTGCTTGTCGTGGCTCTTGTTTCTGTTCGATTGATGGAATCGGACGTGGAAAAAGTGCAGGTATCGAATACCGATGATCTGCCGACGCAACGTGTCGCGACAGGATTCATTCGATACCTGCTGACTGTCTGGAAATCCTGTTTTTGCTCTCGAAATGCCATTGCTGGATTGTGCTTTGCCCTGCTCCCCGTGGGAGCCTATGGATTGGGATTGGCACTGCAATCGAACCTGGCCGTTGAACTGGGTTTCGACAAATCCAGCATCGCCTGGCTCAATCTGGCTTCGACTGTGGTTGCCGCTGCAGGGTGTGTCCTGGGGGGCCACCTCTCGGATCGCCTGGGGCGCCGTCGCATGCTCGGAATGTACGCTCTGCTGACAACAATCCCGACGATCTGGCTGGCGTACCAGCTTCATCAATTCGGCTGGATTATGCCCGTGAAAATCTCCGAAGGGAGTTCGACAACCGTTCCACGGGAACTTGTGCTCAGTCTGTGGGTTGCCGCTGTCGCCTATAATTTCGTGCATGGATTAATGTACGGTACCCGCACTGCGATGTTCATGGACTTGTGTCAGTCCGAAGTCGCGGCAACTCAATTTACGGCTTATATGTCACTGATGAATCTCGCGATTTCGTACTCCGCATTCTGGCAGGGGCATTCTGCAGAGCGATGGGGCTATCCGACGACGCTGTTTCTGGATGCACTCCTTGGATGCCTTTGCATCATTCCCCTGGCATGCATGAGTTCGCCCGGCATGAGTTCGTCAAGCCCCAAGACGAGGGCCTGACGGTTTGCATCTGGCACGAATGGCTAAAGGATTTTACCCCTCCGATATCACATCAACGGAACGTGATCTTCCACCAGCACTGGTTGATTCGAAGTGCAATCCATTGTATCACCTTGCTTTCCGCGTTTTGGGAAGGCCCGTTGGTTTTGATTTATCCCAAGGATCGATTGTTCATGAGTCGAGTCATTCTGGTTGGTTTGGTGCTGTTCGGATCTGTTCATGCTGCCTGGTCACAGGAAACGCCTCGCCCCAAGCCGATCAAGGCATTGCTCATCACCGGCGGGTGCTGTCATGACTACGCCAAACAAAAGGAAATTCTCAAGCGGGGTATCGAATCTCGAGCCATGGTCGAAGTGACGCTCGTTCACTCGTCCGACAAAAGCACCAAGGCTCGCTTCGACATGTACGACAACCCCGACTGGGCGAAGGGATACGATGTCGTCATTCACGACGAATGTTCCGCTGATGTGAAGGAACTGCCGTACGTTGACAACATTCTGAACGCACACAAGTCTGGCGTTGCCGCCGTCAACCTGCATTGTGCCATGCATTGCTATCGAACCGGAAAAGAGGACTGGTTCCAGTTTGTTGGCATCCAGTCGACGTCTCATGGACCTCAAAAGCCGATCGACATCACGTTTCTGGATCGATCCCATCCCGTCACGAAAGGTCTGGAGAACTGGACCACGATCAACGAAGAGCTCTACAACAACGTGAAGTTGTTTGAGTCAGCCATTCCGCTGGCTCGAGGACGCCAGGACGTCGGTAATCGAGTGGACAACGCGGTGGTTGCGTGGGCGAATCAGTACGGAAAAGGACGCGTTTTCAGCACGACTCTGGGACACAACAATGAAACGGTTGGCGATCCCCGGTACCTCGATCTGGTCACGCGCGGCCTGCTTTGGTCCGTGGACCATTTGACCCCTGAATACTTGCAGCCGTTCGCGGTACCGAAGAAAGAACTGGTACCAGTCAATCTGGCTCGCGGCAAGAAAGCGACCGCTTCGGCATCTCAGGACGGGCACCCGCCCGAGCATGCGATCGATGGCAATGAAGAGACTCGCTGGTGCTCACCCAATGGATCCGCCGGCCAGACATGGCAGGTTGATCTTGGTTCGATGCAGGAAGTGACTGGCTGCCGGATTCTGTGGGAAATGGATGACACGAACTACCGCTACAAAGTGGAAGGTTCGAACGACGGAAAAACATGGCGAATGCTGTCTGATCAGACAATGACCGATCTGAAAGAACAGTCTCAGGTTCTGAAGTTCGCCAAAACCGAATTACAGCACGTGCGTCTATCGATCACGGGCGTCGTCGCTGGTCGTTGGGGAAGCTTCTTCGAATTCGAAGTCCACGGAACGAAGATGGAAGAACGCCTGGTCGGCGCGGGCGATTCCATCAAGCCCCGCAACATCAAAGGAACCGGGCTGCTGTCAGGTATCAAGGCCCCTCCGGGATTCGAAGTCACGCTGTTTGCTGCTCCTCCCAAAGTCAGTTACCCCGTCTGCCTGGCATCTGACGTCAATGGGACTGTCTATGTCGGAATTGACGAAAACGGAT
The DNA here is from genome assembly GCA_963977965.1 of uncultured Schlesneria sp. Taxonomy (GTDB): domain Bacteria; phylum Planctomycetota; class Planctomycetia; order Planctomycetales; family Planctomycetaceae; genus Schlesneria. Next base: position 2,789 of record CAXBSB010000317.1, read on the forward strand.
CGCTCGACAAGAAGCCTGGGCGTGGCCGAATCGTTCGCTGTAAGGATACGGATGGTGATGGACAGGCCGACGAGTTTATCGACTTCGCCAAGGTCGATAGCCCGCGAGGAATCGTTGTGTCGGCCGGTGCCGTAAGTGCCAGCGGAGCTGCAGGCACATCGCTGTTCGTGCTGCATCCGCCACATCTGTCACGTTACTACGATGACAATGGCGATGGCGTTTCGGATCGATCGGAAATCCTGGTGAAGAACATCGGCTTCGACCTCGATTTTCGCGGTGCAGATCACACGACCAACGGCATTCAGATTGGAATTGATGGCTGGATCTATGTCGCGGTCGGAGACTACGGGTTTATCAAAGCGACGGGAAGCGATGGCCGCGAAGTTCAGATGAAGGGAGGAGGGATCGCCCGCGTTCGTCCTGACGGTTCCGAATTGGAACTGGTCTCACGCGGACAACGTAACATCTACGATGTCGCCGTCAGCCCGCTGATGGATCTCTTCACTCGGGATAACACAAACGATGGCGGTGGATGGAATGTCCGACTGAGCTATGTTCCCCACGGAGCCCAGATGGGGTATCCATGGCTGTTCATCAACTTCCCCGAAGAAATCGTGCAACCGTTGGCCGATTATGGAGGAGGTTCGCCGTGTGGTTCGTTGTTTGTAGACGAATCGACTTTGCCAGATGAACTTGCTCATTCGCTCTACACCTGCGATTGGGGACGCAGTGTCATCTATCGGCACCCTTTGACCCCCAATGGTGCGGGATTCACGGCAGAGCAGGAGTCGTTCGTTGAACTGCCACGACCGACCGACATGGAGATCGATGCTGCGGGCAACATCTACATCAGCAGTTGGAAGGACGGCGGTTTCAACTTCAGCAATCCAAACGTCGGTTATGTCGTTAAGGTGAAGCCACCCGCCAAGGGGACAACAACGGCACGAAAACCGATCCACAATGCGACTGATGCCGAACTCGTACAGGGGATTGCCGGGACAAGTCAGACCATCCGACTGGAATCTCAGCAAGAAATCCTGCGTCGCGGTGATCGCCCGGAAATCGTCAGCGGTCTCGAAAAGATTTTGACATCGTCAGCAGGTCTCAATTCAAAAGTTGCTGCAATCTTCACCCTCAAGCAACTGAGTGGTGAAAAATCGCATGCAAGCCTTCTGGCACTGGTTGCAGAACCTGCCTTGCGAGAACATATCCTGCGAGCTGTCGCTGATCGTGAGACTCAACTCGGCTCAACCTCAATCGCTCCATTCGTCGCCGCGTTGAAGGACGCGAATCCACGAGTTCGATTGCAGGCTGCCCGAGGCATTGGCCGATTCCCACGTCCTGCCGAGGGGAATCAGAAGGGAGCCGACGATCTCAAGAACGCATCGCAGAAACTCGTCGCACTGACGATTGATCGCGACCCGCTGGTCGCTCACATCGCAATCGACAGCCTCGTACGATTGAATGCGGGCAAAGTCTGCCTAGAAGCACTGGATCAAGGCCCCGTTGAAGAACGACTGGGCGCGATTCGAGTTCTGCAGCGACTCCATGATCCAGCGGTTGTGACGGGATTGCTCGAATGGCTGAAACGACCTGTGAATCCGAAACCTGCGGGCCCGACAGGTCAGGCGATCAGCTATGTCTTAACCCGCTCGCTGATCCTCGGCGCTCTCTGCCGCCTGCATTACCGTGAAGCTGACTACACAGGAGACTGGTGGGGAACTCGACCTGATACGACCGGTCCTTATTACAAACATGTGCCTTGGTCAGAGACCGAGCGAATTACCACCGCACTGAGAAATGAATTGGCCGAAGGTGACGCCGAAGTTGTGAAGCAACTGCTTTCGCAATTGCGGCGGCACAAGATCGAACTGCCGGGGATACAGGAACGAATTGTCAAGCTGGCTGCCGATGATCGAACCTTCTTCCCAATCGCAATCGATCTGGTTGGGACAGGTTCGTCTCAACTATCGACGGAAGCCGCCCAATTGCTCGAAGTTGGTGCAACCATCAATCCATCCGACGTCGCTGTCCGGGCGAAATCGCTGCGTGGCTTGCAGCGGCGCGTTGATCAGTCCGCGTTGTTTGAAATTGTCTTCCGCAGTTTTGCGGCTGCCACAGAAAAGGACCAGGATGGCGAAATCGGCACGGTATGGAACGAGTTCGTTCGTGAACCGAAGCTGTTCAAGCTTGTCCCTTCGCTTTCGAAGCAGGCCCAATCGACGGACGCAGCGACCCAGGAACTGGCCTATGCCAGTTTGGTATTCGTATCAGAAGCAACTCCGGCTCCGAAAGAAGCACGTGATGCGGCCATGCGAATTGTCGAACGTGCCTGGTCGTCTCCCGAAACGGCGGTGAGCCTGCTGCGAGCGATTGGCCGATCCAAGCAGGAATCACAAATCCTGCAGATTCAGCAGCAGGTCAAATCGACGAACCCCGAGGTCCAGCGTGCGGCACAGTATGCGGTCACGCGACTGGAACTGGATAAAGAGCCACCAATCGATCCCAAGCGACCGCTGATCGCAACGCTGAAGTTCGAAGACGTGGTTCAGTCGACAGAACCTTTGAAAGGAGATGCAAAATATGGACAGCGTCTCTTCAGTCGGCAGGGATGCATCGCCTGCCACACTGTCTCGCCGACAGAACCATTGAAGGGTCCGCTGCTGCTGGATATCGCCAAGCGATACAAGCGTCATGAGTTGATTGAATCGATCGTGAAGCCGAGTGCCAAGATTGCTCAAGGTTTCGAATCACAATTCTTCGCCACCAACGATGGGAAAATCTACGAAGGGTTCGTGGTTCGCGAATCGGGTGAGGAAGTTGAGTTCCGCAACGTCGCCGGGATCTCGATGACGTTGAAGAAAGATGACATCGAGGAACGCGGCAAACGGGAAATCTCGGTCATGCCTCTGGGAATGGTCGATAAACTCAACGTTGATCAACTCGCCGCGATTCTCGCTTATCTGGAATCGTTGAAGAAATAGTCTGGTACGTCGTTCAGACGCGGCAAAACGTCACGATCAAGCATTTGTGGCGTTTGCCTGTGTCTACCAATCCGATTCGGCAGATCACAGAACAGGTCATCACAAAGCATGTCGCTTCCCCGTTTCAGTGTTCAGAACCCGGTCCTTGTCAATCTGCTGATGCTGGTCATCATCGCGGCGGGGATGGTCTGTGCGCTGACGCTGACTCGCGAAATGTTTCCGGAATCGCGGCCCGAAAAGCTGATGATCACAACGATTTATCCCGGTGTTTCGCCGCAGGAAATCGAAAAAGTTCTGACGATCAAGATCGAAGAAGCTGTCCGCGATGTCGAAGGGGTCGACAAAGTCGACTCAACCGTCATCGAAGGGATGAGTGCCACACGTCTGAGCCTGGTGTCCGGGACTCGAAATGTCGACCGAGTTCTGCAGGAAGTGAAAGCAGAAATCGATGCGATTGAAGACCTTCCCGCCGATGCCGAGAAGACAACTGTCAAAAAGCTTGAGCCGAAACTGCCGGTAATCGGCGTCGCGATCTATGGCCCCGGCAGCGATGCCGATCGCAAACGGGCGGCCCGAGCCTTGCGGGATGACTTGCTGTTGTTGC
>CAXBSB010000318.1:0-6349 GCA_963977965.1 uncultured Schlesneria sp.
ACACGACGCTCTTCCGATCTGGGCGAAGCTCCTGCTGAGCCGCTTAGGGAGTTGGCGCACATCGACTTAGCGGCCCGGCGGGAGCCTCGCCGCTTCGCCCTCCCATCACATTGAATCCCCATTCTAGCTTTGACAAACCCCTAGAGAATCGTTTGACAATCACCACCTTTTTCAGGTTTTGAAATGAATCGAATCGCCCGGACTTCAATTCAGTTCTGTCTCGCACTTTTGACAATGACCGTCTTTCATGGGAATGCCGAAGCCCAGACGATTAACAATTCGATGGTGACGTTTTTGAATGGTCGCGTGGGAACTCGAGTTGGGGGTGGTGAATGCGCTCATATGGCCATTGAAGCCTTGCGAGTTGCGGGTGGAGAATTCTATCGAAGTGATCTGGGTGCAGATTCTCCGGCATCAGGCGACTATGTCTGGGGAAGCTTGATCACCGTGATTTCTTACTCCAACAGTAAATGGTCGGATTCCAGTCCGACCATCGCCTGCCTGCCGGGAGACGTCATTCAGTTCGGTGCCGGGACGAAAATTGCAACGGCAACCTATCTGACCCGACACACTGCCGTCGTTCAGGCCGTCAACACCAAGCAACGTCCATCTGCCGTTTTCCAGCAGAACTTCAACGCAGTGCGATCAGTCACAACGGCTTCGATTGATGTGACCAAGCTGACGGCTGGCTGGATTCGAATCTACCGACCTATTCCACGGATCGACGCTGCGAATACCTGGAAATTCACGGTTGTTAACAACGCTTCGACACAACAGACCTATTCGCTGATGGCGGGTACGACCACAATTGGATCAGTGACAGTCACTGCTGCCAACACAAGTGGAAGTTTCTATGTGCACAAAGTGACGACGTCAGGAACAGTTCCCAATGTGGTCAACAATGGCAACTCGATCCTTGTGAACAACGCCAAAGGAGACGAGATCTACAATCCTTCGAGTGGCACATTTGGCATTCGTCAGTTGACTCAGTAATCCAGGCGAGCCCTTCAGTGGCTCACGCCACTCATTTCAGCAGGTCTAGAAACGCACTTCCGCCTGCCGACCAGACAGCAATTCTGATATTCGTTGCAATTCCGGGAACTAACTTCCGTGATCCGTCGTCTGTGCTTCGGTCATGGAAAAGAAACTCGTCAGGAATCAGCAATGAAAATATGGTCTGTTCTTGTGTGTGCAATGTTATGCGCTACCAACGCTTTCGGAAGCGAACCCAAGTATTCGCCGCGTGAAATCTTCGTTGCCTACTTTAAGGCGATGAGCGTCCGTCAGACGGAGATTGCGGATCAATTGAAAGCCGTTGATGCGACTGATTCTCTGCACATGAACATTGATAAATTGAATATCCCGGAACGACTTCACCCGTTTTACGAGTTTTCGACGCAAAGCCGGGCTCTGGTCGTTGCCGCACCGTTTACGATTCTGAAATCAGTTCTGGACAGTGATGAAGTCATCTATGCCGAACTTCTGAAGGAAGACGGGGAATGGCGGATTCAGAATCTGGACCGCACCAGTCCCGAGAATGCTTCCTGGTTGATGCGTGGCTTTCGGATTCATCCCGATGTCCACCTGGATATCTCACCCCGCGCTCTTTTAGGCGAGTGGTGGTATCCATGCGATTCATCCGTTGTTCTGAAAGAGGACGGAACCGGTACAGAATTGGTGGTGGGGCCTGGCGGGATTGATCCTGAACAGAAGCCCGAGCGATTCACGTGGAAGGTCAAAGGAACGACATTGAATCTGCGATTTGCCGACCGGGAAGAGAAACTCGTCATCACCTCGATCGACCACGAGCGAGTCAAATTCAAATCGACCGAGAAGATGTCTCGATCTGGCTGGGAACGGAAGGACTGATTCGAGGGCGTGCAATCGAATGGATTCGCAACATCAAGAGCGTGTCACCCAAGAGTTCACTCAATTGGGATTTGAGGGAAATCAATCAAAAACGACGTGTATCGATACTAATTCAGCCGTGAAGTTGAGCTTTCTGGCATCCCTACAGGATGCTTATACCGAGGTGATTCCGTTCCGGGGGTTTCCGCTTCGCTGCAACCCCCGGCTACGTTCTGCGATCGCTTCGCGATCAAGATTACAGGTTCACACCTCAAGATTTCACCGAAAAAATCGTCACCCGCGGTGAATGACATTGTGATGCCAGATCATGATCAGAAGCTGGCAAGCACATCTTTCCACAAGCTACGCTGCGTCCTCTTCGCTGGATTCTTCACCTGTCTCATCAGATTCCGTTTCAGTAAACAGGGACGGGGTCGCGACTCTCTTTCGCAGGGTTTCAGCATTTGGCAGATCATCAAGATCGCGTAAGCCAAACATTTCCAGAAACTGGCGAGTCGTCCCATAGAGGAATGGGCGACCGAGGGAGTTTTCTTCACCACAGATGCGAACCAGACTTCGATCCATCAATTGTTTCAGCATTTCAGCACATTGAACACGGCGAATGGATTCAATCTCGGCACGTGTGGCTGGCTGGCGATAGGCAACGATTGCCAATGTTTCCAGGGCAGTCGGCGACAGTTTCAGTTCGGCCTGTCGGTGATGTACTTTGCCGAGCCAGAAGGCGAAGTGAGGGCGAGTTAACATGCGGTATCCGCTGGCAACCCGCTCAATTCGAAATGCGGTGCCAGCCCGGTCGTAAGCAATGTTTAATTGCTCAATCAGTTCACGGGCCTCAGCGATATCTGCCAGCGTTGCCAGTTGAACCAGACGTCGGATCGTCAGTGGCGAATCTGAGACAAGCAAGGCGGCTTCCGCACGTGCCATCTTGGGAGTACGCACGCAAGCAGGATCAACTCCCGACATTGGAACAACGTCGGGACCATCCTCACGGCGCGTAAAGAATTCCCAACGGCGCCCGTCGACTGGCGACGATTTCCAGCCAAAGTCAGGCAGTGAGAGGGGGGAGCGATGATACATGAGTCGATTTTATCTTGCTCAAAGCGGGGGATCGCTCAAACGAACTCGCAACGATCAGACCATCACCGACGAATTTCGCTACCGGCGCTGCTGACTCTCCAGAATCTGTTCGAGAACTTTTTCAACGGCCTTCAGCGGTTCATCCGCTTCCGCTTCGTATCGATACGACAGCCGGGGTGAATCGCTGGGGGTATACGAGCAGATGAACAGGAACTGATTTTCACGATGTCCCGGTTGCAGGCGGAAATTACGAATTTCGAGTTCATTCAGCTTGCGAACGGCCGATTGCCAGGTCAGTGGTTCGATATCCAGAGCGTTCGGCCCCTTGGGGGCTGGCTCCGGTTGTTGTTCGCGACGGCGCTGAAAAGCTTTGGGTCCGCGTGACAGATCGCCCGGTTGTGATCGTGATGAGGGTGGGTTGTCACGGAAATCGAAGCCGGGCGAAGGCGCATTGCGGGATACCTCTGGCTCTGTTTGAGGTTCCTCCTCAAATTCATCGAACCAGCCACCTTTTGAGGGGGGCATTTTCCCACGCGGTTGCGTTTTGGGTTCAGCGTTCTGTCTTGCCTTACTATCTCGACTGGACCGCCGGGGCCGAGCGATGGGAACGGAATCGCCAATACGTCCTGGCGGAGTCTCCGAACCCGGTTCGTCAGGTTCCGATCCAAACAGAGGAGCATCCTCAAAGTCTTCCAAGTTGTCATTTGTCTGCCGAGCCGACTGTCCGACACGACGTTCGGTCGCTTTTTTGGCCCCTTCGTCCAGTGGCGATGCAACCACCGGTGCGAATTGAGGGATACCAAAGATGGCCAAGGCAGGTATTGATAATACCGGGACCATCAACAGCAATGTGGCAAATGTTCCATGAACTGACCGCATGGGTCGTCCTCGTCCGAAATCCGTCGGTTCACATCAAGCCCAGGCCGATCGAATTCATGCTGAAGACCCGTCGAGTTTCACAAATTGAAGCTCGAGAACAGATCAGCACGACACTCGAATTAGGCCTCGCCAAGCCATCCTGGTTGGCGCGGGGCGGGATGTTACGTAAAGACCGAAAGTCTGGCAATTGGAGTTTGTAAGTTTGTCGTCGCCGCAGATTTTGCGTCGGAATGGCACGCGACATGTCAGTCACGTGCCGTGATCGTCCCGGGCTGGCAAACCTGATCAAGACAGGTGCGGGGCCGATATCATTCGTTCCGGGATGATCCGGGAATCCAGAAGCGATGCAGCTTTGATCAGCAACTCGTAACTTCCCTCTGTCGGTACCTCAGGTGCAGGACACCGAATCAATTCGCCAACACCCGACCGAAGAACCAGATCATCGCCGTCACGAGTGATGATTCTTCCACCAGCGTCCAGATGGCGTCGCAGCAGGGGGTCAAGGGTCGTGCTGACGAGCACAACAGAAGGCTCACCGGGTGTGACTCTGGTGACCCAGACAGGATCGTCGCAATTGACCAGGCAAGTTTCACAGATCGACAGCAGTCGTAGTAGCAGACCATCCAGTTCGGACTCAAGATTCGGGGTGATCCGCGACGAATCTGCCAGGATCAGCATCTGGCAGTGGTCACTTCCCAAACCATTCGCAAGCAAAGACTCGGCTGACGCCGCCAAACAGGATCCAGTCGTCCTTGGATGTAGATTCATCGCCGCCAGTCGGTCAAAAGGTCGGTCCGTACGTGGGAGAACTTTTCGATTCTGGATCTGCGTTAGCGTGGATGTTGAAACGGCATTGATTTTTCCGGCACACCTGCCAGCCTCGGCAAACGATTGCAGGTCACCTGGGACTGGACTCCCCACAACCACGATTAAGGGAATGCGTCCCGTAGCAGAGTCAGGGAACATCGAGTCGATGATCGCTTCCCCGACGGGCTGTGGTTTGTCATTGAATGGTGCCAGGTGCAGGCAGATGGCGGGCTGTGCATTCAGTTCCAGTAAACCACCTTTCTGTTCCGCCAGGGGAATCGAGATGTCGCGGGCAATCAGATCGACTCCTGCGAGGTCGAGTCCGACGACTCGTACTGCATCGCGAACGATGGTCAACGTCTCGGGATGGACCTGATCCAGAACTTCGTGAGTTTCGCCTCCTGATGTCAGGTAGGGCTCACGACGCAATTCAATGCGCTGGCCTTGAGTGGGAATCGAATCGGTGGTCAGTCCCTGTTCGGCCAGATACGCCAATTCTTCGTACGCAAGTTGCAAGAGATGCAGCGGCCAGCGGTAGTCTGGTCCGCGACGAGGGGACTGGTTTTCACATTCGACCAGTTCACGAATCGAACGGTGCCCGTCTCCGACAACGCCTGCTGGGTCACGACGAACCACCGAAACAACTCGATCAGACACGATCAGGAACCGATGGACGGTTCCCAGTAAAGTTCGCTCGACCATAACAGACTCGCTTTCCTGGCGAGCCGTTTCATAGGCCGTTCGAACGCTGGCAGGATCGCGGACGTTCAATGTGACGCCGTTGCTGTAGTCAGAATCGAGTGGCTTGACGACGACGGGCCATCCGAGTTGCTCGGCCAGACGTACCGCATCATCAGGATCGACGACAACTCGCCCCTGTGCGACGGGAATGCCGAGTGTTGACCAAAGGTGTTTTGTAAAGGCCTTATCGGTGGATGCCTGCTCAGCCAGAAAGCCCGTCGTATCCATCGCAGCCTTGCGAATACGACGCGAATGAACCCCTTCCCCAAACTGAACTCGACTTTCGTCGTCCAGTCGCAGGACAGGAAGCCCTCGACGACGAGCCGCAGCGACGATGGGACCTGTCGCATCACCGAATGAGTATTGTTCATCAGCAGTCTGCACGCTGTTCAGCGCAGCAGCGGCGTCAGCAGTTCCCGTTATCAGCAACTGATTGATCATGCCAACGGCAGCCTGCAAAGCGGCAACAGCCACTTCAAACTCCAGGCATTCCAACCCAATCACGACGGTATCTTCTTCGGCGAGCTGAACATATCCACGAAAGCGAGGCAGTCCCACCGCGAACTGCAGATCGGCTGCAATCTGCACCACCATGTGTCCCCACGATTCACCGGGACTGCATGACAGGTCGCCCGCACTTCGAACGGTATTCAGCAACGACCGATGTGGGGGAAGCTCCAGATTTGAAAGGGATTCGAAGAGTAATTCCCTCTGATCCTGAAAAATCGTTGTCGCGGGCACGTCGCAAAGCCGCGCGACTAATGTCTTGTGGCGGGACCACGCATTGGTTGAATCCAGTCGACGTTCAATCTGAAGTTGTATCATTCGGTTTTCCGAGTCCTTTCTGCCAGTCACGCAGTAGGGCACGACGTCCCTTTGCCTCCCACGCGATTTCAAATTAATGTGCTCAGTTCGCGCCAGAGTCGATACCGTTTACGACAATTCGAACCGTGGGCTAGCGCCCAGCGGCTGATGG
>CAXBSB010000319.1:0-6345 GCA_963977965.1 uncultured Schlesneria sp.
AAGACGCAACTCCGTTGGAGTTGAAGACATTGATAACAAGGATCAAGGCCAGATCTCGTCATATCAAGTACTCCGAACAGGAGAGAACGTAGGCATTGCCGTCGCCACTCCACTCATGGAAATCCCAATTTCTAGCCTGCAAAAATGCCTCACATCGTTGGCCTTCGCGCCGAAATGCGATCACGTCGGAACCAATTCCGACGTTTTGTTCCTCGGGAGCGAGAAGTTGATCGAAACGGAATTCGACTCTGGGATGTCTTGCGCGGACTGCTTCCGCTGGACCGGGACGACTGGTATTCTGATCAGCGAGTAAGATTCCAGCACACAGGATTCTCGTATGACCTCTTCCCTTGATGAGACGTTGACCTTGGCCGACCGAATTCTGGACCGCATCGAAGCATTGATCCTCGACGCAGAACGATCAACAAAGCCGCTTGAGATTGATCCGTATCGGAGTCAATTGTTCGAATTGTTTGTGACCGCCAACGGCGCCGGATATACGAAGGAAGACGCCGATCCAGACTTGTCGGCAGATGGAATCTGTCGGCAGCTAGGCATTCGGTGGGGATTGGCCAATGCCGCGAAAGAATCTGTGTCACAGCAGACTCGAATTCCTCCCGAACACCTCTCCAAGATGCGTCTGATGTGGTCGGTGATGCGGATGTGGATGGAATGGGACTATGCATGGCAGCGGTGGGAAGAATTCCATAACCACGACGCTCAATGATTCCTGACGGTGGGCCCGTGCTCGAAGCGAGCTGGTTCCACCCTGCGTTGTGAAGGTCGTTCAGTGGCACTTTGAGTTTTTCAAAACGTGTCATTCCCTGTGGGCCTTCAGCCCACAAACAGCCGATGCTTGCGACATCGCCACCCAACCGAGAGACACAGATCTGGGTAACGATGTCCCCACCCTGCTTTATAAAAAATGATTGCCCTGAGATTCTCTTCCTGTCGGCTGAACTCCCGTGCGCTGATGGATATCATTCGGGGCGGTGCCCCAAAACGGGCGTGACACGATTCCGAATGATCATCTGGGGAAATGACTGATGTTCTGCAAACGAAACTTGACCGTTGCTGCTGCGCTGACACTGGGAATGATTCTGGGATGGACGACTGCATCCCTGCGGGCCGACTCCAAAGAAGCTGCCAACCTTGTCTATGAACTGCGTACGTACTACACGCACGACGGCAGGTTGCCAGCTCTGAACGATCGCTTCAAGAATCACACCATGAAGCTGTTCGAAAAGCACGGCATGAAGAACGTCATTTACTGCACAGAAATCGATAAGGATGGAAAGCCGGTCGCCAACAAGCTGGTCTATCTGCTGGCTCACAAGAGTCAGGAAGCGGCCCGTGCGTCGTTTGCCGCGTTCGGCAAAGATCCCGAATGGACTGCTGCTCGCGATGCCTCCGAGAAAGATGGCAAGATCGTCTCAAAGCTCGAATCACAATTCCTGGTCCCGACCGATTATTCCCCGCTGAAGTAAGAACTGGAATGAGCGCGGCAGCCATGTCGTCCGCCTCTGTTTTTTCAGTTTGAGGTGGCTGCAGCCGGATCGGCAATGAAGCGTTTGCACCGTTTTTACAAGGCTTCGCAAGTCGATCCGCCCGGCCACCTGATCTGTTTCCATTTACAATTTGCCACCCTGGAATTCGTCTTGCCACCGTGCAATTCGTCGAAAGATTCTCATGACCGCTCAACCTGCAGTCGCCTGGACAGGTGACGCCGCAACAGGCCACTTGAAACTGATTGACCAGACAGTTCTGCCAGTCGAATACCGTGAACTCAATTTGAATCAGGTCGAAACGGTGTGGGAGGCAATCAAATCCTTGCGCGTTCGTGGAGCGCCGGCCATCGGAGTTGCTGCAGCCTACGGGGTCATTGTCGGAGCACAGTCAGCAGTGCAGGGGACAAGCTCGGAATTCGGTGCCCGACTCAATCATGTTCTCGATTACCTCGCCACAAGTCGTCCCACAGCGGTCAATCTATTCTGGGCGCTGGACCGGATGCGTCGAACCGCGAGTGCTGCGGCGAATCTGTCTCCAGCCGACTTGCTGTCTCGACTGCTTGAGGAAGCACGAGCGATCGAACTGGAAGACCGCGAAATGTGTGCGGCGATCGGACGTCATGGACTTCCACTGCTGCGCAACTGCTCTGGTGTCCTGACGCACTGCAATACTGGGGGACTGGCCACAGCGGGGGATGGAACAGCACTGGCCGTGATCTTCGCTGCGGCTCGAGAAAATCCGTCACTGCAAGTCTATGCCGATGAAACGCGTCCCTTGTTGCAGGGAGCCCGTTTAACGGCGTGGGAATTGATGCAGCGGCAGGTTCCCGTCAAGTTGATCTGCGATTCGATGGCTGGCTGGGTCATGAAAGAGCAACGAGTTCAGGCGGTTATTGTGGGGGCTGATCGGATCGCTGCCAACGGAGACTCGGCCAACAAGATTGGAACCTACTCGCTGTCAGTACTTGCCAAGGCACACAACATTCCGTTTTACATTGCGGCTCCGTCGAGCACCTTTGACCTGACCATCGAGAACGGTGACCAAATTCCGATTGAACAGCGTGCTTCCAGTGAAATCACGAATGCGTTCGGCCGACAAACTGCCCCGGATGGTTGTGACACATACAATCCCGCGTTTGATGTTGCGCCGGCGGCCAACATCACGGCTTTGATTACGGAAAAGGGTGTCATTCAGCCGGTCACGAAGTCACAGATTGCAGTGGTACTGAATTCGTAGCGGGCACCTCGCGGGTCGGGGACGCTTGTTCCGCGGGCCGCCTGGATCGAACACCGACCTACAAAGGCCTGTTGACTGCACCCTGAACCATCGACGCGAACACGAGAAAAAATGGCACAAGACTTTTCAACGTTGCTGATGTTCGAAGGCCATGCTGAGGAGGCGATGAACTTTTACGTTTCGCTCTTCAAGAACGCAGAGATCGTTGAAATCCAACGTTATGGGCCGGGCGAGATGGGTGCCGAAGAGTCCATCAAAGTTGCGAGTTTCAAGCTGGGAAGCCAGCGGATGTCTTGTATCGACAGCCCGATCAAGCACCAGTTCGGATTTACCCCGTCGATCTCGCTTGTCGTGGATTGCGTTGACGAGTCCGAACTGGACCTGTTGTTCGATCGATTGTCAGCGAATGGACAGGTCTTGATGCCAGCAGCAAACTACGGCTTCAGCCGTCGATTCGGCTGGGTAACAGATCGCTTCGGAGTGTCATGGCAATTGACCGTGAAATAGCGAAGTCACTTCCAGCGGATCTTGATCTAGCGTTCATGCATCCAGTGCCTGCATCCGACGGAGCTCGCGCATTCTGAATTGATAGGGGATCACGATCAGGCAGGTGATTCCACCGAGTGTTAAATAGCCGCCGAGCATCAACAAGACGTAGTACACCGAATAGGGTTGATGGATAATGACGGCGTAGATTCCCGATGCCACTGCGAAAACTCCAACGACCGTTGCCAGTGCGGACATCGCCAGGATGAGCTTTTTCGCACGACCCATTCCGGCCAGGACTCCAATTGCTGCCCCCAGGATTCCGATCACTGCGCCGCCGAGACCACCAATCCATCCGGCTGTCTGGCCACTCCACCATTCGGATCCCCCCGTCAGGCCTGCCATCGGTTCAATGGAGACCAGTTCTAATGGACCAATTTCGACAGTGCCCGGCCCATTGAGTACCAGATTCAGGACCAGTTTCTTTGGTGCTGGTGCCTGTCCCCCGGTATGAAACGGTAGTTCGAAGTCACGTTCCTTAGATGTTCCGGTCACCATCTGCATTGGTCCATCGGTACCCATCGTCCGAGTGAAATACTGCTCACCAGCACCGAAATGGTTCCACATTTCCAGAAAACCAACACCCGTGACATTTTCGTATCGGATTCGGCCCCGGACGGCGTAGCTGGGGGTTGTAATAGCAGGTGCATCAATCACGCATAAGGGGATGGATCGCAACCCGGCATCGGTATTCACGATTTTCAGCCAGCTCGATTGCCCCTCCTTTCCGTCGACGACCTCACCCGACTTCAGCTTTTCTTCGGCCTTCAGTTTCTCCCACTGGAAAGTCGTTACTGGAGCGGGGTGATCTTCTGCGATCGAAGGATTTGCGACGAAGAAACTCAATCCCATCAGTGCGCCTGTCAGGATCTGGTTGAGGCAACGATTCATTCGGATATTCTCCGCAGTAGGGACGGAACCAATTGATGAACTTAAGTGCGCACCTGGATCGGCAACGCTCGAAGTTGTCGTCTTGGGAGCCAGCAATAGTCAGGTACCGGTTCCGTTACCTGACAGTTCTTGTCTGAGGCGTGTCTGTTCAGCGCGATGAGCATCCAGCAGTTGCTTCATCGTGGCATGGTCGATCTTGCCATCGATGTGCTGGGCTCGAAGTTGTCGTTCAAACTCACTGACAACTTGTTCGCTGTCGAAAATCTTGATCTTCTCAATCAGACGATCGAGTCGTAGTCGGACCGTCGGGTAACTGATTCCATATTCTTCAGCGACGGCCTTGAGGGACCCGGAGGCAAGGACAAATCGCTTCAGAAAGCTTTTGTCTTCGTCACCGAGTCGATCGATCCACGGCGTTCGCTGGAGCTCTGGCGTCATTTCGAAACCTGAATAAAATTGATGCCGGATGTCATTTTAAGTTTCACAAAATGAAAGTCAACATTTGTTTTATTGATTTTCGCGGAAAAGACGGTCCAAGTCTTAGATTGCCCGAAATAGCCCAAGCAGGTAGACTGGGTGAGTGCGGAGGATTGTGCCGATTAAATCGATTTTGTCGGCCAGTCTGAAAATGCATGTGGGCCAGTGATTCGCGCGGGGACTGGTACGGTCCGCGAGTGACGGTATACGCCCACACAAGGCTGGTGGACGATAACGACAAGGGCCAATAGTAGCTCAGGGACGAATCAGCCTGGATCCACCATCTCGATTTCCGTCCAGAAATTCTCGACGGACCAGAATCTTTCAACGGAGTGACGACATGACGAAACAAACCCAGCAGGACACGTCTACCGGACGATTGAAGTTCTGGCGTCGAAGTATCCTGGCTCGTGGCGCCGCAGTACTGAGTGTGCTGGCCGGCGTGGCGACTGGTACATGGGCTGTCGAAGAAACCGCAAAGCTCGCCAGCATCGGACTGCGGGGAATTTTCCCGAATACGGCTCCGCCCGAATTGAGTGCGGAAGAGTTCGCACGACTGGATGGCAACTGGGCCGAATGGTCGAAGCAAACTGCAGAAATCGTTTCGCAGTTTTACGCGAAGCTGGAAACAGCTGATGCGGCTGGTCAGCGTGAGGCACTGGGCGTTCTGAAGTCCAAACTCGATGTAATGCAGCGTGCGATCGATGATCCACGATACAAGTCGTTGCTGGCTCCTCTGGTCCTGATGCGATCACGGTTGTCGCAGCGTGTCGATTTTGCAGAAGGTGCTTTGGACACACTGGAACTCGATCCGCAAAAGGTTCGAGGCATCAAGCTTACTGAAAATGGCAAGCTGGTGACGACTACCATCAACGAGCTGAAAGGCTATCTCACCGGGATTCCCAACGGACTGTTGTGGATTCCCTATGTCAAAGCAGACGCACTCCAGAAAGGATTGACCGCTGATCCTGCCAGCGAAGCCACGATCACCATGGTTCGCGAAGCGAAGGATCGGATCGCCGGGCGTGCCGGGTTGTCAGATGCAACTCAGAAAGAATTCCTCGGCCGTCCTGCCTTCGTCAACTACGAGAATGCACTCGACAGCTACCTGGCAGCAGTGGCCTGGCAGCCGCCTAAGCCAGATGAAAAAGAATTGCGAGCTCAGCTGAAGGCACTCCTGGAAGCGGCTGACAGCTATGCCGCGACTCGTTCCAGTGAAGATGCCGTTAAGGCCCGTGCAGCATTCACCGCAATTGGTAAGGTCGCTGCCGATGGTGGGGACCGACTTTCCGCACTTCTGCAGCGGCACATCTTCAATTACAACGTTCGAATCGTTGCGACGGAAGAATTCCTGAATCGACTGATGTCCGAAGCTCGGACAGAGCGAGGCCCCGTCACCGATTTCGTGCTCGGAGCCAACGTCAGCGGAAATCAAACCACCGCTACTCGGGTGACGTTCGACCTGCGACCCAGTAATCGTAATGCCCGGTTCGACCTGACTCTGAACGGAACGATTCAGTCGAACACCGTCGGCGTCACCAGCGAAGCCACGGTTTACACTCAGGGAAATCACACGTTCGTGGCCAAGAAGGAAGTGACCTTCGACGGACTGAAGTTTGTCACAGGGCCAGGGACCATCAGTGTCAATCCACACAACACTACCACGGGTATCTCTACCGCCATGAG